>NZ_JAAHHS010000497.1 GCF_010692395.1 Moorena sp. SIO3H5
AGCCACCGCAGCCCCAGCATTCATTTGACTAGCGCGACCGGTCCCAGCAGCTATAATCTTAGCACCAACTGATTGTGCGATCGCAACAGTTTCATCATCACTGCCCCCATCTACCACAATCACTTCCACATTAGACGCTTCCCTAACCGTAGCCAAAGTATCAGCTATGTGACTAGCCTCATTGAGAACCGGGATGATAATGGAAATTTTTACTATCACGCAAGACGTTTAGGCATTGTTTCTGACAAATTAGCATTGCTGAGTAGGAAATAACCAATGTCCCCTTAATTTCTATCCATATCTAGACATTTATTATATTATAGCGATACAATAAAAGGTAAACTAGATACAAAATCAGCAGTCAGTGGTCAGTGGTCAGCAGTCAGCTTATATTCAAAAGCACCATCTGTAGTCTGGCACAGGCTTCGTGGAACAGGCTTCCAGCCTGTGACCACCTAACCCATAAGCTGATACCTAATACCTAATACCTAATAGCTGAACGCGCACGCGTGCGCGTAGCGCTTAAGCTGTTCGCGTAGCGCTTAAGCTGATAGCTAACTGCTGATAGCTGATTAAACTCAATTCAAATAAGGTGATAAATCCAACATGTCAGGGTTAACCATTAGTATTGGAGAAGCAGCCAGTGAGCTAGGGGTCTCAGTTAAAACCTTAAGGAGGTGGGCAGACGCAGGAAAGATTAGGTCACAACGTTCTCCCAGTGGCCATCGGCGATTTTATGTAGCCGATATCAAACACATTACACCACGGAATGTCGGTCAGATCGATGATCGCATAACTATTAACTATGCCCGTATTTCAGATCAAGACCAAAAAGAAGATTTAGTCAAGCAAATCAAGATTTTAGAGTCTTTTAGTACTGCTAATGCTTGGCAGTATGAAACAATTCAAGATTCAGGTTCCGGAATCAATTCCCAAAATAAAGGCTTACAGAAACTGCTCAAGCGCATCATGCAGGGAAATGTTGGCAGAGTTGTCATTACTCACAAAGATAGGCTGCTTAGAGTTAGTGCTGAATTAGTCTTTGCTATGTGTGAAGAATTCAATACAGAAGTAATAATTATCAACAAATCATCAGAAGACATCAGCCTTGAACAAGAATTAGTCAAAGACATGATGGAGCTGATTACAATATTTTCAGAAAAACTAGAAAGTGCTAAGAGTTCAAAAATGTAAGCTATTAGATATTAGGTATCAAATTTGATACTACCCAGAGATCCTCTGGGCGGTCAACATCAGTAAGCTCGGAAAGCATAGCCATAGTTAGGTTAAGACTCTTAGCAATATCCACTGTTTGCTGCAAAACCTCAGAGGTGCCCCAACTCACTCCCACAAACAAATCTGGAATCAATCGACTTAGACCAACCAGATAGTAGCCGCCATCCTTGGCTTGTCCAAGTACTAAATCATGATGGTCTAGAGCCTCAAATGCCTGATTCATCAACGAACTATTCAAATCGGGGCAATCAATACCAATGATCACAACTTTGGTCATGCTTTCCGCAAAGGATAACTGAAATGCCGTTGTGATGCGCTTGCCCAAATCCCCATCACTCTGAGGTTTATAGACCAGATTCGACCCTAACCAATTCTCCATTAGCTGTTGATTACCACCAGCAAAATGGATTTCTACAGACACAGGGCGAGCAGTTGTTAATTCCTTGACCTGGGCAACAGTGTGTTCAGTCATGCGACGTTGAAGGTTGGCCGCACCATCCGCTCCTAGAGCTGGTATCATCCTGGTTTTAGTCTTTCCGGGCTCTGGATAGCGGCTGAAAATAATTAGGCGTTCTGTCACCATCATTATCTAAAGGGAATAGGGAACAGGGAACAGGGAATAGGGAGTAGGGAGTAGGGAATCGGGAGTCGGGAGTCGGGAGTCGGGAGTCGGGAATCGGGAACAATAATTATAACAATTACTACACCAATTTTTAGATAGCATTTATAATGCTATCACAAACAATAATCTTAATTTATCATAACAGTAAAAACTCCTTGGATATATTGACTACTGTTCCCTGTTCCCGTCTTGATGCAGTCGCTCATGGGGAGGGGCTGTGTGCGGAACCTGCGTCCGCACCTGTCTTGATGCAATAGCGAGTGGGGGAAACCCCCAAGACCGCGCTGCATCGCTCTCCAGCCCCGTGGAAACCCCCAAGACCGCGCTGCATCGCTGTTCCCTGTTCCCTTTTACCATCAATCCTATGTTCACAACTCAAATACAAACGCGCTTAGTTTACATGCCTATTTTTTCCAAAACTTCTTGGGCAAGAGACCTAAATTCTTCTGAAGCCAGAGAATAGGGCTTATAATCCAAAACAGACACTGGAGACGGTATATCTTGATTGTCTACTTTTTCAACTTGTTCAGCACACTTTGCCAAATCATCTCGATCGAAAATAACACTCTTCATCACATCAAACCCATATCGATCGGAAATTGCTTTTATCCGTTTTGGCAAGGTATGTTGTATGAACATATTATTGGTTGCTATTTTAGAAGGCAGCACTCCCAAGACTTTAAGGGGCGGTTTAATTTTGACTTGTTTTCGATAGCTATTAATAGCTCTGATGAAATCTTTAACATTCAGTAAGCCTTGATTAGAAAAAGGCTTGAGGTCTGAAGGAATGATTAAATAGTCAGCAGTGATTAAAGCAATTCTAGCATATAAATTCCAAGAGGGCGGGGTATCAATAATGACCACATCATAGTCAGTTTTAACATCCTCTAGTTTATCCATCAGCATTAGCAAACTAAAATCAAGCTGATTCATATCAAGCTCATATTTCATCAGATCAATGTGGGCAGGGACCACATCAATTTCTGGATTGCAGAATTCCGATTTTCTAGCTACTTCCGAGATTGAGAAGAATTCCTCAGATTGCAAAACATGGAGAATATTACACTCTTTGATATCATCAAATGCTTCGTCATAAAATTTAACCAGTCCGGTAGCAAAGGTAGCATTAGCTTGGCTATCAAGATCGATGATCAGCACTTTTTTGCGGTTTTTTCGGATAGCTGCCCCTAGGTTAACCACCGTTGTGGTTTTCCCGACCCCGCCTTTGTTATGGTATACTGCAATGACCTTCACGTTATGTTACCTCTTTCTTTTTGTCAAAACTGGGATACACCATTTCCATAGTCAATATGAAAGGCGGTGTTGGCAAGACTACCACCACCGTCAACCTTGCTACCTGTCTTGCCAAAGATTATGGCATGCGAGTATTAATCGTTGATCTCGATACCCAGATTAATGCTACCCTAAGCCTGATGCCTCCAGTGCAATTTGCTAAACTCAAGAAGGAAGACCGAACCTTAAAAAAAATAATTAATCAAGTCATTCAGTCACCGACTCAGGCATATATTCCCATTGAACAAGCGATTCAGCGCAATATTTGTCGAGTAGATGGACTAGATTTATTGCCAGGGGATATCGAAACCTACAATGATTTTCTACTGGCTGCATTGCTGTTTTCTCAGTCAAAGGATAATCCTCAAGAGTTTGAAAAAAACTGGAATCAACTAGAAAATTATTTAATTAAGCGTGCCCTGGAGCCAGTGCAACAAATCTATGATTTTATTCTATTGGATTTCCCCCCAAGCGAGAATATTATCACTCGTAGTGGAATTATTGCTAGTGATTTTTATCTCATTCCTGCCAAACCTGAACCTTTATCAGTGGTTGGGATTGGCATCCTGGAAGAAGGACAGATCAAAAAGCTGGTACAAAGCGATCGCTCTGGGATAACCCTGATTGGGATTCTGTTTTTCTCCCTTGGTCACGCCACCAATATGGCTACACAAGTCAAGAACCGATTGACTGATAATTTTGGGAAAGAGAAAATTTTTAGTATCGAAATTCCCAGGAATGTTGCAGTTGCCAAAGCCGTGGATGAGTTTCGACCGGTGGTCATCAATGAACCCCAAGCAACTGGAGCCAAAGCCTTGACTCAATTTACTGAAGAATTTATCCAAAAATTATCGAATATTATAACAAATAAATCTAAAAACTAGTTGAGCAGAAGGGTGGAATCGGGAGTCGAGAATCGAGAATCGGGAGTCGGGAGTCGAGAATCGGGAATCGGGAATCGGGAGTCGGGAATCGGGGGAAGAGAGGTAAGACGTATTTTTCGATTAATTTGATTTATATTACTACATTTTTGCTCATTTTTGAGGAAATTGAGAATTTAGGAGCAAGGCGGAAATCATGATTAAATCTTGGATGGTAATTGCAGCGGTAACCCTGCTAGTAGCATTCGCTGGTAACTTAATCACCAGACCCGAAGGAGTCAGATGGTTCTATCGCCTACGTCGTCCGGAATGGCTAACCTTCGAGGGAGCAATTCCCCTAATCTGGATAACTATCTTTATTTGCGGTGGTTGGTCAGCCTATATAGTTTGGGAAAATAACCCAGGTAGCCGAAGCACCTGGTTGCTCATGGGTTTATATCTACTACTAGAAATCATCACCATGGCATATACACCCGTGATGTTCCTGTTTCGTAGCCTTACCGTTGGTACCATTATTGGTGGCACAGGTGCCTTTTTAAGTCTTATCCTGGCTTTACTGATTTATCCCGTATCCCTGGTGGCGTTTTTGTTACTACTTCCCTACATGCTTTGGAGTCCGATTGGTACCTACACCACCTGGGAAATGAGGCGACTTAATCCAGGAGCAGCCTAATTTCATTGTCAGCATATGTGCTACGCACACGCGTGCGCGTTCAGCTGTCAGCTGTCAGCTGTCAGCTTTTCAGTAAAATAGGTAAGCATTCGAGGAACGGTTTGAGCGTCGTTCGCACAGCGTGGCCATTCGCGTAGCGTGGCCAAAGGCCTTGGCCTTTGGCCACAAACATTAAGCCTATGCCAAAAAGCTGTTCGGTGTAGCGTGGGCATTCTGATTAATCTCAAACTATTAAATTCTCCCGTTGGAGGTTTATTTTAAGCTGAGTGCTGATAGCTGAGTGCTGATAGCTGAATACTTAGGATCAGTAATCATCGGTTCCATAAACAGTTTTGCCATCAGGCATCACAGCAAATTGTAAATCAGCGCCTTTTAGATTAGTGCCCTTTAATA
>NZ_JAAHHS010000498.1 GCF_010692395.1 Moorena sp. SIO3H5
GTATTGGTGGGCATTGCTTATTTAATTGCTCGCCGTTCAATCAAGAGCTTTTTCAGCAATTCCCACCCTACAAGTATCCCGATTGTTACCATCAAATACTCAGAGATTGGGTATTGGTGGGCATTGCTTATTTAATTGCTCGCCGTTCAATCAAGAGCTTTTTCAGCAATTCCCACCCTACAAGTATCCCGATTGTTACCATCAAATACTCAGAGATTGGGTATTGGTGGGCATTGCCTATTTCATTGCTCGCCGTTCAATAAAGATCATTTTCAGCAATTCCCACCCTACAAGTATCCCGATTGTTACCATCAACTACTCAGAGATTGGGTATTGGTGGGCATTGCCTATTTCATGGCTCGCCGTTCAATAAAGATCATTTTCAGCAATTCCCACCCTACAAGTATCCCGATTCCCGATTCCCGATTCCCGATTCCCGACTCCCGATTCCCGATTCCCCTATTTAAAAAGAAAAACCCCAATAGCTGGGGTTTCTCTATCGGAATCACAACATTTGTCAAAAAAGTCTCACCACGGCAAGCATCGAGCAAACACCGTGGCGTGGTAACGGAAGACCCCGAAGTAGCGAGGGTTTCCCGCCAATTTATCGCAGCCAATCGACCGCCCAGCAATGAAAAAAAAGACTTTTGAGATAATTTGCATTAACTGTGATAGAGTAGCTTTACTCGTCCCCGTCCCCCGCAAAAGGATAACAGCTACTCCCAAAAGTCCCCAAGGCCAATGGGGTGATTGACCCACAACTCTCACTGCCCATGCCCTCCGTCAGGGCTGTTTCTTCCAAGCCGGGGATGGGCTTAGCGGTGGTGGAACGTACGATGGGAGATTTTTGGCCAGGCAAGAGTTTTTTCTTTCCCATTATCTTTTGCTCCTGTTAGATTTTGTTTGTTACAGTGCTTAGACTACCATTGGGTAAGGGCGGGGAGTCAAGGGGGGTTTACATTTGTTTACAGTGGGTAATTAAGAATTAAGAATTAAGAATTAAGAATTAAGAATTGAGAATTGGGAATTAAGAATTGGGAGATGGGGAGATGGGGAGATGGGGAGAATTGTAACAGGAGCAATGGGCAAGATGCCTGTTTCACAAAACTATTAATAGGAGCAACAACAGGCAAGATGCCTGTTCCACAAAACTTTGAACAGCCACTATAAAAAAGACTTTTGATACAATTTGCGGCTTGTTTAGATCGACTGAGTCTTACTCAGTGTCGTCCCCTCTCGCGAAAGCCTAACTCTCTGTCTCTCTTGGCGGCGAAGCGAAAGCCGGATAACTCTACCAGCGAGCGATGGGCTTCCCCTGCCCATCCTGTAGTCAGCGGAGCTTCGGACAAGCCGGGGATGGGCTTTGCGGTGGTGGAACGTAGGATGGGAGATTTTTTGCTAGGCAAGAGTTTCTTTTTTCCCATTTTGTTTTGCTCCTAATAATTTTTTAATGAATTAAGAATTGAGAATTAAGAATTTAGAATTTAGAATTTAGAATCGGGAATCGGGAATCGGGAATCGGGAATCGGGAATCGGGGGTTGGGAGTTGGGTATAATTTTAACAGGAGCAACAACAGGCAAGATGCCTGTTCTACAAAACTTTGAACAGCAACAGGCAAGATGCCTGTGCCACGAAACTAATAGCAGCCCCTATAAAAAATACTTTTAATACAATTTGCGGCTTCTTTGATCAACTGAGTCTTACTCAGCATCGTCTCCGGCAAAAGGAGGGCAAGCATAACTATGCAGTGTTTGACACTGTTGGGCGGGTTGGAGCCCCTGGGCTTGCCCGTCCCATCCAGTGGTCAGCTCGGTTTCGGTCAAGCCGGGGATGGGCTTAGCGGTGGTGGAACGTAGGATGGGAGATTTTTGGCCAGGGAGTAATTTCTTTTTGCCCATTGTCGTTGACTCCTCTTTATTTTTAGTTATTTCTAGCCGTTAGAATAGCATCTATTGGGAGATGGGGAGATGGGGCGATGGGGTGATGGGGAGTTGGGGAGTTGGGGTGATGGGGTGATGGGGAGTTCGGGAGAATTGTAACAGGAGCAACAGGCAAGATGCCTGTTCCACGAAACTTTGAAAATTATCCCCAATTCTAATAGCCCCTAACGCATTTGCCACGCATCTGGGGCGCGTCTAATATGTAGCACCGCCAAAACTGTAACGCGATCGCCATCAAGGCGATAGTAAACATAAAAAGGAAAACGCCTGGTTGGTGCTCTGCGAACCTTGGATTTGACTACTGTGTAAGCCTCTGGATATTGAGAGAGTCGCTCTACTACAGTTGTGATTTCTTTTAAAAAGCCTAATGCAGCTTCTGAACTTTTCTTGGCATACCATTCGGCTGCTACATCTACATCTTCTTCTGCACGAGCATCAAAAACAACTTCAAACCTATTGTTCACCGTACTTACGACCCAACCGTTGCTTTACATTCGTCCAAGGTTGCGATCGCTCAGGGTCATGATCGGCTAATCGTTCCTGAACAATATCCATATGCCACTGTGGTGCTATTGTGTCATCTGGTTGAGAGATAAACCAATCCCAAAGGTCACCAATATAATTGATTTGTTCGGCTCTATTGAGTTGATCAAAACCTGTTGGCAAAGGAATTTGCATAGGTTAATACTAGAGGGAGTAGGGAGTAGGGAGCAGATAATAGGCAAGAGGCAATAGGCAAAAAAACCTTTGTACCTCGCTAGGCTAGTAAAACGCTATAATAAATAGGTATTTTTATTAATCTTAGCACGATTACGAGCCATTAAATTAAACTGTTATCAAACAAACTGTTAAACCATCTCCCTATCTCCCCATCTCCCCATCTCCCCATCTCCCTATCTCCCTATCTCCCTATTCCCTACTCCCTGTTGTAAAACTGCTAACACAGTGCCTAGATCTCCGGATAATAAGGCAGATTTCGCCAGCCACAAACCAGGGAAAATTGTTGAAGTCAAAATGCCTGCTTGATCAGGTTGCAACGCAATATATTTACCCTCTTGTAGACAGAACCAATCCAATTCTTGGTCATACACTCGCCAGACTATATACTCCTGCACCTGATTGCGGCGATAGACATTAAATTTTTGGTGTAGATCATACGACGCGCTACTGGCAGCAATTTCAACAATCAGTTCTGGTGCCCCTTCTACATAGTCGTCGTTGCTGATCGTAGATTGTCCATTCTCTTCGATCCGAAGCAGAGCATCGGGTTGGACTTCGTTGTCAGCATCTAGACGCACGGTAGGATTATCCAAAACTTCTACACCAGTAGTGACCGCTTCGTAGGAAACGAGCCATCCCATAATGTGAGCGTGGGGTTTACCATGAGCTTTGGCATGGACAGGAGAAGTCATATAAACACATCCTTCGATTAATTCAGCTTTTTTGACCTGGGGCATAGCGGCGTAGCGCTGCTCAAATTCAAAACGGGTCAGTTTGTCACCGTTTTCCAGGGGGGGTAGGGTTAAGACAGGAGTAGAAATAGTCATGGGATTTACTATCAGTTAGAACTTGTAGGGTGGGCAAAAAAAGTTGGGTTCTTTTGACTATTAGACTTCTTGCAGAAGTAGGGAACAGGGAACAGGGAACAGGGAACAGGGAATAGGGAACAGGGAATAGGGAACAGGGAGCTAAGTCAGCTTGTAGGGTGGGCAAAAAAATTGGGTTCTTTTGACTATTCTAGATAATATAATTTTGCCCACCCTACTTGAATTCTAGGGAAACTTTTGCCTTTTGCCGTCTTGATGCAGTCGCTCATGGGGGAAACCCCCAAGACCGCGCTGCATCGCTTTTGCCTTTTGCCTTGTCAACACCCACGGTTTATGAGACTTATGCAAGAGGTCTAATGTACCTAGCCAACTGCATAGTCAGTGAATTGTCGTTTAAAAGGAGAATGGAAGCCAATCACAATATCTGTTTTAGGCACTCCCAATTCTACTAAACGTTGAGCGATAACTTGTTCTGTATTATTCTGTTGAATGTAGATTTTGCCATCAATAATATCTAGGTGAAGGATAGACCCATAAACCCAATGGTCTTTCACCCAACCCACCTGTAGCAACAAGTAGTGATGGCGTTCGATATCTACAATTGTCTCTATGGGAATATAACCCGATTGGTGTAGCTCGGCTTGCTCACGAATAACGGTTTGGATGATTTCACTGTACTTGTTTATTGCCATTTTATAATCCTAAGCATTCAGCGGTCAGCGGTCAGCGGTCAGAGCTTGTAGGGTGGGCAAAAAAAGTTGGGTTTAAATCAGTATTGTAGAGAATGAAACTTTGCCCACACTACTTCAGTTCTACTTGAGTTCGGATTTTTTTAACTGTAGTTTTTTATTGCCATTGTACAATATCCTCAAGTTCTGGATTATATACAATTAGCCTTAAGCTGTTGATTGCAATCGCTTTTTGAGCAAATCGTCGGATAAAGAAACTTTCGTAAGCATCCTTGGGAATTGCTAAATACAGAATTCTATCAGGTTCGAGTTCCGACAGTGCCATACGATAGTTCAAAAACTGTCCAAGAGCAGTATGAAATTCAGAGATTGCTGAATCGCTCAAAAAGCTTTTAACTTCCACCGCTATCTTATCACGACCCCGTTCAGCCGCAAATAAGCGTTCAGCTCCGATATCAACGTAAAGTGGCACATCCTCAAACTCAATAGAAAGGGGATCATGAGTAATTGTCCAACCCTGCTTCATTAGAGCAGAACGCATGGCATTATGGAAAGCATCTTTAGCTGGCATGTATCAGTTTCCAATATTTTATGCTGACGTGATAAATAGCTTGTAGGGTGGGCAAAAAAATTGAGTTCTTTTGAATATTATAGATAATAAAACTTTGCCCACCCTACTTGAATTCAGATTTTTTTTACACTCAATTTACTCTAAGTTGTAGCTTGTAGGGTGGGCAAAAAAAGTTTGGTTGAAATCAGTATTGTAGAGAATGAAACTTTGCCCACCCTACTTGAATTATGTGTACTGTTCGCGTAGCGTGCGCGTAGCGCATTAACTGTTCGCGTAGCGCTAATCGCTAATAGCTGATAGCTAATAACTGATAGCTGATCCCTTACAACTCTTCTTCTATAGG
>NZ_JAAHHS010000499.1 GCF_010692395.1 Moorena sp. SIO3H5
TCCAGGTTTTTAGAGATCAAGTTTTTCGATCACCCCTTGTCCTTTGCTGATCAGGTGCATCTAATCTTTGTAAATAAAGAAGGGAAGTGTGGGAAGTGTGGAGCCCGGGCGGGGGAAATGTGGCAATTTTTGCGCGAATTTTTTCCTAATTGTAAAAGCGATGCAGAGGTGCGACCCGTGGCGAATTTAATTACGGGTCAAACGCACCATTATGGTCTTGGGGAGGCAGCGCGGTCTTGGAGAGGCAGCCCCGACCTGCGGGGTTTTCCCCTAGGATCCACTGCCGTTCCACGGGACAAACAGCGGTGCGGACGCAGGTTCCGCACACAGATCCATTGGCCATAAGCGACTGCAGTGGTTCTTCTCACTCACGCTTTGCATCAAGAAAGGATCAAGTTTTACCAAAGGATAAAGGTAAAGGGAAATTTTTCTCGTTCATTCCAGGTTACTGTCATTCTAAATCTTGACTATTGGTCAGAACAATAACTGAAAAAAAACCCTTCCTAGTAAGTTATTCCAGCCTCACAGGTGTAGGAATTTAAAATAATATAAATTGGTGAACAATTTATATTATTTTTTAACTTAAGTATAACTTATAGATAACTAAAAAAACAATTGCAAACTATGGATTTTTTTTAAATTAATTTAAGCATTATAAAATTGCATAAATGAGTAAATACTACCAATCCATGTTTTTTTTAACGAATCAACCATTGAATAAATTATCAAAAGCAAACCCTAAGAGCATTTATTCGTTGTAGACTACAAATAATTTTAGCGAATCCATTTTTCATCAATTACCATAAAGAAAATAAGAGCTATAATAAACTTAGAGGTACAAAATGAATACTTGGGTAAAGTCAGAAGCTGCGTACCTAGAAAATCATCGCCCTTGGTACGAGGGACCTCATGGCACTTGCAATCTCCTCAAACCGACTCTAATCCACATGGGAGAGGATAAGCCACTTCATTTGATGTTCCCTGTTCATTGGACTGAAGCTATAGATGCCTTACCTCAAGCTAAAACAATGGCACGGCAACTCGATGGGTTCTTAGTACTACTGCTTTATGGACAGGCATCTGACCAAGAAATTCAATCCTTGGTACTCGAATTAGCAGAAGCCCAAGTTCTCCCCCTGTGGCTAGGTTGGCAAAATAGGAAAAGGTTCGACCGCATTGTAGCGATGCTTTCTACGGATTCTGAACTGAATTGATGTCAGTGCATATGATGTAACTGCATGAGTTTGGGTGCATTCAAGGCATTTAGCAGCGATCTTGACGGTAGACCTATGGGCAAAAGTATTTTTCTGATCGTGTTTACCTCAATCTAGACAGACTCCAGCTGAGGTGATTAGGGCTTTTATTAAAACATTACGTGGTAAGATTCCGGTTTGACTGGTAAGAAAAGATAATGACTAACCCTTGATATGACTTAACTATCAATATCTAAGAATTAGCCATTACCAAGTTTTTTTGGTAACTATCTGCAGACCGACTATTCGAGTGAGGTTTTCGGTGACTTTCTTTCCATAGCCTTTTTTACAGCGACCATCTGAGACATAAGATGCTGAACTTTAGTGTAGAGTTGGTCAAACTCATCACCATTAAGGGGAGTTGGTTTCATCTGTGGCTCCTGAGCAGCATTGGCTGGAGCATAGGCTAGAAATGATTGAACCGATGCAAACCTAGCCGTAGCTGCTCGCACGTCCAAGTCAGGTTTAGTGGGGGATTGAGTGGATGCTTCATGATCGACTGGTTGAGTGGTAATTATTACGGGTTCACTTACCGACCCAGTTTCGGCAATCGGATGGTAGTTTTTGGGCAAGGATTCAGAAGTGACTTGCTCAAGATTGGTAATGGGCTGGTAGTTGTCGTTCAAAGATAGTGAAGTGTCTTTCTCTGAGGTAAAGTCCCTGAGTCCAGAAGCATCTAATCTAGAGTCTGAGAGCTGAAGTGTCTCTAACAATTCCTCCTTTTTCTTGAGATTTTCCTCAAGACCCGATAACTGTGCCTCTATATCAGACCGGTTGCGGTCAGCGGAGCGCCATCCGGTCATGGCCACTGTAGCAGTTCCTAGAGTCAGACTTAGTAGCGCTGCTAAGCCCAAGTAAGGTGTAGCTACGTCTATTAGTTTACCGTCAAACACTGGCTCCTGTTGCACTTCAATATTTAAAGGTCTAGAGCCAAACCAAGCTAGTGGTATGGTTAGGACTGCAAACAGTGCAGCTGAAAATACGATCGGTTTCAGGACAAATTGTTTAATCGGAGATGTCATAATCAGTAGTTTCCTTGGATAGTTGCCGCATCAGCCATTTAATCTGAGCCGCGTAAGACTTTGCCAAGTTTTCATGAAGTTGTGAAGTTTTTAGTCTTTCGCTAACTTCTTATTGGTGGTCAGCGGCAGAAGTAGTTTTTTGTAGCTGCACCCTTTAATACTTTGGCTTTTCTTTAAATTAATCTGTAGTTATCCCATGTTTGATAAAAGTTTTATGAAACCCTTCACTAAGTTTATGAATTTTATATGAATAACTAGTGAAGGTATATTTGTAGGAATAAGTAGTAAAGGTATATTTGTAGGAATAAGTAGTGAAGGTATATATCCCTAATCATAGCCATGAGGTACACATCTTCGGATTTTAGGGAACAGGGAACAGGAAATAGAGAATATTTAATAGGGATGCGGTGCATCAAGATAGGGAATTAAAGTAAAAAAATGCACCTCATAAGTGCGATAAACGCTAGATTTGTAGGAATAAGTAGTGAAGGTATATTTCTAGGAATAAGTACTGAAGGTATATAAACTCCTTCTAGATTGAAACTTGCAGTTCCTTGTGATCACCTGAGAACTTTACAATTCATGAGAACTTTACAATTCAAAGTTTATTTAGGTCAGAATACTCCCTCAAAAACCAAGGGGAAGGTGGATGTGGGGAAAAATAAAAAGGGTTATGGAGCTAAAACCCATGTTCAATAAGGGTTTGACTGTATGCCCCCCAAAAATTTGTTGAGTTTTTTAAATACCTACCCTGGCTTAGTCTTTGGAATCTGTTAGGTGCGCGCCTCCAAGGCCGCGAGCAATCCCTCGCGGCCTTGGGTCGCACCTCAAAATACTTTGTGAAGGTTGTGTGCCCCCCATAAATTCCTTAGGTGCGCGACTCTACCCTTTACCCATCAAGCATTACAAGATTTTTAATCAGGGGAATTGTATGGTTTAGGTTTTGAGAAGATACACTGACATTAGCGCTAGTTTTGGGTATTGATATTAAGGGATTGTCTATGGTCACCTAGCCATTGCCCTATATATAGTTGCTTAATTTAGTTTTTCGAGTTAGTTAAGGTGCGGGCCTCCAAGGCCGCGAGCAATCCCTCGCGGCCTTGGGTCGCACCTCAGGGTGAAGGAAGCTCAATCTCAAGTTCCTAGGTGCGCTTTCCGCATCTAATTATTAAATTTGCCACGGCTCGCAGCTGTTGTAACCAACTCTACTTCTTCTCTTGTAGAAACCGATGTCTAGATTTTTCCGGCACATATCCCGAGTTGCCCGCATCCTATCAACTATCCTGCTGACAATCATTAGCCATTTCGGGCAGTTTCGACGGCGCAAGCCTGGGCATAGTAGGCTTCCTAAGTACCGGCGAAGCAAATTTAGACTCCCTTGGCGAATCATTGTTCTTGGCTTAGGGTTAGTCTTTTTATCCCTGATGGAATTAACCTTGCCTTCTCAGCATCCTGTTGATGCAGCCAATACCGCAAGAACCATGCAGCTACCTCTTTATACTCAAGGATCACAACTACTTGATTCCTTAGGTCGCCCGATATTACTCAGAGGGGTGAACTGGTTTGGGATTGAGACAGACTTGCATGCTCCTCATGGGTTGTGGAAACGAGACTACAAGGATATGTTGGCGCAGATCAAAAGCTTGGGCTACAACATGATTCGGCTGCCCTTTTCTATCCAATCGCTCAGGGCTTCAGAGGTCAGTGGGATTGATTTCAACATCGGTAACAATCGCGAACTTTACGGTAAATCGCCCTTGGAGGTGATGGATGCCATTATCAAGGAAGCCCAGCAGCAAGGGATATTAATTTTGTTGGACTGTCACCAACTCAATGACCAAGTTATTCCTCCATTATGGTATGGGGATGGGTTTACGGAAACTGATTGGATAGAAACCTGGAAAATGCTGGCAAATCGTTACCGTAATCAGCCTAATGTGATTGGCGCAGACCTGAAAAATGAACCCCATGGTCCAGCCAGCTGGGGAACAAACGATCTCGCTACTGACTGGCGACTGGCAGCACAGAGGGCTGGTAATGCCATTCTTGCGGTCAACCCCAAATGGCTGATAGTTGTTGAAGGTGTAGAAAAGAATGTTCCAGGTCAACGACTAGCGACCCATTGGCATGGGGGTAATCTGGAAGGGGTTAGGGAATATCCAGTACGTTTGTCTAATCCTAATAAGCTGGTCTATTCCCCCCATGAATATGGCCCTGGAGTTTTCAATCACCCTTGGTTTTCAGAACCGAGTTTCCCTAACAATTTGGAATACCGGTGGGAAATTGCTTGGAACTATATCGCTAGAGAAGGCATTGCGCCGATTTTGATCGGAGAATTCGGTGGTAAGGAGGTAGACCCTAACTCAACAGAGGGACTGTGGAAGCGGCGGCTGGTAGATTACATTAATCGAAACAATCTAAGTTTTGCCTACTGGAGTTGGAATCCCAATAGTCGTGATACTGGCGGAATCCTGCAAGATGATTGGCAGAGTGTTGAGGCTCCTAAGCAACAACTGCTTCAGGGACTGCTAATTGCCAACAATTTCGCCCCGAATGTGGGAGTTGCTCCGATTATCCCCTCAATTTCGATACCGCGACCAAGTTTCCCACCAGGCAAAACTAAACCAATGCCCACGCCATTGCCGAATTCCCAACCCAACTCAATCGGGCAAATGCCTACAGCAATACCAAGTGGGCAGCCATCCAGGAGCGTCGCACCACTACCTCCACCCCTATCTAATTCCACACCCAGGAGC
>NZ_JAAHHS010000005.1 GCF_010692395.1 Moorena sp. SIO3H5
CAGTGCCTGCTATCAGAAAACGAGGCAGAAGGTCGATTAACAAGCCAAGATTCGCCGTCCAGCCAGCAATGCTCAATCCTCGCCATAACCAATCCCACCATTGCCAGCGGGCAAGCTCCGCTTCTGTTTCTAAATGCCACCACCAAGCTGTGTCTGGGGGTTCCAAACTAGTTCGCCAGCTTGCAAAATCAATAACTTTGCTGATCTGCCAAGCTTGTTGTTTGAGGCGCACATCCAAGGCAACAAGGGTTTTTTGTTGGTGATAAGAATAGTGAAGGTTTGTCTGACCAGCAGCGTGAACAAAATCCCTAGCATTTAAAACCGCGATAATTTGCTCTTCAGACATCGGTGATGCTGAATGTTCCAGGTTATCAAGGGCTATTTCGTAACTCTTGAGCGCCTCATCTAAGGGAGGAGTAGTCATTTACTTTGTGGGTAAAAGATATAGGGTTTATATTTGAGTTGTAAACATAGGATTGATGGAAAAAGGGAGCAGGGAGTAGGGAGCAGGGAGTAGGGAACAAAAATTATCACAATTCATTGAGCATTACTATTCTGGAAACCATAAAATATCCCCTTATCTGATCTAGAGGGAATTGCAGCTGGCTCACATTTTTTTTTCTCGCTTTTTATTGTAGGGCGCAGGCTAAGTAGTAACAACCGCTAACATCGGCCTTGCAATTGGGTTGAGTGTCGGGGCAGTCTCTAGATTGACAATTCATTGGCAATTCTTGACAATCTAGCTATAAACAAGCACTAAGGAACTAAGTATCCCAATGGACACAATGAACATTGCCCTGCCCTCGGAGATGAAAGAGTTTATTCAAGCTCAGGTAGCCTTAGGGGGTTATAGCAGCACTAGCGAGTACATTCGAGAGTTAATTCGAGCTGACCAAAAGCAGAAAACTAGATACGCCCTAGAAATGGAAATTCTCAAAGGACTAAGTAGCGGAGAGCCAACACCAATGACAGCTGAGGATTGGGAAGATATTCGTGCCAATATCAGACAGCGGTTTGACCAATCTGGGAAATAACTGATGCATCGGATAATTACAGCGTTTCTCATATTAATTAGGTACACAATATTTTTTCCCTACTCCCTATCTCCCTATCTCCCCATCTCCCCATCTCCCCATCTCCCCATCTCCCTATCTCCCGACTCCCGACTCCCTAAAAAAAAATCGGTCAAGTTTGGGTTAACCCCAATCCTTGACCGAATCTGTACTTTAACCTTCCACAAGTACAGCTCAAAATCGATAATTTCAGATCTCAATTATGGCATGATTTCCGAGTTAGTCAGCAACTGCTGAAAAGCAATAACATCCCAACTCATTTTGCTTCATGCTGCTTCACCCTCCTTCACCAAACATCCTTCACCATTCTTGATTTGCCAGGGGGCAACCCTGGCAAACTCCTATCTTAATCTACGTAAAAGTATCGAATCAAAAAGGTCATAACCTCACCAGGCTTTCCGGTGGGCTCCGGAGTGCTCCACTCGTCCGGCTGCGCATACTTAAGGGAATAAATGGCATTAATTGTTTTGCGAACCTTTTCAGGAGAACCGATCAAAAGGAGCTTGGCTTTCTTGGGTAAGGCACCTTGGTTGTCGGAAGGAGGAAAATTGTTACTCATCTGAAATTATCTGTTGAGTTTGTTTACATTATTAATATATTAATAAATTAATATATTGTCAAGGGGTTTTAGAAATTTTTTTTTATTAGGAAATCGGGAATGGGGAATCGGGAATAGTAATAAAATTAATCGTAGGGTGGGCAGTGTTTCATACCAATAAAATCAGCTTGTAATCGGTTTTAAACACTGCCCACCGACATCAAAACTATATTAATCGTAGGGTGGGCAGTGTTTCATACCAATAAAATCAGCTTGTAATCGGTTTTAAACACTGACCACCGACATCAACTCAACTATATTAATCGTAGGGTGGGCAGTGTTTCATACCAATAAAATTAGTTTGTAATCGGTTTTAAACAATGACCACCGAGATCAAATTAAGTAGTTATCTATATTTTTAATAAAATTACTGGTCTGGTGGGCAGTGCTAATACCAATTCAAAACCTCACAATCCTGTTGGTTTGCACTGCCCACCCTACATCTACATATACTGATCTGGTGGGCAGTGCCTAATACCAATTCAAAACCTCACAATCTTGTTGGTTCGCACTGCCCACCCTACATCTATATTTTTAATAAAATTACTGGTCTGGTGGGCAGTGCCTAATACCAATTCAAAACCTCACAATCTTGTTGGTTCGCACTGCCCACCCTACATCTGATCTGGTGGGCAGTGCCTAATACCAATTCAAAACCTTACAATCCTGTTGGTATCCACTGCCCACCCTACATCTGGTCTACATATACTGATCTGGTGGGCAGTGCCTAATACCAATTCAAAACCTTACAATCCTGTTGGTATCCACTGCCCACCCTACATCTCTATCCCCATCTCCCCATCTCCCCATCTCCCCATCTCCCCATCTCCCCATCTCCCCATCTCCCTATCTCCCCATCTCCCCATCTCCCTATCTCGCCTGCCTATAAAGCAAATCGATAATTGCCATGAGTTTTTTTAAAGTTAATGGATTTATTAATAAATTATTAATATTAAGTTAAAGGCTTATGTTTCTGGGGGTTGTGCCTTGACTATAGACTTAAGTAAATGATTTTAGTAAGATCATTAAATAAATCTAATGGATGTATTTGCAGTACAGTAAAAAGTAGTTACCTACATGTAATGTAACAATTACCTAAATGTAATTTAACAATGCAACTAACTAACCAAATTCACTTTCGTAACATTAGGGGGGATATTTTTGGTGGCCTAACCGCCGCCGTTATCGCCCTCCCCATGGCTCTTACCTTCGGTGTCGCCTCCGGTGCTGGGGCAGAAGCTGGTTTGTGGGGTGCTGTATTAATCGGCTTTTTTGCTGCGGTATTTGGGGGTACTCCCACCCTAATTTCTGAACCCACTGGCCCCATGACCGTGGTGATGACAGCGGTAATTGCTAACCTCACCGCTGCTAATCCAGAAAACGGCTTGGCTATGGCATTTACCGTGGTCATGTTAGCCGGAGTTTTTCAAATTCTGTTTGGTTTTCTGCGCCTAGGCAAATACATTACCTTGATGCCCTACACGGTCATTTCCGGTTTTATGTCGGGTATTGGAATCATACTAATTATTTTGCAAACTGCTCCTTTCTTGGGTCAAGGTAGCCCTAAGGGTGGTGTAGTTGGCACAGTTACTAGTTTGCCCACACTGATAGGAAACATCAACCCGATTGAAACTGTTTTAGCGGTTTTGACGGTAGCAATTCTTGTTTTGATGCCCCGCAAATGGAAACGCATCTTACCACCCCAGTTGGTAGCCTTAATTCTGGGAACAGTTTTGTCTTTGGTATTTTTCTCTGGGGTAGATATTCGCCGTATTGGAGAAATTTCTGTTGGTTTGCCTAGTTTGCGTCTACCAGTGTTTACCACTGAACAGTTACAGTTAATGGTGGTTGATGCTTTGGTGCTAGCTACACTGGGCTGCATTGATGCATTACTAACGTCCCTGGTGGCTGATAGTTTAACCCGCACCGAACATGATTCTAATAAAGAGTTAATGGGTCAGGGTTTAGGTAATTTAGTATCCGGTTTATTTGGCGGTATTCCTGGGGCTGGCGCAACCATGGGAACTGTGGTTAATATCCAAGCCGGGGGTAGGAGTGCCCTTTCTGGTATCGCCCGTGCTTTAGCGTTACTAGTAGTTGTGCTTTGGGCGGCTCCCCTCACCAAAACGATTCCCCTTGCTGTTTTGGCTGGTATCGCCCTCAAGGTAGGTATTGATATTATTGACTGGGGTTTCCTCAAGCGTGCCCATAAAATTTCTTGGAAAGCATCCCTGATTATGTACGGGGTGATTTTACTCACTGTTTTTGTTGACTTGATTGTGGCCGTGGGAGTAGGAGTATTTATTGCCAATATCCTCACCATTGAGCGTCTTAGTGCTCATAGAGCAGACAGTGTTAAAGCGATTACCTATGACGATGAAGAAATTCAGCTTTCCCAGGAAGAAAAAGTACTATTGGACCAAGGTGACGGTCGTATTGTACTCTTTCATCTCAGTGGACCGATGATTTTTGGGGTTGCCAAGGCAATTTCCCGTCAACACAATGCCATTGAAGGTTTTGATGTGCTGATTCTCGATTTCAGTGATGTACCTATTTTAGGTGTTACCGCTACCCTAGCATTGGAAAATGCTATTCAAGAAGCCTTAGATAAAGGTCGTGAAGTATTTATTGTAGGGGCAACAGGCAAAACCAGAAAGCGCTTACAAAGCTTGGATATCTGGCAGCAGATTCCACCCCAAAACCTAGAAGTTAGTCGTTTAGAAGCACTGCGGTTGTCTCGTACCATGGTGAGTAACTCTCAAAATTATGCCCCAAGTCAGGGAAAAGCTAATTTTGATTTATCAGCTGAGATATAAGTTTTATTGAGGTATTTTCAGCTTTTCCTTAAACAAACCTGATTAATCAATTAGCAAACGTTACAAATGAGAAAGAATTTGCGTTAGTTACTTAATCCCTAGTCAGTGTAGCATAGAAGCGTTGAATGTTTAAAACGTTCAACGCTTCTGACTTTTTGATAACTTTTGATAGTTGTTTAGTTAACAAAAATAAAAATTATTTAAAATAAATTCAAATATTGATGTCTTGCATAAATAGCCAACAACAGGGTGATAAGTACTATATAGCAAGTATTATACCCATGAGGTACAAATCTCTGGGTTTTAGGGAGCAGGGAGCAGGGAGCAGGGAGCAGGGAGCAGGTAATAGAGAAGAGGCAAAAGCCAATAGTCAAACAATTATGTGTACCTCATGAGTCCTAGAAACGCTATAACTACATGGCAAAAACTGACTTTTGCAAAAAGTCTAATGTAAGCATTCAGCTGAGTCTATTTATTGAGGAAGTGCTGTTAGTTCTGGTTGAGCACAAAATTGTCATTTTCGTCGATGAAATTGACCGAACTTCACTGATATCGCCTCTTGAACCACAATAGAAATCGATGTTGCCAGAATTTAAATTATAGGTTTGCTGTAAATCATATCATCAATTTTTTCCATAAGACTGTGTCTATCTCCATTAGCTTTAATCCCATTTTCTGAACCACCATTAATATTGGCTAGTAAATTAGCAGGCATTTTATGTAAAAGCCAGGGTAAAGGCATCTTCCCTCTTATATACAATCCGATGTATTGTACTCAAGTACAAACCGTTATAATAGATTCAGCCGGTTCCGGTAAATCCCTATCCGACATTCATCTCGCCATTGATCACTCAGCATTCCATCGGAGCATCCTGTCGGCGGAATGCTAAAACAAGCACTACTCCCATCACTCCTCTAAACAAAATCTAATGTCTGGTAACTCACCCCCACTCATTCAAACCCTCACCCCAGAGCGTTGGGCAGGGTGGAGCATGGACTTTATAGGGGCAGGCTATATTGCTTTATTTGTCAAAAATGGTCGGTGTGTGCGGGTATGGAAGCCAGGGCGTCATGTCAGCTTCGCCCTACCCTGGCTAGAAAAATGTGAACTGCTCTTAGTAGACAGCAAACTCCGGCACTTGCCCATTACCTCTCAAGGAGACTTTCTATCCCGCGATCAGTATCTTGTCAATGTCTCTTTGAATGTAATGTATCAAGTGGTAGATGCCAAACGAGTTGCTCTAGAAATATCTGACCCCATTGCTGCCTTAACTAGTGCCGTTAAAGATAGTTTAGGAGTAGCAATTAGTCACCTAAGGATGGAACAGTTAACCAATCAGGGACGGGTAGAAGTCCGACAATACATTCTCGACCATGTAGACGTTTACTATACCGTAGGCTTTTCCATCGAAGATGTGCGAGTCAGTGACATCAGCTTTCCCAACACACGGGGGATAATTCGTCAAGTCGAAGGGATGAGTGCTCGACAGGAAGCAGAACATGAAGCCGTCCTAAAAATGCAGATTGCCAATGCTGGTCGCCCAGAACTCTCCCCACCACCAATCCAGCAAGTCAATATCCTCCCTGGTGGAGAAGCTAACTCTAAACACTCCATTGTCAATCAGGAAGTACCTAGGGCTACAATTCCAGAGGAATCAGCCGCCACACCCAGTCTGCCCATTCGCGATCAACCAGTACTTGCCCCAACCGTACTTTTTTCCAATCCTACCCCAGCAAGCAAGGGGCGTTTAGTAAACCGTTCATCCGGTGCCATCATTGTTTTGTCTGCTAATCCTTTCACTATTGGCAGAGAACCCACGAACACCCTAGTGTTAGAAGATGCGATGTGTTCTCGCAACCATGCCCAAATTCTGCAAATTCCAGAGCCTCAGGACAAAGTGCGCTATCAAATCATTGATGTGGGTAGTTCCAATGGTACTTTTGTGGACCAACAGCGGCTTACCTCCCATCAACCCTTTTCGCTCAGTGCAGGAAATGTGATCCAGATTGGTAATCAGGAATGGACTTTCCAGTTACCTTGAGCAGTTGATCCGCATCTAATACTCTACGAGGCAGCATTACTGTAAAGGTAGTGCCAATACTGATATCACTGTTTAGACTAATTGTCCCGCCATGGATATCGACACATTTTTTGACAATGGCTAACCCTAGTCCAGTACCAGAAATATTTTCTACATTTGAGCCTCGATGAAAAGCATTAAACAGATTATGTTGGTCTTTCCTCGGAATGCCAATCCCATCATCACTCACCTCAAAAATAACTTGGTTATTTTGACAAGCAAACTTAATCAAAACCTTGCCTCCATTAGGGGAATACTTGATGGCATTATCAATCAGATGGGTAAGGATTTGCAGTAGCAGCTTAGAATCAAACAACGGTCGCCCACAGTTTTGATCAATGTTCAACATCAGGCGATGTTGCTCACCATAGTGCTGTTGCATGTCATCCACTAAATCACGCACAAATACCCCTAAATCCAAAGGAGTAGGCTGAAACTCCAGTTGTTCAAATTCTGCCTTATTCAAGAACATCACATTACCCATTAAGTCCGTTATCCGTTGAACAGCTTCTCGGATCCGTTGAAAATGTTGGCTTTGCTTAGATTTATCCCATCTATGGCAGTAAGCTTCTAGCAGTTCAGAACTAGAGAGAATGCTGGTCAAAGGCGTGCGGTACTCATGGGAAATGGCTATGATCATCCGAGATTTAAGATGATTGAATTCTTGTTCTTGGGCTAGAGCTTTGCGTAGCTGAGCTTCTAATTCTCGCAGTTGCTGGTTTGCCTGTTGTAGATCAGCAGTGCGTTCCGCTACCCGTTCCTCTAAGTATAGATTTTGGTCTTCTAGTTGTTTGGTCAGGAAATGCAGTTGTAAATGCACCTTGAGACGGGCTAACACTTCTTCAGTCTGAAACGGCTTGGTGATGTAATCTACAGCCCCCAGGGACAAACCTTTGATCTTATCAACCGTGTCATTCAGAGCAGTCATAAAAATCACTGGGATTTCATTAGTTGCCGGATTAGATTTCAGTCGGCGGCAGGTTTCAAAACCATCCATTCCTGGCATCATGACATCTAACAAAATCAGATCTGGTGTTGCATATTCGCTCTGATCGATAGCCGTTTCACCATCAGTTGCTACCAAGATTTCCCATCCCGAATTGGCGATCGCTTCTGACAACACTTTCAGATTCGTGGGATTGTCATCAACGATCAAGATAGTGGCTTGCTCAACTTTATTGATAGTCATGGATTTACCCCCTGAAGGATTTGATAAATTCCCGAATTTGCTTAACCTGAAAGCTAGTTGCTAATTGCCTTAACTCATTGGCAAAAGGCCCAAATTTTTTATCTCTCTGTTCCAGTTCAAGCACGGTGTTCTCTATGCCATGAATATTGCCTCTTTTTGCCAATTCAAATAGCTTTTCAATCACCTCAGCTGGTGGAGGTAAAATTTCATCTGTCTCCAGTGGTGAATTTTCTGTATTTATACTTTCTAGATGATTATTTGCTTCATAAAGCCAATCAATTTTTAAATATTTTTGTAACTGATTAAAAAGATAATCCATGTTAATTGGCTTAGATAAAAATGCATCAGCTCCAGCCTTTATACTGTTTTCTATGTCAGTTTCAAAGGCACTAGCAGATACAACCATAATCACTACATTTGGCAGTTGCTGTGATTTTCTAATAGCATTGATCATTTCCAATCCATCCATAATTGGCATCACAATGTCTGTCAAAATTAAATCGGGCTTAATTTCTGTTGCTTGGTGATAACCTTCTTTACCATTACTTGCTTCAAAGCAACGAAATCCAATCGACTCTAGTAGGTTAATAAGTAAAGAGCGATTGTTGAGATGATCATCCACTATTAAGATGGTTGGAGGTTTACCTTTAATGCCAATAATATTGCTGCTGTCTACGACTGTTTCTTGCTCCAGGGATTCCGTAGCAGTTGCTAGTTCCAAATCTAGCCAAAACTTACTTCCCTCACCTAAGGTACTATCCACTTTTATTTCACTCCCCATGAGGGAGATAAGTTTCATACTAATTGCCAAACCCAAGCCAGTGCCTTCTGACTGTTTTTTAGTATCTCCTACCTGCTCAAACGGCAAAAAAATCTTTTTCAACTGTTCTGGAGTCATCCCTACACCAGTATCTTCAATTTTAAATCTGATTGTTTGGGAACGGTCACCATTCAAGGATGAACCGATTAAACTTACTTGAAAGGTCACACTTCCAGTATCGGTAAATTTAATCGCATTACCCAGTAAATTAATTAAAACTTGCCGCAGGCGTTTTTCATCCCCATAAATTGCCACTGGAAGCTGAGGATCGGCATGGTAAATAAACGATATACTTTTTTCCTGGGCACGAATCCGACAAATTTCTACTACGCCCATCAAGAAGGAAGTAAAATGAATATCACTTTGGTGCAGATCTAGTTTCCGAGCTTCAATTTTCGATAGGTCTAAAATATCATTGATTAAAGTAAGCAAATGAGAGCCACACTGGTGAATAATACCGATGCCATCCAGGTCTGATTTACTTATATTCGAGGAGCGTTTGAGGATTTGAGCATACCCCAAAATGCCATTGAGGGGAGTGCGAAGTTCATGGCTCATGTTAGCCAAAAATTCGCTTTTTGCCTGGTTAGCCACATCAGCAGCTACTTTGGCTTTTTCTAATTCTTGGGTGCGCTCTTTAACTTTGACCTCCAAAGTGCGAGAATAATCTTGCAATTGCTGGTTAGCTTGTTTCAATTGCAATTGATTTTGGGTATTAGTTCCTAAAATTGCCGATAAACCTAGAGCCATTAATGGGGAAATTACAGGAATCCACCAACCTGTTATAAAGACTAAATAGCTACCACCGACAATCATGCCGCCTGTGATAAAAATACTCAGAATTAATTTGCTCAGGAGATGTTTTCTTAACCAATTAGTCTCTGGTAATATCCAACTTCCTACAGCTCCGATCAACGAACAGCAAAAAATCCACAGCCCCTGTGCGTTAACAGACCATACTCGCAGCAACACTCGTCCATCAAGTGCTGAACTCAACATCTGGCTGGCGATATTGGCATGAATAACGACACCAGGCATTTCCTGAACGGTAGAGCTCACACTGCTATCATAGGGAGTCGGAAAAATGTCGTTAAGGCTCGGTGCGGTCATACCAATCAAAACAATGCGATTGTACAACTGCTCCGGCGAAATTCTATTGCTCAGAACATCACTGATTGAAACTGTATTGAAGCGCTCCTGGGTGCCACGGTAATTCAACAATATTTGGTAGCCTCCAAGATCTGCACCTTGATAAACAGCATTTTTCTGGGTTAGATTGAAAAATGTTGCTTGACCTAATTGGTAAGACTCGCGCCTCCCATCGATTTTTTTAAGATTGATCCCTTTGGCTTGAAGATACATTAAGCTCAATCTAACCCCTAAGGTAGGTATATCCTGACCGGATTGATCTGCTGCTGATATCAAGCTTCGCCTTACTTTACCATCCCCATCTAGCACCAAATCTGCTAGAGCAACTTGATCTCGTTGTGCTAAGGTCTGAGGTGGTGCAACTGTTTTATCCTTCAGCACGGACTTCACTCCAATCAAGTTTGGTGTGGACTTCATCACCTCAAGCAACTCCTGATAACCAGGTTCCACTGCAAAATCGCGATAAATATCCAGACCAATAGCTTGAGGCCGGTGTGCTTTAATTTTTTTGATTAACTCAGCTAAAACAGCATCAGAAATCGGCCATCTTCCAAGTTGAGTCAGATCCGATTCATCTATGGTGATAATCACAATCCGATTATCAATATCTTCAACCGGACGCAGGCGAAAAAATTGATCCAGGGTAGCCCACTCCAGTAGCTGGAACCATCCTGCCGTATCCAAAACAGTGACCAGTCCAGCCACAACGGGAGCTATTATCAGTACAAAGCGCCATTGCTTCAAACGCTCTTTAAAGTGAAGCCACATTCCCCTTAGTCAATCTCTAATCTAGGTCAGGTGTGTTCTCTACCAACCTTGTTCAGAAGCCTATAGGCGCTTCTATTGGTTGGCAGGATTCCAGGAATAGCATCGACCGGTAGAACTGCTTTTGTGGTGAGTCACTAACCCGTCGATAACTTACCTACAGAATTCCCAGTAAATCCTGACTAAGTAACAGTCTTGACAAAAAAAGCAAAAAAGGGATAAAAATTGACCTTGCCCAATTGTGGAATGATTGAGGCTAATTGGTAATCGGTAATTGCTAACTAACTTAACTATACTTGATTGAATTTCTTAGTTCAGCTATTGACAGGATAGGACGGAATCAATTCCGTAAGTTGTTTTAAGCCCGATCTTAAACCCCTGGTTGAAAACCAGGGGTTTAAGATGGGATATTTTTTGGATTTATCACAAATCAGCTGCTAACTAACCCCTTGAGCCACATAGGGTTAAATCCTTGCTTTATAAGGATTGCAGGATAATAGTTGATGGTATGATGTTCAGATATTTATAGTTTATTTATTGAGCAACGGCTGGTTAGCGATCGCAGTTAGTCCTTGTGATTGTAACAGTTCTTCCCAATGGGAGAGATAGACTGAATTTTTTGGTTCAGCTCGCCTTAAATCAGCGAGGGTAGAGACAGTATCGACCCAAATCCCTGATTCAGCCAACAATGAGGCTTTTTTCAGTGAGGCTTTTAATGTTTTCTGATTCATCAAGGTAGAATTGGCTTCAACTCGACGAACCCATCCAGTTACCTCAGGACTATCTGGTTCTAAATACTCCCCACAAATCATCACCAAAGACCACTGGTAATTCTTACCGACCTTTAGTGGTGGAGCCTGAGGTGGTAATTCAACCGCCATTACACCTGGCTGATTAGGCAGACGTATAAAGCTCTGGTAATGATGGTTTCGCTGTTCATCCTCGAAACTTAAAAAAGCTTCTTTAGCTGAAGTCTGAGGAACATATACCAGCAAAGTTGGACGTTCTGCCACCGTTAAGCCCACATTAGTAGCTGGCATCAGCGGTGTGACTGATGAAGTGGTGGTTTTAGCATCAGAGAAACAAATATCTTCACCCCGGGAAGCTCCACCCCTTCCCGTCTTTGGTGCTGGATTCTTCCCATTTTGGAACATCACCGCCTGACTTGGCAAACTGTGGATTAGAGTCATTCCTAGGAATAGTAAAGTAAAACAAAGTGGTAATCTCACGGTTAATTTGTTTGATTTCATAAAATATTTCCTATTGCTGCAGGACTTTCTTTATGATTATTTTGGGCACAGAAAGCAAAGCAGATGATTTGCCGCTTTCTAATTTTTTTTTTGAGGGTTGCTAGAAATTTCAATATAAACGCCTAATGTTTGCGTTCATGTTTGTTTTATGTTTTATTTCTAGTATGTTTTATGCCCAATTGTCCTCTAATAATGTGTTTGAAAAGTTCTTCGATTAGAGATAGAGCAATTACAACCAATTTCCCACTAACACAAAGGGAGCCCAGTAGACAGGATGGTTGTATTCCCCTTTCAATAGCGCTAACTGAGCACGGCGCAACGCTTCAGCTTTAGTTACACCTGGTTGAGCCAGATACTTGTAAAATTCAGCCATTAGCTGAGCAGTCGATTCATCCCTTACTGCCCATAGGGTAGCTAAGGTACTGCGTGCTCCCGAACGTACTGCTACTCCAGCTAACCCCAAGACGGCACGATTATCTCCTCTAGCAGTTTGGCAAGCACTGAGTACCAATAATTCAATGGGATTAGTGTCTTGTCTTTCTCTTGAGCGCAGTAGTGAATTAAATTGCCGGACATTAATTCGATCGTTCCAGGCTAAAACAAACGTCTCATCGGCAGTACTACTAAACTGACCGTGGGTTGCCAGATGCAATACTGGGAAAGGTTGTGCATCAACAGCG
Organism: Moorena sp. SIO3H5; assembly: GCF_010692395.1. Classification (GTDB taxonomy): domain Bacteria; phylum Cyanobacteriota; class Cyanobacteriia; order Cyanobacteriales; family Coleofasciculaceae; genus Moorena. The sequence continues at coordinate 12,422 of NZ_JAAHHS010000005.1, forward strand.
TTTTGGAGGTTGGTATCAGTAAACTCCTGATTCAAAAGCACTGTTGTGGAAATTTTTGACGAAATCTGGTCTAATTCTCGCTTTACTGCTGGCAAAGGCTTAAAACCTTGGCGACCTTCACTCAGCCCAGCAGTTATAGCTTGGATCTGTTTCGATTCAAGGGAACGTGGATCTAAAAGCTGCAATCCTGGACTTAGAGCTATGCTATATTTCTCGATAAGATACTGTTGACCATCATACAGAGCGGACATGGGTAAATTCCGCAAATAACCATCTAGTACAAATACTAGAGTGGTTATGCCGTGGTCTTCTAACTCAGATTCTGCAGGTTTAATCAGCAGATCATAAGCTTGCTGATAGAGCTTGAGACGTGCTGGCTCAGAAAAAGCTCTATTCAGGGATTGTCGCATCCGTCGGAGAAACTGCTTCAGCTCTGCTTGAGGTATATAAGTTTGGTAGTGACGGAGCGGTTGTCCTGGTACAGAAACGATCACCTCTAACCGTTCTGGCAAGATAATAGGATAAATAACTGCCGCTTTCTGGTCAATCTGGTCGATCTGCCTCGGTTGACCTTTTAAACAGGCTTCCTGGAAAAAGTTTTCTAATTCAGCTAATTGCAGCGATTCAATAACTTCCATCGCCTTTTTCAGGTGGTCTTGACTAATTTCCCCTAACCCTTTTGCCTGGGATACCCCTCCTGCCTCAGGGGTGGTGACAGAGGGTTGCAGTAGTAATTCGACTAGCTCTCGATAGATCGGTTCAACAGTTTCAGTGAAAGAAAATTGGACATCTCGATTGATAGCGACTAAGTCTGAGCGAAGTGACTGGAGAGTTTTGACCGCTGAATCGTAAGCTGCGATCGCTTCGTTGATATCCCCCTGCTGTTTGTGCAGCCTCCCCAGTTGCCAAGCGGCACGAGCGGCAATATCTGAAGCATTATTACCTTGGGCAATCTGTAGAGCATTCTCTGTTAACCTCAAAGCCTCGGACCACTGCTGGGTTTGTTCATACAATGAACCTAACTGAGTCATCGCATAAGCTTGAGCTTTTGGATCCCCCAATTCCATAGCTTGTTGCACTGCTCGTGCCAGAATTTTTGCGCCTTTTTGGATGGGTATAGGCACCCCTTGTGGCTGTCTAGGGGAAGCAGCTGCCAACTTTGACAAGCTCTCAGCAAAGTTGACCGCAGCGTAGACTGTGGTTCGACTGGGGGGCTGCTGAGCTAGATTAGATTCAATGGCAGGCAATAGTGCGATCGCTTTCTTGTGCTGGTCTAGTTCTAGATAAAGGCTGAGTTGGTTGAGTTGGGCTTCAGTTTTAATTTGTGGGCTAGTTGCTTTTATTACCACTTGTTGGTAATAATTCAAGGCGGTTTCCGGCTCTTTTAAGTTCCTGGAAGTATTTCCCAAGCTGAAAATAATGTCACTGGTATCGCTGGGAGAATCTAACTTCTGGGCTATTGCCAAACTTTGCTCTAAAACTTCCCTGGATGCGTGTACATCTCCCACTACTTGCAAAGCCACTCCCAAACTCCGCAATCCCTTGACTTTAAGCAGGGAATCATCTTGAGCTTGGAGCTTTTCATTGACAGCTTCTAAAAGTTTTCGCGATCGCCTGTAGAAGCCCATCGTTTTTAGGGCTTGAGCCTGATTAATCTGGCTACCCAAGATGCCAACCTCATCCCCTACAGATTGATAGGTAGCTTCTGAGTTTTGCCAACTTTCCAGGGCAGATTCCGTTTGTCCCATAGCATTTCTGAGACTTCCCTGAATAGTCAGCGCTTGAGCCAAAATCGACCCTTCTTCCCTAAGTTGTGGAGCCTGCAAAATCTTCAAACTTCTGTCAATAGCACTCTGGGCTTGCTCCCATTTTCCCAATCGTTGGTCAGCTAAGGACAGATAGCTCAAGCTCAAAGCTTGTCCCACTTGATCACCTTGTTGCTCAAAACCAACAGCTGCCTGTTGCCAGACAGCAGCCGCCTCAGCAAATCGTTGGGCTTCATAGAGAGTTTTGCCTTGCTCTAGCAACTCTGAACCATGGTCAGCGGGTTCTAGCACAAGGGTTTGGCGATTAGAAATAGTACTAACGAGTTGCTGATTTCCACCGACCTTTGCTCTACTCCCCAGTACCGAATCATCAAGATGGGCTACAGCAGGAACTACCATAGTCACTATCAAAAAGGTTAGTAATCCTAACCAGATAGTAGAGTGAATAGATTTGGGAAGCTTACCTAGCTTGCTCATCATCTATGTCCAATAACCACCAGCAAATGTTCTTGGGCTCGCATAAATTTCTGTCATCTTAGTTATTAATTAGTTATTTATAATTAGTTATTTATAATAATCTGACTATTAGCAATGACCGGAACATAGTCTTCGCCAACATGGGATTTAATCGCGATTAGTTCTATAGTTCCCACTTTTCTAGGCAAGAGCGTCAACCAACAAACTGCTTAAAAATTGGGTTCGATTACCCATTACCTATTACCAGTTGGGTTAGCAGGGGTATTCAACCCTGATCAGGTATGGCTATGGATGCTTGATTAACAGCTTTTGTGATAATATACAGATATATTGCGATTGGGGCTGTGGCTCAGCTGGATAGAGCAAGCGCCTCCTGAAAAATCGGGCACCATGGAAGAAATTCCGTGAGTGAATGTGGTCAAATTCGGTGAAACCTAAGGGGTATTTAGCTTACTGAGTACTCTAAGGCAATACCGAGCCAAGCCTGAATCTGCGTGCGAGTCATCGTAGAGGTTAAATGCAGGAAGGTGGAGAGACTAGACGGCCACCACCTAAGGGGTATTAACCTTGAAAGGTATTAACCTAGGGTGAAGGTATAGTCCAGAGAGTGGGGAAACTCACACAAATCTGAAGCGCTAGGTCGCCGGTTCGAATCCGGCCAGTCCCGTTGAGAAGCTATTAGCTATTAGGTAGGTCAACTAAATTAAAGAACTACTTCAATACTTCTTTTAATTGATGCTGCTCCCAAAGAAAGCGATAAATACCGGGTTTTTGTAGAAGTTCACCATGAGAACCAGTTTGGACAATTTCCCCTGCGTCCATTACCAAAATTCGGTCAGCCTTGGCAGCAGCTGAAAGTTGATGGGAGATAAAAATTACAGTTTTGCGCTGGACTCCTTGCGAGAGATTTTCCAGTATTTGCGTTGCTGTCTGATTATCCACACTGGAAAGGGCATCATCAAGAATCAGCACTGGTGCATCCATCAGCAGAGCTCTAGCTAAAGCAGTACGTTGTCGCTGCCCCCCAGAGAGGGTTATTCCCCTTTCCCCAACAATTGTTTCGTACTGCTGGGGGAAATTCATAATTTCCGGGTGAATTTGGGATTGCGAAGCTGCGTATTCTACCTCTGAGTATTCGCTAATTGGTATACCGTAGCAGATATTGTTTTTAATGCTAGTGCTAAACAAGAAGCTGTCTTGAGGAACATATGCGATCGCATTCCGCAAATCCTGCAAGGGCAGCTTAGTAGTATCATATCCATCCAAAAACAGTTGACTAGCTTGAATATCCAGCAAACGAGGCAAGGCATTAGCCAGGGTAGATTTTCCACAACCAATGGCTCCCACAATCGCTACTGTCTCACCTGCATTAATTGTGAAGCTAACATTTTTCAGGGCAGGAGTTTGGCTGCCGGGGTAAGTGTAACTCAAGTTTACAGCCTTGAGCTTACCCCTTACTGGCGTTAGCAGGCTAACCGAATCTGGGGCATTTGTAATCCGAGGTTGAGCCAAGAGAATCGACTCAATACGATCAATACTTACTTCACCACGTTGATAAGCAGTGATGGTAAACCCTAGCAGTGCTGTGGGGAAGACTAAACGTTCAGTGTAGATAATCAGCGCCACAAAGTCACCAATACTGATACCACCGGACTCAATGGAACCAGGACCAATAGTTAACAGCACCAGTAAGCTGAGGTAAGTAAGAGCCTCAATTATTGGAAACAGAAAGTTCCGTGTTCTTGCCAAATTGAGATTTGCTCCCAAAAGCTGCTGATTGAGTTGATGGAACGCACGACGCTCGTTTTCTTCCTGAGCGTAGATTTTAATCATGGCGATACCACTCATATCTTCCTGAATCAGCTCACTGAGGTTAGAAAGTTTCTCCTGGACTTCTTGTTGTTGGCTGCGCAGTTTCTCACTAAATAGCTTGACAATAATCAACATCAACGGATAAACCGCCAATGCTAAGAACGTCAACCACGGATCAATGCCAATCATAACCGGCACGGTCAAAGAGTAGGCAAACACCGTATTTGCCAGACTCAAAACTGCAAACCCCAATAGACGCCGAATATTATCCACATCGCTGGTGGCTCGGTTAATCAAATCACCTATGGTGTTTTGAGAAAAATAGGCTGGTTCCAATGTCAGCAAATGCCCAAAAATCCGCTGCTTGAGGTCAAATTCCACTTTGCGCCCCACCCCAAACAATAGAATGCGCGAAACCATCCGAATCCCCCACATAAATGAGGTGAGTATCAAAATAAGCACCACAAAGCTCCCGACTTGGTCGAAGCTCAAGGTTTGACTCAACTCGTCAATAGTATCCCTGATCAGTAAGGGGATATAAACACCAAGTCCATTGACAATAAGGAGAGCAAAAATGCCTAGGGCTGACTGTCGCCAGTATGGGCGCAGGTAAAGCAGCAGTTTTTTCAGACGGGAATTCAGCATGTTACAATACTATACAATTCCAGTCCTGCTTACAATATTTAAACAATTCCCCTACTATAGGCTTAACCTTTCACCAAAAATCGGGGAGTAATTACCCTCAAGGTAACCGCAGATCAGGATAAATCATCGACCCTTACTGAAGGTGAGAGCCGAGGGTGGTAGCGGTTTACCTCCGATGAAACCATAAACCCACACTATACCCGATTGGGTTGATGTGGGTCGTTAAAATAAGGTCTATATTTCAAGAAACATCTCTTGCGGTCGGCGATTCAACTTCTGTGCCAGTAACTCGTCCTCCTCGTAGTTGGAAGTAAATATTGCTAAAGAAGGTGTTAATTACCCCGGTAGTCTGCTCAAGGGCTCCTATAGAAGGGATAAAAGCTTGGATGCCAATGGCTTGATTGGGTGGAAGAAGTTGAGCCAACACAGCGTCCCTAGGTAAAGGACTAGCACTAGTAGTAAGCTGAATTAATTCCCCATTGGGGACAAAAGCAGTGAGGGTTTCCTCCTGCAACCCAATTGTTGTCGCCATTTGAACTCTAGGTTGCTCTTGAACGACTTCAGACCCGAGAAGTTGATCCAGCCGAGTAGATAGAAAAGGGGTACTGGCGACAAGCAAGACAAAAAATCCCGTCCAAATCAAGGTAGGTCCTGGTTTAGAGATTTTGTCACCTTTAATTCGCATTGCTCCTAGAAACCAAAGCAGAATTGCTAAGCCCAATGGTTGAAAGGGAAGTGAGAGAATTGTCCATATCGGTGAAACCAGGGCATTGGTTGGGGTGAAAAACAGCAGGACAATGATGGCAAAAACCAAAAAACCCCCAAGCCAGGTGAAATACTGTTTAGGGATGATTTCGAGCAGCAGCTTGGCGAGCAAAAATCCAAGCACTACCCATAGCAGGACTAGAAATAGTAGTTGCATAAGTGAATACCATTGTAAGTTTTTGACCGTTAGCTGTTTGTTGTGGGAATTTGATCCGACAACGATTACGTCCTATCCGGCTAGTCGTATTCGGCTAATTGATAAACTGTGGTAATTTGATAGGCATAAATCCCTCAAATTGGGGTGACATGCTCAGTTTGAGGAATATCTCAACAGGTAAATCACCCCAGTCTGAATTGCCTTAACACCGGCATTATACTTGCCATTGGCAGAAAAGCGTCACTTTGAAATTACTGTGAGTGGGATCAAACTAAGAAACGTTTTCTGTCAAAGGGGTTGAAATTTTGCTAGTTCAACCAATAATCATAGAATACTCTTAGCGAATTAAGAGGGGATATTCGGATCTGACCCCATTTAATAGTAGACTAGGCCAGACTTCATACTCCATGCCTGTTTGCCTCGCGCCGATGATATTGATGGCCGATATTGATGGCCGATATTGATGGCCGATATTGATGGCCGATATTGATGGCCGATATTGATGGCCGATATTGATGGCCGATATTGATGGCCGATATTGATGTTTTATTGAAAACGTTGCCGGTGGATAAACCAGCTCAAATGGGAAACACTTCATACAACACGACTCCTAGCATACAAGAGTCTCTGACAGTGGAAAACCGCATCAGTCGTTTGGAATTAATTGTTGGACAAATCGGAGAGGCAGTGCTTGCCACTACCGAAACCATAGACCGTCTAGCTGACCGGGTTGATAACTTTGTCATTCAAGTACAAAACCAAGGGCAGCAAGTTCAACAACAAGGCTACCAGCTTTTTGCTCTAAGTGATGCGGTGCAAACCTTGGCAGAAAGTCAAAATGAGTCTCTAAAACAGCTCGAGCAAGTCACACAAACCTTGCAACAGCTTGCTACAGCTATTGAAGCAAGGGAAGACTGACCTTCCTGGCTCTTGACTTACGCACCAACTCTACTTGTAGGGTCTCACTCAGGGCCATACACCATAAGCGCGTTTGTTGCCCAGTTTTGGGTAAGTCCTGTCAATGTTAGCCTACACCCGCGCGCTCACCCTATCCTGACTCTGAACGCCGTGTATTGAAGAGTGGAGTGTTGTGGAATTAAAGCTAAAGCTTTTCAGCATGGTAAAAATATGCTACCAAAACGAGAGTACCCAAAACTGATTAGGAGAGCATTAATGCATTTTCCAACGCGGTACTTCCTCCTTGTTCCGGTGACTGTACTCATGAGCTTATTGACCGTTAGCTGTAGTGGCAAAAAAGTTGAATGTCAGAAAATTATTGAAGTGGCAAACCAGGCCGTTGAAGAAGCTAAAACCCTAACTAATGGTGGAGAATCAAGTGATCCCCAGGCAATGCTCCAGGCAGCTGATGCTATGGAGGGGGCATCTCAAGACATGGAATCTATAATAGTTAAGGACGAACAGCTCCAAGACTATCAAGCTGGTTTTATTCAGATGTATCGCAATACCAGCAAGGCGACTCGTGACTTTGTAGAGGCTTTTAAGAAGCAAGACCGCTCAGCTGCGGAAGAAGCTTTGAGCAATTTGCAGAAAGCCACCACCCCAGAACCAAAATTAGTGGCGGATATTAATACCTACTGCTCAGCTAACTAGCGGGTTGAAACAGTTAATAAAACCCTATTATTACCTCGACGTCTGTATTGCCAGATAGGTTGTTTAGATGTCTTGTGGTGGGTTGACTGCGCTATAGAATCGCCGTCTAGAGCGCAGCTGAAAAACCCTATATTTTTAGCTAGTTAGGCAATACCCAAAATACCGTAGCTGCGAGGTCTATAGTAAATAGACCATTCAAGTATATGGTATGTTTTGTTTTTCAAGTACTGTCAGTAGTATATTTGAACAATCTGCCATTGAGATCTAATGAAATATGCCTTGGTTCATGAGTGGTTGACTCCCAAAGCAACTGGTGGCTCAGAACTGGTAGTTCAAGAAATACTCAAACACATTGATGCCGACCTGTACGCCCTGATTGATTTTGAATCAACAAATCCCCAGAGTTATCTATATCAGCGCTGTATTGGCACAACCTTCCTACAGAACTTACCCTTCGCTCGTAACGGGGTTCAGAAATATCTGCCGCTGCTACCCTTAGCGATTGAACAGCTGGAACTAGGGGAGTATAATGTCATACTCTCCTCTTCCCATGCTGTTGCCAAGGGTGTCCTTACTAGTCCCCAACAACTGCACATCTGTTACTGCCATACGCCCATGCGTTATGCCTGGGACTTGACGTTTGATTATTTGCGCAGTAGTGCTATGGGACAGGGTTTTCCAGGGTTGATCACTCGCTATCTGCTTCATCGGTTACGTCAGTGGGACGTGATTACAGCAAATCGGGTGGATTACTTTATTGCCAACTCTCATCACACAGCACGGCGGATCTGGCGCTGCTATCGGCGTAGGGCTGAAGTGATTTACCCACCGGTTAATATTGAACGTTTTCCTTTCCAGGAAGAAAAGGAAGATTTTTATCTGACCGTTTCCCGGATAGTAAGTTACAAACAAGTATCTTTAATTGTTCAAGCTTTTAATCAACTGGGATACCCTCTGGTGGTGATTGGTGATGGCTCAGATTTAGCAGGGATTCGCAACTTGGCTCACAAAAATGTAGAATTTATGGGATTTCAACCCAATGAGGTGGTTGAGCAGTATATGGCTAAAGCTAAAGGGTTTGTCTATGCTGCCTGTGAGGATTTCGGCATTGCCCTGGTGGAAGCCCAAGCTTGTGGTACGCCGGTGATTGCCTATGGTGCTGGTGGGGCACTAGAAACAGTTCTAGATATTCGGCAACATTTAGACAGTGGTACAGGTCTATTGTTTCCAGAGCAAAGCTCAGGGGCTTTGATTGAAGCCATGGAAACCTTTGAGACCTTGGCAGGAAAGTTTAATCGGGAAGCAAGCCGGTTAAACGCTGCCAAATTTGCCCCCAACATTTTTGCTGATCGCTACCTGACATTTCTGGAAAAGTGTTATCAAGACTACCAGTTTTAATTTCTCTGGTAAAAAATTAAATATCCTAGCTGGCTATGCGCTATAGCGAGTGTCTCGTAGCTTTATGATTATGACGTGTGGTGTGAATTGAAGGAGTGAGATGACTGCCGAAAGCCAACTTAACTCCGTCAAGATATTGCGAGCATTCGTGAAGCGAGGTTTTCAGCCCCTCGTTTCACGTCGTAGACACAAGAATCTGACTCGCTATCGCTTAGACGGAAATTTTGCCAAGCGACTGTTTGATGTTACTTTTTCCCTATCAGTTCTGATTTCGTTTTTTCCCGTTTACCTGCTACTGGCATTGCTAATTATGATCAGCTCACCTGGACCAATTTTTTATGTTCAGGAGCGGGTGGGTAAAGACTACAAACCTTTTGCTTGCCTGAAATTCAGAACTATGGTGGAAAATGCAGACGAAATGTTGCTAGAGATGATCGAAAAATCCCCTCAGATACGAGAGGAATTTGAGGATAATTACAAGCTCAAGGATGATCCTCGAATTACTGGAATTGGAAAATTTCTACGGCTGACTAGCTTAGATGAGTTTCCTCAGTTCTGGAATGTACTCAACGGACAGATGAGTGTGGTGGGTCCAAGACCGTTAGTGCCAGAGGAATTGCCCAAATACGGGCGTCACATGGATAAAGTCTTGAGAATTCGACCCGGAATTACTGGCTTATGGCAGGTTTCTGGACGCAATGACATACCTTACCACCGCCGTGTGCAAATTGATGTTTACTATGTCAGTTTCCGGAATTTTTGGCTGGATTTATGGATCATCGTGAAAACCATTGGTGTTGTTATTTTTCCCAAAAATAACGGTGCTTACTAGAGGTAACTGGTACCTGCTAGAGGAGAGATTAGGTAATGGGAGAGATTAGGTAATGGGTAATGGGTAATGGGTAATAAGCCCAGTTGCCAATTACCCATTACTGATACCAAGTTGCTCTCAAACCTATTATTTAACCTATTATTTATTGCTTAAGGGCTCGATTGAACGGAATTGGTAGATGGGAGTAAACAAGCTCCTATCTACTACCCATGTCTTGATGCAGTCGCTCATGGTTTTGGGTCTGTGTGCGGAACCTGCGTCCGCACCTTGTAAGCCCCGTGGAAACCCCCGCGTGAAGGCGCTGCATCGCTAAATGCAACTCGGTATGATTACCCACTATCAGCATAGTTTGTTGATATGATCGCCCTATCAAAGCGGAGGTAAGATCAGATGAACAAAGCAGAACTACGCCGATCCCTGCTTCAAAAGCGCCAGTCTATGTCTGTAGAAGAATGGCGGCAAAAAAGCGATCGCATTTGTACCCATCTGCAATCTGGCGTCCTAGTGACCCAGCCACAAACAGTCTTAGCCTATTTCAGTTTTCGAAAAGAACCAGATCTAAGTCCCCTATTTACAGACACTAAGCACTGTTGGGGACTACCGAGATGTCTGGGAAAATCTCTCTTCTGGCATACCTGGAAGGCGGGTGAACCCTTGCAAAAAGGAAATTACGGTATTTTAGAACCATTACCTAATTCTACCAGCCTAGAGCCAAAGGATGTGAATTTGATCCTTGTACCCGCTGTGGCTTGTGACCAGCGGGGGTATCGTTTGGGCTACGGTGGTGGTTTCTATGACCGACTACTGAATTCACCAGAGTGGGATTCTATTCCTAGGATCGGCATTGTATTTGAATTTGCCTATATACCTCAACTACCCATTGATCAGTGGGATAAAGACTTGCACAGTGTTTGTACAGAAACAGGATTCAAGAAGGTGGAACAGATCTGAAATTCTGTGTTTTATACTGTTTAATACTCTTTGTCTACAAAAACTGGAGACTTCGTACTTCATTTAGGAGACGACTGACAATTAAGTGCTCCCTTTGGATAAGCAATACGTTGGTGATTATATTGTTGCCAAACTCTGATGAAGACTTGGGCAATTTTTGATAAATCCTGTCGGGTTAGCCCAGAATCCACTAATTGGTTGTCCTGCCAGCGAGCTTTGAGAATTTTATTGACCACCGTAAGAGCCGTTTCCGGAGTAACCTCTTTGAGTGAGCGTAGAGCCGCTTCACAGGCGTCAGCTAACATAACTACACCAGTTTCCTGGGACTGGGGAATTGGACCGTCATAACGAAAATATGACTCGTCCACAGACCCAGTACCTTCGAGTTGGGCTTTTTGCTGAGCCTGGAAATAAAAATAGGAAATCAGCAATTTCCCTTGATGTTCTGGGATAAAGTCCCGCACTGCCTTGGGTAACTGGTGCTTACGAGCCATAACCAGTCCTTCGGTAACGTGCTTTTTAATAATTTCAGCACTCTTGAAAGGATCATTAATCTCATCATGCTTGTTCGGACCACCCATTTGATTTTCTATAAACCCTAACGGATCGTGCATTTTACCAATGTCATGGTAGAGCGTACCTGCCCGAACCAGTTCGACATTACAGTGAAGTTCTTGAGCCGCTGCTTCTGCCAAAGAAGCAACAAACAGAGTATGTTGAAACGTTCCAGGTGCCTCAGTAGCTAGACGCTTGAGCAGGGGACGGTTGGGATTAGACAATTCTGCCAGACGAATTGGTGTCACCAGGTCAAACAAACGTTCCAAGTAAGGTGATAGCCCCAGGGCGACAATACTCCAAGCTAAGCCAGACATACCGAATAACAAGGCTCCTGGCAGAACTGCAGACCAAATTGTACTAGCCGTGGCACTAATAATCAGATTGATAATCAGGGAAACTACACCTTGAGTTAAGCCCACCCCAACTCCCAACAGAGCCAATTCCTCTCGCGATCGCATTCGTCCTGCCATCAAGGCACCAAGTAAACCCCCAGCCACATTTGCCAGTACTTGTTCTCCAGTGACTTCCATACTAAAGGTCACTAAGCCTGTCAGTAAACCCACCACTGTCACGCCCATCGTAGAGCCATAAAAGTTCCCTACTAACAAAGCAATAGCAGGCATAGTGTAGGGAATCTTGAAGAAGGGACTCTTGAAAAGTATTGATATTGGCATACTAAGTGTCAATAGCAATACCAAAATGTAGTCCCGCCGTCTCCATTTCGGGTGAACTCGCCGTTGCACTAAGGCAAAGATGCCTACCGTAGTAGTAACCAAACCACCAAATCCCATCAAACCCGGCCAGTTAATTCCTCGACGGCTTAAGTCGAAATAATCCAGTAGATCCTTAATAAAAATCTCCCCATCTCCCCATCTCCCCATCTCCCCATCTCCCCATCTCCCCATCTCCCCACACTCCCCACCCTTGCCTCAATTAATATCCACCCTCGAGCCTTTAATCTTGATATAGTTACCCTCCATCACAATGTCCTTACTTGATTTTATCTTAATTCCTTGATTATCCATCGTGATTGTATTCCCATTTTCATCTTCCAATTTAATCCCTTTATCCTGCTCGGATAATTTAAAGGTATTGCCCTTGCCTGTACTAATTTCGATTAACTGATTTTCATCATCAAATATAAGTTTTAGGGAGTTTTTGGTAACTATTCCTTTCTTATTATTTTCCTTGGTTACTGTCAAACCAGGGGGCAAAGCATTTTTACCACTATGCACCGCACCCAGAATTATGGCTTGTCTAGGGTCATCATTGATAAAACCGAGAATAACCTCATCCCCGGTTTCTGGTCTAAAGAAAATACCCCTTTTATTACCAGCCTCAACGGAAGCTAATCTTGCCCAAACAATACCATCTGTTTCAATTGAGGGGATTCTGACTTTTACCCTAAACTGTTTTTCTGGATCCGCTTCATACTTATCCACAATCCCAATTTGCAACCCATGAATAGCTGGAATCAATCCCGCCACTGGTGTATCAATAATGTCATTAGTTTGTTGATAAAACCAGCTAGCTGACAAGCCAAATTGTACATAGGTTTGCCAGCCTTGTCTACTAAATTGATGTCGAATAGCCGTTACTAAAGTTTTGCCATTGAAGCGCTTTCCTATTCCCTTAATTTTTATCATATCTCCTGGTTTAATATCAGCAAATCCAGGTAAATTTAAGCGACCTTTAAACAGTGAAAGACGACTTTTTTGTAACTTGGCATCTGCCCAAGCTTTTACTTCCTGGTCATCTAAGGGAGCTAAACTGATTAATTGATAGTTGTCTGCACCAATGGTTTTTGCTAATTCATCTCCTTTTAAATTACCCTGCTCTAGAGAAAACTCTTTCGCTTTTTGTGATTGTGATAGTTTTTGTGTTTTGATATCCCAAGCTGTACTTTCTACCGATGCTTTCTGATCGCAAATATCAGCTTCCATTTCAAACTGGTAAATTTCATCTTTGCCATACTCAAAGGTATGTTTGGCTTCCTCTGTCTTTGTTAGATTAGGCTCTTTAACCGTAATTTCGCCATCATCAACTAAAACCCACAGACCATTGACATCCCCACGAGATAAAATGAAATCCCAGTCAGTGCAGTAATATTGCACCATTTCCTTATGCTTTGGTTTAGTTACAGCACTAGATTTGAATTTTAACCCCCCACCCCCAGTGTTGATGACTTTGCCGATAATATCCTTGTCTGTCATATCTCGAAACACAGCACTTTTTCGTTGGGTGGTTAGTTTGTATGCTGCATCTTTTAAGTCAACAGTGAGCAGAGAACTATAGCGATCGGCTTGCACACAGTGTCTAACTATAATTCCCTTAAACACTGTTGCTTCATTTTGTTTTTCCGCTTCATAGCGAAGCTTTATTTCAATTTCTTGGCCTGGTTTAAAAAACTCCGTGTTGCTAATAGCAAATTCTTGTTCTGCCGCGTCACCATCTAATAAAATAATTTGAGCTATCGGGATTTTATTCACCTCTTTGATAATGTCAATCGACATGACATTATATTCAGAGTTCATTTTTTTCCCTTTACTCAAGATTGTTGCTGTGACAACACCACTCATTATTTTTTTACTTCTCTATTGGCGGTAAGTTGATAGTTGTTCCGGTTTTTAACTTTCTGAAGTTATTGACATTATTAGCACGGGCAAGCTGGATATAATAGGCCGAGTCACCGTATACCTCTTGAGCCATCAAAGGCAACTTATCTCCAGCTTTTACTGTTTTAGTATGAGTAAGATCGGGTGAGCTTTTCTTTTCTAATAAAATTCGCTTGGAATCTTCTAGATCACCTTTAAAAACGGTATCTAACTCAGCTCTTATCGGTTGTCCGCTACGGTTAAAAAGTGTATATTTAACATTAACAGATACGAGACGACAATCAAAAATTAAGTCTCCCCATTCAATTTTGAGATATTTAGGCTCATGGATTGTTCCATCCATAAATGTTGTTAGCTTCAGAAAGCGGTCTACTTGCTTGTAAACATCTCTCGTCCCTAAAAGATTGCCAACTAATGAAGCTCCGGCAAACCCAAAACCTCCATAATCTGCTACCCCTGTGTCATCTAAAATTAACTTGAGGGACAAATTCCTGGGTTTGCTGAGAGTATATTTTGCTTCCCGTCCACGGGTATTAATACCCTGCTTACTTTGATAAACATTCTCGTATTGTAAGGAATAGGATTCCGGATTAAACATGACTTCAAAGGTATCTTGTTCCTTTCCAGTCCGTTTTCCATCTTTATAAACACGAATCTTCAGCTTTTCTAATTTAAAAGGGTTTTTTAGCATATAATAATTATTTGGGTGAAGTATAAATTATTCTTGGGTTTTAGGGAATAGGGAACAGGGAATAGGGAACAGGGAACAGGGAACAGGGAACAGGGAACAGGGAATAGGCAATAGGCAATAGGCAATAGGCAATAGGCAATAGGCAATAGGCAAGAGGTAAAAAAGAATGTGTACCTCATAGCTATGATAAACGCTATCTCATGTTATTACCATTACCCTTAATATAGCAGTCGCCAGGGCAGTTAGGACATGACAAAAGTCTCAAACCTAAGTAAGCGCAAGAGTTTTAATTCTAACTTCTGACTTCTGACTTCTGACTTCTGACTTCTGCTATAAAAATCTCCCCCATCTCCCTATCTCCTTATCTCCCTATCTCCCTATCTCCTTATCTCCCTATCTCTCTATCTCCCCATCTCCCCATCTCCCTATCTCCCCCTCTCCCCACACTTCCTTACCTTATCTCTCTTTTTTCCGCTCCAGTATCTTCAGTACCTGTGCCACACAAGCAGCAATTATTTCACCTTTTTGTTCATAATTTTCTCCCATCTGGTAATCTAAATTATTATCATAACTATGTCCATTCTCACTATTTCCATGCTTAGACTCACTATTATCCACAATGTTGGCACGAATAATTAATTCTTTGATTTCCACTGGCATAGCTAAATCCTCACACTTTGAAATCTCACATAGGCTAATTCCATCGTATCGATAACCACAGCATTGGCATTAGCATCTAGGTCAGATGTTGACCATTTTACTGGATAAGCTCTCTTAAATAACCAACTAGAAACAGGAACAGTGTTTTCATCAAGCAACATGACTAAGACATTGCTGGGAGCAAATTTCATGGTACTCATAGCAATGTTAAATTCTACATTCAAAGGAGAGCCAATCACCATTCCTCTTTCTAAAACCAGATTATTATAGGTAACCTGATTAGGCAAACGATGTCTGAAAATATTTTCACCCCCTTCACGGATGTCTGTTGTGCTTATTTCCGCCGAAATTCCCGATACCTTTTGAAAGCGAATATCTAAGGGATTAGGCAGAATTCCAGCTATGAAAAAGACGACCATAAAATTAAATCCAACCGGGGGATTTTCCGTCAAAGTAAGTTCCGGAATGGGGAAATTATTTACCATAACTTACAGCGGTTTTCAATTCGGTGAAGTACAAATTATTGGGTTTTTAGGGAATAGGGAGCAGGGAGCAGGGAGCAGGGAGCAGGGAGCAGGGAGCAGGGAGCAGGGAATAGGGAGCAGGGAACAGGGAACAGGGAGCAGGGAGCAGGGAGCAGGGAAGAGAGAAGTCTAATGATTATAATGGAGGGTTATTAACCTTGAGAGTATTAGCCATTAGTTCTAAACTTTCAATAGCAACTTCATTGCTAGTGGCATTAAATGACGGTGCATCTAATTTCTTAGGGAAAGCATTTCCAACTTCCCAGGAGACAACTGCTTCACCTGACTCATCTAACAATTCAATAATAATATCTCGCTTTTCGACGGTATTGAGCTTAATCGTGCTAAACCATTCAAATAAATAGCTGTCTTGTCTGACAATTCCTTTCTGTAGGGTTAGGTTAATGGGAGTGTCTAATCCTGGCATGTACTTTGGCCCTTCTTTATAACTCAGGCCATCTCGATAAGTAATCGTTTCGTATTCAATGCTTAATCCCGATACCTCTGAGAAAGCGTGGGAATCATCTCCATCGATGGTGACTCGGTAATAAAATACCGGAATTGGATAAGTATTTTTGATTTGTTCTACTGTGTCTGCCATGATTTATGTTTCCTTAATTACTTTAGGTTTGGTTTAAGCTATCAGCATTCAGCATTCAGCATTCAGCATTCAGCATTCAGCATTCAGCATTCAGCATTCAGCATTCAGCATTCAGAATGGGCGGACGGGCGGCGGTATTAATTATTAGCGATGCGGGGGCAGCACGGGGGAATTTTGACCAGGAACGGGTTGATAATACTAAGGTATGGATTGAGGAGTTACAGCAATCTGTGCGTTATTTGACTTGGCTTAACCCCATGCCGAGTGAATGCTGGGGACAAACTACGGCTGGGGAAATTGCCCGTTTTGTGCCGATGTTTGAGATGAATTCCCAGGGGATGAATGGAGCAATTAGTGTGTTGCGTGGTCGATATATTGTAATTAAAGAATTGGATGAATCTTTATGCTATTAGAGTTAAGACAATTGAGGATTCAACCGGGACAGGAATTGTTGCTGGAGGATGTTAGCTGGCAGCAATTTGAAAATATTTTGGCGGAATTGGG
>NZ_JAAHHS010000050.1 GCF_010692395.1 Moorena sp. SIO3H5
TCCGAACTCTCAAGAAGGATGGTATGTCTTTCCTTGCCCCCAACGCCCTCACTATCAGCCATGATCAGCAGTGGCAGCGCCTGAGACCTTATAACGAGGGAGTGCTTGGCACAGGTTGCCAGCACCAGTACCAACAGGCTTTCCTAGAACAGGTACATCGTGCTTTTTCAAAGCCAGTATCCAACATTGAGGATATCCGGAAATGTATGGGTCAAGCAATGCTTGGCATTGTGTTTGGGGAAAATGTTGCTCCTGAGCGGTTGATCAAGGATATACAGGTGTTATTCTCAATGGTCGGAAATCCGATTAAGCGGATTCTATTGGGAAGGTTTGAAACCAAGCGTTTAGAAAAATTTTATCAAACTCTTGAACAGCTTTGGGAAGGCAGCGAAGCCTCTGAAAAGCCCTCCCTGTTGTCTATGGCTCATGGCATAAAGCCCTACACTACCCAAGAGGAACTCCTGCAACAAATCCCCCACTGGATGTTTACCTTTACTGGTTCAGGAACTGACTTGCTGGCGAGAACCCTGACTATGATTACCTCTAGACCAGAGGTGCTCGAACGCGTGCGACAGGAAATCAAGGAAGCGGGTTCGGTGGAGCAAGCCTCAACCATTGCTAAACTCAGCTATTTAGAAGCTTGTTTGTTGGAAACTGGTCGTTTGTTCCCTCCAGTGACCAGAACCTTTCACATTACAACAGCTGGCGACAGGTATAATAACACCCGTATTCCGCCAGACATGGAAATTCTGCACTTTTTCCCGATTATGCAACGGGAACGGTCACTAGACCCATCCACCGATTCGTTTGTACCTCAACGGTGGCTAGATCTTAGCGATCAAGACAATTCGACTTACTCCAATTTGTTTCTGAGAGGGTCTCGTACTTGTCCCGGAAGGGATTTGATCCTGTTTGTGTGTAAGAGTGCGATCGCAATTCTCCTAGACCAGCAGCAGCTCACATCCAAAACCAATGTACTCTCCCGAGACCCTCTACCAGCGTACTTCCAAGAACAGGATATCCAATTTGTTAACCCTTGACGGTTGACTGTGGAATTTCTTGACAGTGAACTTATCTGCAAAGAGTACCCAAGATGGGTACTGTCAATCCCAGACAATTATACAACACTAGATTTATTAGTCAATCCTCTTTAATTTATAAATTAATGAGTTATGATAAACATAAAAAAACTAAGAAATAGAAAGAGCTAGACAACGGTGAATTAAGCATTAATTAAGATCAGGCTCAGTCCTATTCACCTAAGCTTAGTAGTAAGCAGTAAGCTCTGACCGTAATTCCTGACACTCCCTAACCTAAAACACTAAATACCTCGGTAATAAAAACTAAAGGAATTAGCAAAATGGCAAAGAAACCTTGGCATAAGTTTCCTACTCCTCTAGCCCTGTTCAAATTAAATAAATTCCGCGAGAATATGCGGGAAGAAAACCTGCACGATACCTCCCAATTACCCACAAAAGGGGAGCCCCCTGAACCGACTCCTAGTCCTGATGGTCGCCATCTTAAAATTCGCACAGCGGATGGTTCATTTAATGACCCCAATGATCCCAAAATGGGGATGGCTGGCACCCGCTTTGGACGCAATGTAGCCCTGAAACACGCTTACCCCGACGAAAAGAATTTACTCAATCCCAACCCCCGTACGATCAGTCGGAAGTTATTGACGCGGGATGAATTTGTCCCAGCTTCGACCTTAAACCTAACAGCTGCAGCTTGGATTCAATTCCAGACTCACGATTGGTTTTCTCATACCTTTAATGATTCCGAAGAGAAAATCGAGATTCCTCTGGAACAGGATGACCCCTGGCCCAAAGAGCATCGACCTCTGGAAATCGAAAAAACTCCAAAAGACCCTACTCGTTCTGAAGACGATACCAAAAATCCCCCAACCTTTATCAACCAAGAAACTCACTGGTGGGATGCTTCCCAAATCTATGGCAGTAATCAGGAAACTATTGATAAGGTGCGTAGCCATGTCGATGGTAAGATGATCATTGGTGATGACGGTTTGTTACCTGTCAACCCAGAGAAAGGAGTCGATATTGTGGGCTTTGACGATAACTGGTGGATAGGACTAAGCATGTTGCATATCCTGTTCGTCAAAGAGCACAACACTATCTGTGATCATCTCAAAAAACAATACCCTGACTGGACAGATGATGACCTGTTCGACCACGCTCGACTGATTAATGCTGCCTTGCTGGCTAAAATTCATACTGTGGAATGGACTCCGGGCATCCTGGGACATCCCGCCTTGCAAGTTGCCATGAGATGGAATTGGTGGGGTATGTTGGGTGATGAATTCAAAAATCGTTTTGGGCGTGTTGGGGACAATGAAGTAATCAGCGGCATTATCGGCTCATCTACTGACCACCACAGTGCTCCCTACTACCTCACCGAAGAATTCGTTTCTGTGTATCGGATGCATCCCCTCATCCCCGATGAATTCCAGTTTTACTCGGTTAAAGACGGTAAAGAGGTGCTGACGAAAGACTTTTTTGAAGTGTCCGGCAAGCGCTCACGTGCCATTCTGGAACAGGTAGATATAGCTGATTTATTCTACTCCTTTGGAATCAGCCACCCTGGTGCTGTCACCCTTTACAATTATCCAAAGAAATTGCAGCAACTAGTGAGGGACAACGGTGAAGTATTTGACTTAGCTGCTGTAGATATCCTCCGAGATCGGGAGCGAGGAGTTCCCCGCTACAACCAGTTCCGGGAACTAATTGGTCGCGATCGAGCCAAATCCTTCGAGGAAATCACTGATAAGCCAGAATGGGCGAAAGAATTGCGGGAGGTTTACAACAATGATATCGATAGTGTAGACCTAATGATAGGTATGTTTGCCGAGAATCCTCCTAAGGGATTTGGTTTCAGCGATACCGCTTTTCGGATATTCATCCTGATGGCATCCCGACGACTGAAAAGCGATCGCTTCTTTACCAAGGATTACACTGCCGAAATCTATACTCAATTTGGTCTGGACTGGATTGAAAAGAACACTTTCATTAGTATTGTGCTCAGACATTACCCCAGCTTGGCTGCTAGTCTTAAAGGTGTTGAAAATGGCTTTGCTCCCTGGAAGCGCATAGTCAAATAATGGCTCAGTTGAACCTTTGGGTTAATTGACACTCCCCGCTCGCTCAGAGACGGGGATTCTTGCTTTTGGTTTGCACCCCTGACAGTAGAGATCAAATCGCCCTAGGTGCGCTCTTACCATTAAGAATTAAATTCGCCACGGGTCGCACCTGATGAAATTCCCCCCTGACGCTCACACTTGAAACCCGACTCACGCCAAGCCTTCATGTCTACATCCGTCAGCTGGATTAGATCAGAGCATCGGGGTTGAATTACTTGAGACAGCAGCGCCCAAACTAAGCTGCGAGCAATGTCTAGCCCAGTTTTGAGAGGGGATTCAGCATTACCAGGAATACCTTTCTCTTCCACCAACTCTGTGTCTACCCAAATCCCATGAGCTCCCAGAAGAATTTGCCCCATCCACTGAGCCCGTGGTAGATGGGTCCCAGAGGTTATTAACTTAACCCTACGAACACCCCAGCGCCGGAAAATTGGGATACTAAAGAAAAAGTTACCAAAGGTAGAATTGGCGCAGTTTTCTAACCAAACCTGTTCCGAAGATGCCATCTCCCGCTGAAAAATTAGCCAAATGCAGGGGTCTGGGGATCCATGAGAAATCAGAATTCGCTTGTCTGGGTACTGTTTGGCTAATTCAGCAACATGCATTTCTCGACGAATACTCCCCCCTAGGACAAAGAAAGTATCCACAGGTGCTGATGCGGCTGCGTTCAATCTCAGAGTGTTCATTAGCAGCCAGCCAGACAAGAACAGTGCTAGGGTTAATAACCCCCAAAGTCGTAGACGTCGTCGCAATTTTACTGCTCGTGACAACTTGCTCATGCATTCATCTGGCTGAAATATTACCTTTGACTTGGGTTTGTAGCTTTAGTGATACCTATAATTTTATGAGCTACTGCCTGAGAAACTGGCATCACCGAGAGTCGATTTCCACGTCTGGTCACCCATAGCTCTTGGTCACTAAACTGCTGTTTAAGGGTTGAAAGCTCTAGAAAATGGGGAAAAACCTCGACAAATTGCACTACCACAGTATGCCAGCGAGGAGATTCAACACTTGATTTGGGGTCGTAGTAACGGCTAGTTTGGTCAAATTGAGTCGGGTCAACTACTTCACTTTTAACAATTTCCATTAAGCCCACAATTCCAGGGGGTTTGGTGTTGGAATGGTAAAAAAAAGCTAAGTCTCCCTCCTTCATTTCACGCAGAAAGTTTCGAGCTTGGTAATTACGAACCCCATCCCAAATTGTTTTCCCTTCTTTTTCCAGATCAGTGATGCTATAGACTTGTGGCTCCGACTTCATTAACCAGTAATTCATTAGTTATAGTGTAAGCATTAAGCATTTAAATAATGCGCGTAGCGCATTATCTAAATGCTTAAATAAAAAAAGACATCCTAAGTTTACATCTTAAATACAAACCCTATGTGAAACTAATATTGATCGTAAGCATTCGTTACGTCACAGCGTCGTTCGCCCCGCGTGGCCAAACGCGCCCCGCGTGGCCTTTTGGCCTTGGCCAAAGCCTGTGCCACAAAGCAGATAGCTGTGGGCGTAGCGTGCGCGTAGCGCATATGCTTACTTTTCACTGTTAGTTAATTTATCGCCCTGATGAAGCTATCCAAATTTCTCTTGCCTGTAGGCTTACTGGCAATTGTCTTACTAGGATGGAGAGTGTTCAGTGCTGCCTCTGCTCCTCTACCAGAAGGGTTTCCACCTCCTACCCCAGCTGGCAAAATCGAAATCAAACACTACCCTGCCTATCGCGCTGCCACAGTACCCTACTCTGGGGAGCTGTCTGAGGCAGGTAATCGTGCTTTTAGCACCCTGTACCGCCATATTAGCTCTAACGATATTTCCATGACTGCTCCGGTAGAAACTCGTTATCCGATCAGTACCCTGGAAACTACCCAGGGAGATTTCTTTGCTCAGGTTGGTGAGGCTTATGTATCATTTCTATATAACCGTCGTAATATCACTCCTGAGCAGATTGAAGGGAATATTAAGGTAGAAGACATACCACCGATGACCGTAGTCAGCCTTGGCATGAAAGGTACCTATAGTTATGTCAGCTACCAACAAAGTATTGAGCAGTTGAAGGAATGGTTAGCCCAACACTCCGAGTATACCGTCGCTGGTACACCCCGTCGCTTTTTCTATGATTCTCCCTTTGTCCCGGAACCCCTAAAGCGCAGTGAAGTTCAAGTTCCTATTCGACCAGTAAATGACTAGAGCCTGTGTGAAAAGTAAATGTCCGAAATTGTTTGGGAGCGATCCCTACGGTGAAGAAGCCAGTGGGGCAGCACTCTCGCTCCGTTAGTTCCAGTTGACTTTTAGGGAATAATCAAGAATAATTATCCATTGGATGATTACAGAGAAACTGTATTACTTAAGCTCTGGGTGAGGAGGTTTAAAAATGACGGATGAAAAACCCGACTTTAATATTGATAATGGCTTCGATTATCCTCTTGCCGGAAGTAAACGTGAACCCAAAAATTCTGGGAAAATAATTGAAGAAAAAATTGATTTTAATCCCAATTTTAATTGGGATTAAAATCAATGGAACATAGCAATAGATAAAATAGGAAAACTTGTAAAAGATTGTTCCTTAAATTGGGAGAGTTATTCTCCAATACCAACAGAAAATTCAAGCACCATTTATCAAGAGCTTGCTATTCCCTTTCCCGAGACAGCACTGCCAGTAAAAGATATCGAAGACAAACTCCAAAAACTAATCGCTTACAGCGGTTATAACGGGCATCCTCGCTTTTTAGCCTATATTACTTCCTCACCCGATCCGGTAGGAGTTCTTGCCACTTTTTTGGCGGCTGCACTCAATCAAAATACCAACTTGTGGCGTATTGCTCCTGCTGCCACAGTTATTGAACTTCAAACAATTGAGTGGTTTAAAACCATTTTTAAATTCCCCCAACAGACAGAAGGAGTATATTCCAGTGGGGGGCAATTTGCCAACATGATCGCACTGTCGGCTGCTCGACAATACTTTTGTCAGGACGTTCGAGAAAAAGGAATCAGCCAACTTGGGGCTAAATTGCGATTTTACGTGAGCGACCAAGCACACTACTGTCACAGGCAAGCTTTGGAATTGCTAGGATTGGGAACAAAAGCTTTGCGAATTATTCCCAGCGATGATAATTATCGCATCAACCTAGATCTGCTAACTACAGCAATCAAGCAAGACCGAGAAACAGGTGCAATTCCCGCCGTTGTTATCGGTACGACCGGAACAGTAGGATGTGGTGCAATCGACCCGATTTCTGAACTAGCAAAAATTGCCAAACAGGAAAAATTATGGTTTCATATTGACGGTTCTTATGGTGCGTTAGGGATACTTGCAGAGAAGGCACCTTCAGAATTACATCACATCAATCTTGGCGACTCTTTAGTCTTTGATCCTCATAAATGGTTGTACAGCCCTATTGATACAGCCGTTACACTGGTCAATCATCAAGGATTACTTTCTCAAACCTTTGGCAATCAAGTTACCTATTTGGAGCCATCTTTAAGTAATCAAGATAGTTTTGATTTTGTCAATTTAACTCCGGAAAATTCTCGTCCATTTAGAGCAATTAGAGTTTGGCTTCCGTTAATTGCCAGGGGAATAAATGCTTTTAAGGAATCGATTGAAAATGATTTTATGTTGGCCAAATATATGGCCAGTTTAATTGACCAACATCCCTCTTTAGAGCTGATGACTCCGACAGTGACGTCTATTGTGTGCTGGCGGTACTTGCCAACTCATCAACTCACGCTAGAGAGAGAAAACCTTTTGCATAGAAGAATTATAGAGGAAATGGCGCAGCGCGGTATCGCCTGCATTTCTCAAGCTTTGCTACACTCAAATATTATTTGTCTGAGAGCTTGCTTTGTTAATTTCCGAACTACATCTGATATCGTCCAAGAAGTTGTTAACAAAAGTGCTGAAATAGGCCAACAAATTTATGAGCATGAATTTATCAACTAAAGAATTACAACGCAGTAAATTTTGCCAAGTGGCTACCCCTGAAAACCCGCTTTGGCTTGCCAACGGTGAGAAACTGGATTTCGTCACCCTAGCCTATAAAACTTATGGAAAGTTAAACAAAGAGCGTAACAATACCATTTTGATTTTCCACGTACTCACAAGCAGTCAGAATTTGAGTGGTTATGACGATTACGATCCTACAGGACATAATCTATGGAATCATGAATGTCAGGAAGGTTGGTGGAATGATTTTGTTGGGAATAATTGTGCTTTTGATACAGATGATTATTTCATTATTTGTGCTAACTATTTAGGAGGTTGCTACGGTTCCACCGGACCTCTATCTATTAACCCAGACACCAATCACCCCTACCTCGATAAGTTTCCTTTCATCGCCCATACTGATGTTGTAGACAGCCAAGTTCGGTTGCTAGACTATCTTAATATAAACGAGGTTTATGCCGTTGTTGGAGCCTCCCTTGGAGGGATGCTGGCACACGATTTTGCTGTGCGATATTCCCAAAGAGTTAAAAAAGTTATTTCTCTTAGCGCTTCAATTAAAACAAATGAATCACAAATCGTCAATAATTTGGAGCAGATTCTTACCCTCAAATCTCACCTGAGTATCAATAATAGTGATGAATACGCCAAGCGGGGATTAATGTTGGCAATACTGATCGCTCTCAAACACTATTGTCCACTTCGATATCTAGCTAAAACTATCAAAAACAAAAGTGACATATGTCCCGATTTTTTATATCCTCAAGAAAATTTTAAATATCCTATCGAATCGTTTTTATTTTACAACAGTCAGCAATTCACAAAACGCTTTTGTCCCCATAGCTATTTGAGAATTATATCACTATTTCAAGGAGTAGAAATAGAAAAAGAAGCCTTTGAGAGATGTCAAACACAGGAATGGTTGGTTTTTTCTGTGAATTCAGATACTTGTTTTTTTCCTGAAGACCAATTGATGTTAAGAGATATTCTTAATAAGTATCATATTTCAAACAAATTTGTTACTATTTCGTCCGAGATCGGACATGATTCATTTTTAAAAGAATCCTTACTGTATCACGACTATATCAAAGATTTTTTAGAGGAGATTTGAACAGGCTACATCTGCGAGTATTTTGTTGTGAAGAAACAGCCACAGTGCTATAGCAGTGTGCGGGGCGTCTATTTACAGAATTAAAGAACGCGCTCACTAGTAAAAGCCAAAAGAGGTGACCCAGATGAGGATTTTGTTACCGCTATGAAACGACCGCTAGATCCATAAATGCCGCAAGCACTAACTACTTGGCTAAAAGTCTGGCAAGAAAAGTGATCAGGTGATCAGATTAGGTCATGGGGAGATAGGGAGATCAGCTACAGAACAGGAAAGAATAACAGACTATGATATCCCTCCTTTTTTCCTCAGGACTATTTCATGGTGATAAGCACGCCTTAATTCACATTCTGCACATCAAATTGTAACACGCTTATAATTCAAAAAATCATAAACTGGGTTTCTCATAAATAACTTGCTTAGAACCGTTAATCTAGGTAAAAAAAACGGTTTATTATAGGCTAATTATTGGCAATCGATACATACACCATTGGTCAAGTCCGGAATCTAGCTTTCAGGCTAAAGCTTTGGGCTAAAGGAACTAAGTCTACCGAAGTGAACTCAAGTTTTTTATAGACTACGGCTACTAAAAATGCTCCAAAATATCAGGTAAACCTACTTCATAAATTTTGGGAGTTTCCGCTTAGGATAGCTCATTTGGTAGAATTTAATGCTTAATTTTATCATAAAAAGTACGAAATAGACAAAAAATTACGATTAGCAGATTTTGTATAAAAATAACTAAATATTTAAGTTTTACAAGCTCTAGCTATTGAATTAACCGAAGATTGTAGAATAGAAGGAAAACGTACTATTTCAGATTCAGAGGTGAGGTAAAGTTATGCCCCGTGGTGGTTATCGAGACAATAGTGGTCGGAAGCCGAAGTGGAATCTGGGTCAAACGAAAGCAGTAAGGATTCCAGTAGTGATCGCAGATACAATTCTAGAAGTGGCTAAACGATTGGATGAGGGGGAGAGTATAGAGTCGGTGATTATGCCTAAATCAGAAACGACTCAACTCTCTCAAGGGGTTGGAGAAATAGGGACATCAAAAGCAGACTCAAAAGACTAATTCATGGGGTCTTAATTCAGAATTCAGATACCTATAATTTCTCTCGACAATAGCTGAGTTGGAAGGCACGCGATCAGCTTTGCTGCGCCAAAGGCGATCGGCGTTTCGGCTTTGCCGACGCTACGCGAACGCGAAGCGTGGCCAAAGGCCTCAGCCGCGCCAAAGGCGATTAGCCCGAAGGGCGTTGGCTAGCGATCGCATAAGCGCGGAAGCTTACCCTACCGAACCGCACCAATCCCTCAGTTTTTAGTCTGGCAACTTGTACTGTTCTACAATCCGCTTGGCATACTCTGGCACATGTGCCTCTAACTTTTCTGGATGATTGCGCTTTATATATAAATAGTTGCGGGTGAAGTGGGAGTCAATGGAAAAACGAGCATACTCCAATCCTTTCGGACCTATTTTTTCAATCACCACTCCCATCATTTTTGCTGCCCACATCGGTAACGTAACTCCCTTGTCATAGGCAGGAATACTCTGTTGCACTGCCTGTTTGCGATCGCCTTTTGACATGACTGGTTGAGTTTCCAACTGGTCTTGGACCACATCCAACAATTCTTGCCCAATGTCATTACGAACCAGAATCCACTGCCAACCAAAGGGGGCTCCCATGTAACCTACCACTAAATCTGCTAGGGAGTTGACATAGTCAAAACAACTCATGCAAGAGGAGGCAAACACATCTTTGAGTTGATTAGTCTTTAAGCCAAAGAACGGTACTTTCTCAATCGAGCCATCCTCATGTTTAAAGTGAATCCGGAAATCCTGCATAAACTCGTAATGTACCACTGTTTCTGGTGAACGGCTGGTGGTTTCTAGAAATTTTTGCAACCCCTCACGGTTGACATTATCGACACAGGGCGTACCTAAAACATAGAGTTTTTCTAAACCGAGTTCGTTTTGCACTGATCGCAATGCTTGGATTTGGCAGCCAACACCAATTACTAATAATCGCTTCATCCCTGATTGTTCTATTTGCTCTAACACAGAGAGGTTAGGAGACAAGGTAGGCTTATTGACCCGTGCTGCTAACACCTCCTCTGGGGTACGAGCAATGATCGGCATTGGCTGAAAGCGGTCTTCTTCAGTGTTTTGGACACAGACTACACCTTCAACTTTACCCTGCTTGAGCATTTCCATAGCAATGGTACTGACAATTCCTGTCCACTGCGCCCCTTCTATGGGGTTAATCTTCTTAGCCGTGATCATCTTCTGGTTAACACCAAAGTACCAATCATCTGGATGATCTAGATTGCGACTACGCCCATGGGCTTTTGTTTCCAAGTCAGCTATTTGCTGGTTTAAGAATGCACAAGCTTCCTTGACATAATGGATATAGTATGTATCACAAAGCCCGCACTCGCTACACAGTTCCTTGGCAGGGCGTCGGCTACTTGGTTTTAAGGCTCTCGCTTTTTTATGTTTGGCAGGTTGAGGTGTCACTGAAGTCATTTTCTTAACTAATGGTCTATTGTCTCACGATGCTGAGCATTCAGCCGTCAGCTAATGCGCTACCTCAAGCGCGTCGTTCGCACAGCGTGGCCAAACGCGCCCCGCGTGGCCTTTTGGCCAAGGCCAAAGCCTGTGCCACGCACACTACTTGAGGTGCTATCAGCTATCAGCTTTTATTTGGATCTTGGTTATCAATTCCAACACAATAGACATCAGTGTAAATGTGTTGCCGTAGCAGCTAAATACTTAGCATCCCATAGCTTGATTACCAAAACTCCACTAACCAAGGGGACAGAAAATCAGACAAACCCTCCTTTTAGTTACCAAATTCTGCCACCTGAGATTCAGACAGACCGGTTAAATTTGCCACCTGCTCCACTGTCATACCTTGTTCTAACAAGTTCTGCGCCACCTGCTGCAACTGAGACTCCGCTTGTTCAGCCCTTTGTTGTTGTTGCTCGGCTCTTTGTTGTTGTTGATCAGCTCTTTGTCGTTCTTGCTCGGCTTTTTCCTCAGAAGTGGGCAGTAACTCCCCATCCAAATTTGCCCAGCGTAACCAAGTTGCCTCGATACCGTGATAATCACCATGCCAACGCACCAAGCTCAAACCTAATGCCTGAGATACCAGTTGGTTTTGCTCATTAGGTTCTATCGGTTGGTAAACTCTATTTTGGAGATGAAATCCAGCCCAATCATCTGGATTGAAAGGATCAAACCAGAAATACTCTGGCACACGCATCTGATTTTGATAAATCTGCTTTTTCTCGTTTTTGTCACGCTCAGCAGTGCTTGCCGACAACAGTTCGATAATCACGTCAGGAGCCTTTTCCTCCTCCCAAATCACCCAGCTTCGACGCTCTCCCTTGGGTACATCTAGAGCAACAAAGAAATCTGGTCCTTTATAGTCCTTATTTTTGAGTTGGGCAACGCTGTAGTAAACAAACATATTGCCACCGACATAGCCATCCGACCTATTGTCTAGCCAAGGCGATAGGGTATAAATGAGCAGATCCATTTGGGCTTTGTGCCGTGCGGTTTCCATTGGTATATCATCGTCACAGGGAAGGTCGGCCTGAGTGGGTGGCGCTGCCACTGCCATTGACTCTATAGTTTTAGAGAGTGCAAGCTCTGACATGGCTGTCCAAAGGTGTTAGTTTACCAAGTTTTGACACTTCTATGTTAATGGGTACTGCTTCAAAGCAAATGGGATCATATTGAGCTCGAAAGTACTAATGTATTCACAATTAAAGGTGAGGTAGCCAGAGTCCTCACCAATTTAGATAAACGAGAGACAGTCATTATTGTAACCAAAGCGGAAATCCCCCACTGGATCTTCCCAAGTCGCCATAACGTCCGAGGGTGACTGCTGATTGTTGAACGCGCACGCGTGCGCGTAGCGCATTAGCTGAGTGCTCAAAGTATACATGGCTACGCGAACGCAACTTCCTCAAACCTAAAGGCATCTGGCTGTTTGACTTTTTCAATTTCATCTTCGGTCTCTTAAAAGTAACGAATAACTCTATCACTGTTTGCTGGACTTGACCAATAGTGGAGCTATAGAGTAATTAATTATACAAAGTCGGACTATGCCTTCTGGTATTCACCAATCCCCAGCAAGCGTGATTAGTGATTAGTGATTAGTAATTAGTGATTAGTGCTTTGTGGCTAGTAACAAGTTTTCTGGTATTTACCAATACCCAGCAAGCGTGATTAGTGATTAGTGATTAGTGATTAGTGATTAGTGCTTTGTGGCCAGTCACAAGTTTTCTGGTATTCACCAATACCCAGCAAGCGTAATTAGTGATTAATGATTAGTAATTAGTGATTAGTGCTTTGTGGCCAGTCACAAGTTTTCTGGTATTCACCAATGACTGATTACTAATCAATAAAAAACCGCCGCTAGCAATAGGGCGGGATGGTTAAGCAATCGGAGGGTAACTCTAGGTTACTTGATTAATCTAGGATTCTGTTGTAGCAAATTTTACCAAATATCCCTGACTGTCTAGCTTTTACCATAAGCATTAATTGGTTCTTTGATAAGCCGGATATATAAATGCTTAAAGGTAGACTTAATTACTCGAGGCATACCAAAATCAATCGGTTTCATAGTATCAGGTAGTTTCCAATCCCTGACTTGGATTTCTAGAGGTCGATGGTAAGGAAAGTCAATCTCTGCTAAGTCTGGCAACAATCCCAGCCGTTTTTGAGCTGCCAGGGTAGGAACCAGGGCTGGTTCAACATTTAGAATTTCCACTATTGAGCGGTCGAGAGCAAAGACATCCTCCGATGCTCCTAAGATCCCTAAATGTCTGGGTTCACCACCAATCGGACCATTCCCTTCCTGACCAATAATGCCATCAATAATAGTCAACTGCGGATTAATCGCCCGTGCTGTTTCCACCAACATTTCCCCAAAGCGAGTCTCATCCTTACCTGCTTCCATATGCCACCAGGCTTTCATTTTTCCCGGAACACAGCCGAATAAATTTTTCACCCCCATGGTCAGGGTCAACTGCATGTGGGATTTTACCTTCGGTAGGTTAATCACCACATCCGCATTCATGGCCTCTTTAGACAAACGCAGATGATTAAAGGTGTCGCTAGCAGTTTCATAACCCTTACCGTGGAATTCAACAATAGGGATATCAAGTTCTGCCATCATTGGCA
This sequence comes from Moorena sp. SIO3H5, assembly GCF_010692395.1. GTDB lineage: Bacteria > Cyanobacteriota > Cyanobacteriia > Cyanobacteriales > Coleofasciculaceae > Moorena. The sequence goes on from NZ_JAAHHS010000050.1 coordinate 13,395, forward strand.
GATAGCCGTTTGCCTTAGCCACACCCCTAGCACTCCCAAAGGCTGGGCTATCTCCGAAAAAGGGTTTACCCCCAGCTTCTTTGACTAGTTGAGCGACGCAGTAAACAATTTCAGGGCGAGTGATACATTCTTTCCCAGGACGACCAGCAGTAAGTAAATTAGGTTTAAGCAGAACCGAATTACCTTTCTTAACAAAAGCACTCATCCCTCCCAAAGGTTCTAGTAGCCTTTCCAAGGAACCTCGTAAGAGTTGTCTATTATAGGAATCAGCATTAATTAAACTAACAGTTTGCATAATTTAATAGTTTTGATGTCAGGGAAAAATGATCAATTGTGTATTGTTATACCAATTTCCTATCAAAGATGTAAACTTATAGTAGACTTGGGGATTGGAAATTTTTCAGCTTGTTTCCCGGTGCCAACAGATAAGTTACATTTTTCAATAAAATCTGGTATTATTCCAGGAGGAAGTTACCTATCGTAGCAATTGTCTGTTGTAGTATGAAAATCTTTTACTCTAGGGTGGCAGATTCCTAGCTACACACGTAGAATAAGAATACATAGTGCATCTACTTATTCTTCAATGTATCTACAACTTGTCAGTTGCGTCTGCGGTCTTGTATCTAGGTTGAGCCTTAAATAATCACTCTAGGTCATGTTTAGGTTGAAAGCGTTATTCAATCGTTTCAGGGTGTATCAGTGAACGCATTTGTCCTACTCCAGGGTGTTAAGGACTGTACCTGGATACAGTAGTGCACTTACCAAACTTTTAAAGGATGTGGATTTTAACAAAATGTTTCTAATTCTCTAACTTCCCTAATCCTGAAGTGTTTACTCTCCTGAGGAAGAATGGTTCCTTGTGTCATTCGTTCGATGCCAGGAAGTGTATCTAATCTGTAACCAATAAACGTTTCCGTTGCCGAATTTAAGGCTAGTTTTCAGGAAGATCGGAATTTTCTGTTGAAGCTAAAAATACCTATATTACTGGAGAATACCGATGCTCTGTTGACTGAAACCCTATCTATGGCACGGGTTAATCGCCACTTAAGGCAAAAAAAATTTTACATTCAGCCTACGTTGCCAGATTTTCCCTGGTTAAAACGTTTTGTACCAAGCAGGCTGAACAGAATAACATAATCAGTCAAACGAGGTGAACACACATGATTAATGTACAGGCTCCCGATTCCATCCTATTTTCACAACCAGGCGTAGGCAAGGTAGAACGTACCATTACCCCGACCAAGCCTGGGCGAGTCAAATTTAAAGCCACATACTGGCCCGCCCGGTTATGTGATCATGATTCTCAAGTTACCCTTGTGCCTGATGACCAAGTGACCGTGGTGGGCCGACACGGGATTACGTTGCTGGTGGTTCCTGCAGGCTATATTTCCCCTGGCAATTTACCAGAGGATGAAGCGGGGGTTCAAGAAGCTAGTGAATCCCAGAGTTTGGGATTCACTCAAAAACTGAGCTCAGTCTTTTCAAAACTGTGGGGCTAGAGTTTAACTAAGCGTAAGCGTATGCGCTACCTCCCAGCGTCAAAGCCTGTGCCACGCACGGGTGCGCGTTCAGCTATTAGCAGTCAGCTGACGCGCTACTGGAAAAGCTTCCCTTTTCCGAACCAGTTAATGTTATCGCAGCCAGGATAAATAAACAAAGTTCAGACGTTATATGTAAGATATATAACGTCTGAATTTGGAATTTTTTTTCGTGGTCAAGCTTGCATATAAAGCTTGCATCTCATGTTATTTCCGGATAATTACCATGAATCAAAATCTCCCTCGGTGCGCTTTCCGTAGGCGAATTAAATTCGCCACGGGTCGCACCGCTCCCCATCTCCATTTGTAGTCTTAATTTTAATAATTGGTATAAGTGGGTCGGTTATCTTGCACTCATCTAACCAAGGACAAATCACAATTCAAGATTAGTCAAGCCATCGCACCTGGACAAAATGGGCTGGACGTCCCCAGATATCAGATGTTTCCTTAATGTCTACAATCGCGAGGTTAAAAGGAATGGCAGTAGTTAAGTACCGTTGCGCTAAGTTACCCAAATCAGGTGTTAGTTGAGTAGCAGCCACCCCTGCAAAGCCAAGACCCAACAGTTGTTCAATCGGTCCTCGCGGTAGTAACAGATGAACTGCCAACCCTAGTCCAGCACCTAAAAACACTGCTACTGAGAGATTCGTGCCGCACCGGGGGTGGATAGCCATATCCCATTCTCCCCGAGTCAGTCGCTCTAGGGCAGTTGGTACTGCTCGTCTCAAGTCAACCAAATTTACCTGACCATAGAGATAAAATCCTTGGTCAGTTGATAGTCCTCCTATAGCATTATTATCTGATCGAGGAGTGCTTAGGGTTGCACCAGCACCACTAGCACCATAGCGCTGACTTAGAACCCAGACAGTAGCGTGTTCTAGAGCATGAACCTGACGCACCATGAGAATCTCTTTTAACCCTGGAACGAAATTCAGCTGCCTCAGCAAATCCGTATCCTGCGTTGGTTGAGGGGCTGTAAAATCAAAGTCCCAAAACTTACTGGTGTTTAGCGATGCAGAATTAGTCATGGCAGCACAAAAGCAAAAGCAGGTTCATTAATATCAGACACTTTAACTGTAGCATTGTGTCCGATTGAATACTTTTCATTCCTAAACATTCAGCTAAATGTTTAGGAATGAAAGCTTAATGGTTACAAAACGTTATGATTCTTAGTTGTTCGTCAATTAACCATTAAAAATTAAATAAAAATTAACCATTAACAATAAATATAGCTCCTCGCTGTTCTAGCTCAGGTTTAATTTTATCAGGCAAAACTGCGTTGTACCAAAATTTAGCACCTTGGACATTGGCTTTCTGAAGATTACTACCAAATAGGTTAGTATCCATCAAATTTGTCTGACTCAAGTCAGCATTAGTCAGATCGACGTGACGCAGTTGAGCATAACTGAGTTCACTACCACTGAGGTCTCCATAACTCAACTGAGCATGACTTAATTGAGCATAGCTAAGGTTAGTTTTCCTTAAGCTAGCATAATTGAGAGAAGCACCACGCAGGTGAGCCTGAGTGAGGTTAGCACCATCTAAGTTTACGTGATTGAGATTGCTATGGTTTAGCTTGGCTTGACACAGGTTGGCTTGACACAGGTTAGCGTTGTTGAGGTTAGCTTGCTTCAAGTTGGCACCCCTGAGGTTGGCATGATTGAGCTTAGTATGGCGTAAGTCAGCTCGATTAAGGTTAGCACCACTAAGGTTGACCCCACTGAGTTTGGCATTTTGCAAACTAGCACCACTAAGGTTGGCATCGCTCAAATCAGCATTTTGTAAGTCAGCATGAATCAGATTACTCTCCTTCAAACTGGCATTGCTTAGATTTGCTTGCTGTAAATTAGTACGACGTAAATCAGCACCGCCTAGGTTAGTACTACTCAAATCAGCACTATTCAAGTCAGCTGTTATTAACTTGACACCACTAAGATTAGCACCACTTAAGTTAGCGCCACTGAGTTTGGCAAGGCTTAAGTCAGCCTGACTTAAATTGGCACCACTAAGATTAGCACCACGCAGGTCAGCAGCCCTTAATTTCGTATTACGTAAATCGGCACCACTAAGATTAGTACCACGCAGGTCAGACCCTTTTAATTGGGGAAAAACTCGATAGCTATCCGAAGAAATAACCCTCGGATTATCTGGCTGTTCATCTTCTATTTTAATGAGATTATATTGAATATTTTGAGTGTAAATCGCTATAACAATATTGAAAACTTCCAAAAAATTTATAAACCACTTACACTCTTGTTCTGGAGAGTTTTCGTAATAGCGAATTATTTTAGCAATACAAACGTCTAAATGAGCTTTTACGTACTTACAAATTAAAACAATTTTGAGCAATATACTAACCAGAGTTAGCGGGTCTTCTTGAGTTGTTAGTAAAATAAATAGAGGAGATGGTTTCTGACTATCTTCAGTCGTAAAAAGCTCAACTAATCTTCTGGAGGTGCGCAGAATTAAGTCCAGGGTTATAGTTGATTGGTTATAGTCAATGTAGAGTTGATCGATTTTTTGAGAAATTTTGGTATTTACTATGGCTAAGGATTTATGATTATGTACGTAAGTTAATAAATATTTTTTCAGACTTTGTTTAAAGTCTTTATAATTTAGATTTTTAATTTGCTTAACAAAAATACGGGCTTGGTAATTGTAATTAGACCATAGCTGTTTAGATTCAATTTTTTTAATAATATCAATAACTTCGTTTCCTATATTTGTCGGATTATATGTGTCTTCAGGTTTTAAGACAGGGGAATTATAGTGAACTGTATACCTAGCTAAATCAAATGTAAATTTTTCTGTTAATTGCTTGGCTATATCTATAGCAATTTTTCGCTGTTCTATGGGATTTTTATGATCAAGATATTGAGGAACTAATAAATAAGACGCATAGCGAGAACTCCAATAACCTCTTTTGGCATTTGAATTGATTTCATTAAAAAGCTTTAGTTGATTATATTCATCACTATCAAGAAAAATCACTAGCCAATTTATCTGACGGTTAACTAGTTGAGAAAAGCTATTTTTTGTTTTAGTTTTACTATTGTCAAGACTCTTGATTAATTTGGTTATATAGTTAAAGTTTCGTTGAGAATACCAATTATTTATTACTATATAGCATGAACGCTTAAATGTATTAGCAAATACTTGATAATCGTTGTGTAAAATTATTTCTAATAATGCCTTATTTACCTCTAAATTTGCCGTTAGTTCACAAGAGATAAACAATTGCTTAAAATCTAGAAAAACGGTTTCTGGATAATTTTCCTTTACCTCCTTCAAAAAAAACTGATAGATGACTTCTTGATAACGCTGAATTATTTCCTGTTTCGGTAGTTCAGCTTCAGTAATATCCTCCTTATTAATATCATCCTGCTTAGGGGTATTATTGGGGTGATTATTGTTGTTCGTTGAGATGCTCTCTACCATAGAGACAAATTCCTTTAATATATATATTATATAGAGATTTGAATTTGAACAGCAAGTTTAGACAAACCAGCGACTCCTGAAAAAGGTAAAATTGAGAGCAATGACTTTAGCCAATGAGTAATGTAATTTGCCCCGGTGGTCATTAGTAGCTATAACCATCTCTGAGAGTACTGTGGAAGTTAATGTAAATTGTGCCCAAGACTGCATCAACGGTTGTCTCTTAGGTGACAAATGCCCCAATCAACAATACCTGGCTGAGGCATCCCAGTTCATTAACGATACTTCATTGGACAAAATGTTGGAGTTGGCAGAAGAAGCACGACTCAAGAAACTATCTCAACCTCCCAAATGGGTGATTCCCGACTTTCCTGAGTAGAAAACTCTCACCCGTCAGCCAAAAGCGCCTGATTCTATGGGAACCTAAGAGAATAAATACGAAAACCTACTATTCTCGCTACGCCAAAGTAATTAACAGGTTATGCAAACTTTAAGCACACCTCAAAGGGCTGCTACACTACCAGCTTTCGATACTAGTATCCACCGCCGTCAAACCCGCCCTGTCAGAGTGGCTAATGTCACTATTGGCGGGGGATACCCGGTGGTGGTGCAATCGATGATTAATGAAGATACCTTAGATATCGATGGTTCCGTTGCTGCTATTCGCCGCTTGCACGAGATTGGTTGCGAGATTGTCCGTGTCACTGTGCCGAGTATGGCACATGCTAAGGCTCTAGCCCAAATCAAAGAGAAACTAGCAGCGACCTATCAAGCGGTGCCTCTAGTAGCTGATGTCCATCACAATGGCATGAAAATTGCTCTGGAAGTTGCCAAGCATGTGGATAAGGTGCGGATTAATCCAGGATTGTATGTCTTTGAAAAGCCCAAAGCCAATCGCAGTGAATACACTGAAGCTGAATTTGAGGAAATTGGGGAAAAAATTCGGGAAACCCTAGAACCCCTAGTCATTTCCCTCCGTGACCAAGGGAAAGCTATGCGCATCGGAGTCAATCACGGTTCCCTAGCGGAACGGATGCTGTTTACCTATGGTGATACCCCAGAAGGGATGGTGGAATCTGCTCTGGAATTTATTCGTATCTGTGAATCTCTAGATTTCCGCAATTTGGTGATCTCCCTCAAGGCATCACGGGTACCTGTGATGCTAGCCGCCTATCGCTTAATGGTAAGGCGGATGAATCAGTTGGGGATGGATTACCCTTTGCATTTAGGTGTTACTGAAGCCGGGGATGGGGAATATGGACGGATTAAGTCTACGGCAGGTATTGCTACTCTGCTAGCTGAGGGGATTGGTGATACGATTCGTGTCTCTCTTACGGAAGCCCCAGAAAAAGAGATTCCTGTTTGCTACAGTATTCTGCAAGCTCTGGGATTGCGGAAAACAATGGTGGAGTATGTGGCTTGTCCGTCCTGTGGTCGTACTTTATTTAATTTAGAGGAAGTGCTGCATAAGGTGCGCGAAGCTACTAAACACCTCGCTGGCTTAGATATTGCTGTGATGGGGTGTATTGTTAATGGTCCTGGGGAAATGGCTGATGCTGACTATGGTTATGTAGGTAAGCAAGCTGGCTATATTTCTCTGTATCGCGGTAAGGAGGAAATTAAAAAGGTACCTGAAGATCAAGGAGTAGAGGAATTGATTAATTTGATTAAAGCTGATGGTCGCTGGGTAGATCCTTGATAATTGTTGAATAGAAACTATAAAAAACTATACTTATCACTTGCGAAAAACAGACGAGCAAGGACCTAAAATTTATGGGCGCAAGCCTTGCGCCCTTACAATTTATTTCTGTTACACTGACCGATGCCCTAGAGCAATGGCGAGAATCAAGCATCTGAATCATCACCTAACTCTTTGAGTCTAGCTAGCAATTCCTCTACCCGCTTTTCTGCTAGTTCTCTTTGTTGCCGTTCAGCTTGAACTTGTTGTTGAGCAGCTTGAGCTCTCTCGTCTGGTGTTGGGACCAATTGCTGATCTTCACTGAAAAACCGTAGCTGGGAATTATGCACACCTAAAAATAATTCCAACTGCTGACTCCACAGCCACCCCTGAGTATTAGGGTCGAGGGGTTGATACTGGCCTCCCATCAGGCGAAATCCCTGGAAATCGAGGGTATCGGGGTGAAACCAGAAATATTCTGGTGTTCTGAAAGTATCTTGGTAGAGGATTTTCTTTAATCCCTTGTCAACTTTAGCGGTACTGTTAGAGAGCAGTTCAATTATCACATTGGGATATTTTCCTTGTTCTGCCCATAATACCCAACTTTTGCGGGGTCGATTTTCCGTACCAAGAACCACAAAAAAGTCGGGTCCTCTAAAGTCTCTGGTGGTAATATGCTCAGGACTGAAATAGATAGTGAGATTCCCTGTAGCATAGAAGTCGCTTCGTTCTCGCCACCACCACTTCAGGCAAGCGAGTAACAGCTCAATTTGATCTCGATGGCGATCGCTTTCCAAGGGTGGTTCATCACTCCATAAATCACATGGTGGAATGATAATACTTTCTGACTCAGCCATTACATTGACTTCCGCAGTGGCTTCTGAATTCTTGGCAACGGTCATAATAGCACTCACAGGCAAAATCGCTACCTCTAGTTTGACAGCTTTAATCGAAATGGTTAACTTACAGCGGTTTGCAATTCAATTAGGTACTTTCGTTCTGGGTTTTTAGGGAGCAGGGAGCAGGGAGCAGGGAGCAGGGAGCAGGTAAGAGGGAAGAGGGAAAACTTTTTCTGTGTACCTGATAGTTATGCAAACCGCCGTAACCGTTGACTGTCAACGCTCAACGGTCAACGGTAAACAAATCAGGTTTGTTGGGTAAAAGCTGGATAAAAAGCTCGATAATTTCTAAAAGCTGGATAAATAACTAGGGAATAATTTGGCAAGCAAGCATATAATAGTCAGGATCTAATAACGTTCATCTCACCACAGAGCAACCACTATGCCCCGCCGCGACGATATTCACAAAATCTTGCTCCTCGGTTCTGGTCCGATTGTGATTGGACAAGCCTGTGAATTTGACTATTCCGGGACTCAGGCTTGTAAAGCACTCCGGGAAGAAGGCTATGAAGTGGTACTGGTAAACTCCAATCCAGCTAGTATCATGACTGACCCGGAAACGGCTGACCGTACCTACATTGAGCCCCTAACCCCAGAAATCGTCGAGAAGGTGATCGAAAAAGAACAACCATGTGCTTTACTGCCAACCATGGGGGGTCAGACGGCTCTGAATATTGCGGTTGACCTAGCTAAGAATGGGGTTTTGGACAAGCATGGAGTGGAGCTAATTGGGGCAAAGCTAGAGGCGATAGAAAAGGCTGAAGACCGCCAGTTGTTCAAGGAAGCAATGGAAAGGATTGGGGTAGGGGTCTGTCCTTCGGGCATTGCGAATAATCTCAAGGAGGCTAAAGCGATCGCACAAGAAATCGGCTCTTACCCGCTGATTATTCGCCCGGCTTTTACCCTGGGGGGTAGTGGTGGTGGCATTGCCTATAACAAAGAAGAATACGAAACAATGGCTCAGGGGGGTTTGGATGCTTCGCCAGTGTCTCAAATCCTGGTGGAACAATCTTTGTTGGGCTGGAAGGAGTATGAGTTAGAGGTGATGCGAGATTTGGCAGATAATGTAGTGATTATCTGCTCCATTGAAAATCTTGACCCGATGGGGATTCATACTGGCGACTCGATTACTGTTGCTCCTGCTCAAACCCTGACGGATAAGGAATACCAACGGTTGCGGGATTACTCGATTAAAATTATTCGGGAGATTGGGGTTGAAACCGGAGGGTCAAATATTCAGTTTGCTGTGAATCCCATCAATGGCCAGGTCATTATCATTGAGATGAATCCTCGGGTTTCTCGCAGTTCTGCCCTAGCCTCGAAAGCAACAGGGTTCCCGATTGCTAAGTTTGCGGCTAAATTAGCTGTGGGATATACCCTCGATGAAATTCCCAACGATATTACTAAACAAACTCCTGCTTCCTTTGAACCAACTATTGACTATGTGGTAACTAAGGTACCCCGGTTTGCTTTTGAGAAGTTTCCCGGTAGTCAAGCAATCCTTACGACTCAGATGAAGTCAGTGGGAGAAGCCATGGCGATTGGACGGACGTTTCTCGAATCGTTTCAGAAAGCGTTGCGCTCCCTGGAAACTGGACGGTTTGGGTGGGGATGCGATCGCAAAGAGAAGCTGCCATCTCTCGAACAAGTGCGCTATGGTTTACGAACCCCGAATCCAGAACGTATCTTTACGGTGGGTCATGGTTTGATGCTAGGGATGACCCTAGAAGAAGTACAGGAACTCACAGGAATTGACCCCTGGTTTTTGGATAAATTGGCGGAATTGCTGGAAACGTCAAAATTCCTCAAACGTACCCCATTGGAAACCTTGAACAAAGAGCAGTTATGGGCAGTCAAACGTCAGGGATTTAGCGATCACCAAATTGCTTTTGCTACCAAGACCTCGGAAGATGAAGTGCGTGAATACCGTAAGCATCTAGGAGTAGTACCAGCCTATAAGCTAGTAGATACCTGTGCCGCAGAGTTTGAGGCATTTACACCTTATTATTACTCTACTTATGAAGAAGAGTCGGAAGTGATACCTTCGGATCGGCGGAAGGTGATGATTTTAGGTGGGGGACCAAACCGGATTGGTCAAGGGATTGAGTTTGACTATTGCTGTTGTCATGCATCTTATGCTCTGAGTAAGCAGGGATTTGAGACAATCATGGTCAACTCCAACCCAGAGACAGTTTCTACAGATTATGATACAAGCGATCGCTTATATTTTGAGCCCCTGACCAAAGAGGATGTACTCAATATTATTGAGGCGGAAAATCCGGAAGGGATTATTGTTCAATTTGGGGGACAGACACCGCTTAAGTTAGCAGTGCCGTTGCAAGAAGCCTTGAAGGTTAGCAACCAACAACTGGTAACCCAAATTTGGGGAACCTCTCCCGACTCAATCGACGTAGCTGAGGATCGGGAGCGGTTTGAGAAGATTTTGCGGAAGTTAGATATTAAGCAGCCACCCAATGGAATTGCTCGCAGTTATGGGGAAGCACTAGAAGTGGCGAAACGGATTAGTTATCCAGTGGTGGTGCGTCCGTCATATGTGTTGGGGGGACGGGCTATGGAAATTGTCTATTCCGATGAGGATTTGAAACGCTACATGAAGTTTGCGGTGCAGGTGGAACCAGAGCATCCCATTCTGATTGATAAGTTTTTGGAGAATGCAGTAGAGGTAGATGTGGATGCGATCGCAGATCATACTGGTCAGGTAGTGATTGGCGGCATCATGGAACACATCGAACAGGCGGGGATTCACTCCGGAGACTCTGCTTGTTCTTTACCCCACACCTCTCTAACACCTGTTGCTTTGGAAACTATTCGCACTTGGACCTACCAGCTGGCAAAAGCCCTGAAGGTGGTGGGGTTGATGAATATTCAATTTGCGGTGCAAGGGGAAACTGTTTACATACTCGAAGCCAATCCCAGAGCATCCCGAACAGTTCCCTATGTCTCCAAGGCAACAGGGGTACCCCTGGCCGGGTTAGCATCTCGGATTATGTCCCGTGAGACCTTGGAATCCCTTGGGTTGACTGAAGAAGCTAGCCCTAAGCACATTGCAGTCAAAGAAGCAGTATTGCCCTTTGAGAAATTTCCTGGTACAGACACCCTCCTCGGACCAGAAATGCGTTCTACTGGGGAAGTAATGGGGATTGATACAGATTTTGGCAAGGCATTTGCCAAAGCAGAATTAGCAGCTGGTCAGCGTTTACCCCTGTCTGGCACAGTATTCGTTTCCACCAATAACCGAGACAAGCAAAATGTAGTACCAGTGGCGAAAGACTTAATCGAGTTGGGATTCGAGCTAGTGGCAACCGATGGCACTCGCAAGGTACTGCAAGAGCATGGACTGGATGTGGAGTTGGTATTAAAACTCCATGAAGGACGTCCCCATGTTTTGGATTGGATTAAGAATCAAAAGATTCAGCTAATTATTAATACCCCTTCTGGAGAAGATGCCTATGCCGATGGGCTGTTAATTCGTCGAACAGCATTAGGCTATAAGATTCCGATTGTAACTACAATTGCTAGTGCTAAAGCAACAGCAGCCGCAATTCGTTCACTACAGTCGCAACCACTGGGAGTAAAAGCTCTACAGGACTATATTACGAATTAGGTTTTGCGTAAGCTATCAGCTATCAGCTATCAGCTATCAGCTTAGTTTTTGCGTAAGCTATCAGCTTAAGCGCTACGCGAACAGCTATCAGCTATCAGCATATGCTTACGGTTTTTTTATCAGAGGAGGTAGTGGTAAACAATTCGTGATTTTAGCTTCCGTTACTTTGACCAGAGCCTAGGGCGTGTTTTCAAAGTTTTCCGCAAGATTTAGATCCCCCCCAGCCCCCCTTAAAAAAGGGGGGAGCCATACTCAAAGTCCCCCTTTTTTAAGGGGGATTTAGGGGGATCTCCGAGGCAAGAAAACACGCCCTAGCCAAATCACTAAATCTTTACCACTACCATTGTCTTGAAACCCTCTGTTCCCTGTTTCCTGTTCCCTGTTCCCTATAGCTGAAACCTTGAATTTTTGGTTTAACTGGGTAAGTCCTACTCATTTTCCCAATCTTCGCTAGTATCACACAAAAAACTCTCCTGAATCACCTCCTCAAAGGAATAAAGACAAGCTTCTGGGAACGTTCGTAGTGGCAAATTAGTTTCCCGCAACGCTAAATCAATCCCTGCTTCATAGCCATCCATCATTGCTTCTGACCGGCGAGACTTTAAGCTGGGGTTTTGCCGTAAATGCCGTTTAATCGCCCGACGTTGTTCTCTAATACTCAAAAACCAACTGCGGCTACGATTCTCTGGCTGATACTGCCACTTGAGCAGATGACCAAGCAGAACGCAAAGGCGACTTACCAATTCCCGATATTCCTGTCTTCCCAAAGCTTGAATTTCTTCCTCCAGATGCTGCCAATCAAGCTTATAAAATTGCTTGTGCTTCAGTGCTTGAGCCTGCTGCTGAGTCCAAGCATAGAAGTCTTGCTCGTATAGGGAAGGTTTATCCATAAACTTGAAAAAGTTATTAGAGTTTTTTAGATTATCCAAAATACCTATATCTTTTATTCTCTCTTGCCTCTTGCTTGCTAGCATGCCTATTGCTTAAAGTGATATATTCACAACTAAAATTAAAATACGACTAGCTGGAACAATCTTATCTATTATAAACCTTGATAAACCTTACACTATACGTCACACTATAAATCTCTCCAACCCTCAATCGTTGCCATTAAAATATTCACAAGGGGGTGGTCTATAGCTTCCTTGAAGGCATCAACTCCTCCAGCTTCCAAGGCATTAATAACCTTTGCTTTCAGGGTAGGATTACTGTTGATTTCTTCAGCAGCCTCAGCGACAACTGTTAATTTTTCAATTTCGGTTGTGGTTGGGTTGGTTTGTGAGAGTTGGTTTAGGAGTTGCTGAATCTCTGCTGCTGCCTCTGCCAAATTTTGTTTTTGGGTTGGGGCATAGTACTGCTGAGTGCCAACTATTTGGCTGTCATTGGCTGTTCCCGTGTAACCAAAACCGATTGAGGAATTGCTCTGGTCTATGTTGAATATACGCTCTTCTGATATAGGTGGACTATCTACTGTGTTTGTGATATAAATATCATTATTTATAGGTTTGCTAGCCATAACCTTGATGATTTCTTTTAGATCCGCACTTTGATGACGATAAATCTGTATTTGTTCATCCTTAGCCTTTAAGTCAGCTAGATATTTTTCATGTAATGTTTGAAGTGATAACTCATAATTATGGATGAAATTATTGTGAATTGCTGCTAGGTTGAATTCCCTAGGTATGTTGATGCGAATCACGATCGTACCATCTCCCTTATTCTCAATAGATTGAATGGATAACTCCTGTGCCCCGCTTTCAACTTTTATCTTCTGTAATGAGGGAACAAATGCCTGCCAGTTAACTCCATTAACGAAAATCAAATCAAGGGTTTCTAAAGCCTTTTGAAATAACTTACTAAATTCTCCTGGAGCAAAGTTACCGCTATGGGGACGGCGCTCTTGTTGAGAATCTCGCAGATAAACATAAGCACAAATTATCCCATCAAGATTTGTAGCATTATTGATATTCCAGTCTTCTATACAAGCCCCAGTCAATAATGCTTGTTCAAAGTTAGTATTCAACCCTTGAACTGCCGTTAGATTAGCTCCAGTCAGATTGGCTTGACTGAGATTAGCTTGACTGAGATTGGCTTGACTGAGATTAGCTTGACTGAGATTAGCTTGACTGAGATTAGCTTGACTGAGATTAGCTTGACTGAGATTAGCTCCACTAAGATTAACGTTACTAAGATTAACTCCCCTAAGATTGGCTCCAGTTAAATTTATTTTGATTAGGTCTGGAACTAACTCAGTGTTTCTTTCCCTCCACTGATTCCAAGCTTCTAGTCTTTTTTGATATAAAATCAGGTCTTCGTTGTTGGCTTGCTGCTGAGTAATAAAGCTAATCGGAGCAAGATCATTCCAAGTGGGAGGCAATTCTGCGGGATTCTGAAACAAAACTGGCAACCAACTAGCACAGGGAAAATCATTCTCTAATCCTTGCAGTTGTTCCCTGGCTTCTCTTACTGAAATATATAACGATTTTCCCCTTGAAAATGACTTAAGAAATCCCTTTAAAAACTCCTGAGCCACTAGATCTGGTACTGGCTCTCGCATCACAATAACTTGCGGGATGTGCAAGTCAGCTAAACTTTGTGCTAAACCTAGCCCATCACAAGAGTTAAAAATAGCTATCTTTAATCCCCGTTCAATTGAAGCTTTTAAAGCATTTTTTAACTCACTAATGATTAAGCTATCTGTTCGGTTAATAGAAATATAGCCACTCTTGCCATCTACTTGGCTGTAACTATGCCCAGAAAAAAAGAGGATATCCCAGCCTTTGTCGTCCCATAGTTCCCTATCTAATTTCAGGCGTGACGGCTCAACCAGAAACGTAATTTCTGTATTAGGTAAATGTTCTAGTAATTCTCGGTCTGTTTCAAGATTAATTCCATCACTGTTTCCCAAAACAGCTAAAATTCTCACCTTATCCTTGATAATAGAAGAGACGGTGCGCTTAACTCTATCATAGGTTAATTCCGCCAAAGCAACCTCAGCATACCGGTAAAAATCAAAAATTTCCCACAGATGCCAGGGGATTCGTCGTAATTGAATATCTTCCACTTGGATAAGTACGCGAATTTCTTCATAATGGCTTAAATTTTTCAGCAATCCCTCTTTGATGACACGAAAATCTTCATAATTAAGCCAACTATTTAGACTTTTAATCAAATTTTTAGATAATTGGCGAAACTTATCTCTACTGATGATAGAAGTGTTTATCTCTGTTTTTTTCTTCAAAGCGCGTACAGAAAAACCTAGGTTTTGATATATTAAATGCCAGCGCCTATGGAGTTTTGCAAATTCTGGTGCTGGAGGTAATTTTCCTAGTATTTCTATTAATGTAAAAGTGCAATCATCTCCAATTCTTAGAGTAGCTGAACAACCAGTTTCAAGGGTTCCCTCTCCTAAATTTATTACAACTAATTTAACCATTTTGTAATTATAAAAAAACTAAACCATAAATAACTCTGTAAAACTACAATTCCCACCATAGTCTATTTTAATACTGAATTGATCTCCATCATCAGCACTAAACCTTAGCTGGATGCCAAGATCATCAAGTTGTGATTGTGCTTCTATAAATGTTTGACCTGAGTCATCAAGTACAATCATCTTAGTATTTTCTGGTAAATCGTTTGGGTTGCTGATAGCATATAGCTGTAGAAAAATATCAACTTCATTATTATTTTCTATAGCCACATTGAGCACTAAAGCCATCTGGTATCTATTATTGCAGCAAATTTTTTTAACTCGATGGACTCCTTTGATGTGCCTAAGAGCATATCTATAAGAAGGTTGTACTGTTCCTAAAATCTCGTGCCATGGATGCCAATTTTGTTGCTCCGCCTCACGAAAGTCATTGCCCAACCAATTCTTCAATTTTACTCGTTTCTGATCAAGTTCAGTCTGCCTAGTGTTTAGCACTGATGTTTCTGGTTCTAGGTTTGGCTCATCAATTGGCTCAGAAAGAAGAAAGGAGTCTTCTAATGGCTGACGGTCTAACACTTGTTTGACTGACAAAACTGGAAAACCAGAGGTAATCAAATTTTGAGCATTTAAGCTTACAAAGGCTTCCAGATTATTAGCGATTGCACAAACCAGCTCTTCAGCAAGTTCAAAACCTGTAAGCTCTATAAGGTTGTATAATAGCTTTTTATCTAAAATGGTGTAATCGACAGAACATTCCTTTAGAATTCCCATTACCATAGAGAAAATTTCTCTAGCATATTTTTCGCTTCTTAGGATTTTGGCGTAATAAAAGAATTTCGCCACAGTCGATTTGGCAATATAGCCCTCCATTCGCTGGGATTCAATAATTTCCAACAACTTTAGCGTCTGTTCCGAAAACGACTCTTGCTCGATCAGGAGACACATCAAGACGCTTAAACCGACCAAAATCCTCATGATTGAACATCAATAGCAGTTCTCAAATGAATAGACTACAGTGAACACACCCAGTGAACACACCCAGTGAATGTTGGTGACAGCAACAGCTGATTCTCAGCTTACCCCCTAATCACGGATGGGGGCTATTCAAGTCAAAACCGCTGTATGCATCTTGTTACTAAATTTATTAGTCCCTGAATTTAGAGTCTTTGGGAATCTCGGGATTGACGGAAGAGTGTTTACCTTTTACTAGCTTACGCAATCGCGCTGATTTAGACCCCTTTGATACAGAAGACCGAGGTTGACGGTTGCTTGGCTCCTGATCCAGCACCTGGTTTAGATTCTCGTTCATCTCCAGGAATAACTCTTGCAATTCATCCAGACGCCTTTCTACATTGGAGTCAGTCTTAGGTACAGTGGATCCTCCCAGGGATTGAGCAACTCCTTGAATCGCAAGTGCGAGATCAGTAACATTGGTTTGTTTTCTGAGGTTCTCAACGGAGGCTTCTACTACTGTTAAACGCTCTTCTACTGAGTCATCGGTTTCCAAACCCTGTCTGAGGAGTCTGTTGATCAACTCTGTAACTGAAATGCCCTTCTCCTCAGCGCGGTCTTTGAGGGCTTGTGCTAGGTCTTCAGATAGTCTGAAGCTAACTAGTTTTCTAGACATGACAATGTATTGAAATTAAGTGATATACGTATTATAGCTTTTTTATTAAATATTGATATACGTATTATAGCTGATTTGTGATCATAAATTACTATAATATGCTTCCCATAACCCAGTTAATATAGGTATTTAGGCTATTTTGAAAAAAATATCCCCTACGTCAACTTGTCTGATAGTGGCAAAATTCGCTATACGTATGATATACAAAAGATGTACATCATTTAAGCTGCCCACATGAAACCTGCGACTCTAATAGACTTTTCCAGAAAAATGAGAACTCCGATAGCGGTAGTAAGCGCAATACTTGTCGGAGCTAACGCTGGGATTCAGATTTGGCAAAATTTAGATTTAAACAGTCAAATCCAGGAGATGATCAACAAAATCTCGGCTCATAGTGAGTCTTCTGCTGAGACAAGCAGAAAAGATACGGACCTTCCTGAAGATCTACCTCCTAAACTCTGAAGAAGCTACAAAAATCTGTGACTTGCCCACCCAGTGGCAAGGGGAATGGGTGGATTTGGGTGCATCTCTACCTATGGTGATCAATGCTCTCTGTTTTAGGGAGGCAAATGAGTTGGGACTTAGAAATTGTTCAAGTCCGGTTAAGTATAGTAATTAGAATAATTTAGACAAAGAGCTAGATTAATCGTTTCCGATCAAGGTCTTGCTGTTACCGTAAGAGGTTGCTTTAAGCTGGTTGACTCAAGGCTTCCGTTAGATAATCCGCTGCTGCTTGCACTAATGCGATCGCATTTTCATAAATCATGCGAGTTGGTCCAATAATCCCTACACTTCCCACTGGGACTTTATCTTGCTGATAGTTAGCAGATACCAAAGTACAGCCACGCATCGGTTCCAAGGAATTCTCTGCACCAATCCTAATTTTCACACGAGACTTAAATTCCAACTCTTCCGGTACCTTAAAGATTACTGACCACAATTGCTCCTGTTCCTCTTCCAACAGATGCAGCAAGTCTAGAGTCTGGTCTATTTCCGCAAATTCTGGTTGACGCAACACCTCTGAGATGCCACGAATCATAATCGGGCTGGACTTAGGTACTACAGTGCGACGGGTCAACTCAGTTAATAAATTGCTTAAAAAATCCGCATAGCGGACAAATTCTCGGTCTAATTCACTCCAATCTAATTTCTCCAATTCCGTGAGAGTTCGCCCTCGCAGCTTACTAT
>NZ_JAAHHS010000500.1 GCF_010692395.1 Moorena sp. SIO3H5
TCTTGACCCGCGCCTTACTAAAAATTGCCCTAGGGATAAGCGAAGACATCCAAATTTCCGGCCAAACCAGTGGGCTATTAGAAAGCTTTGATGTCTTACTCCCCGTCGGTTATCAGCAAGCCATGGTTATCGGCAGTTTTTCCCCCACCACCCCGTTTGAAGACATCTTGAAATGGGACTGTACTAATCCCTACCGCTACTGGTTAATCATCAACTCTGCCCATCCCCTACTGGGAGAACGGTTACATTTACCTAAGCGCTACGCCCACTTTCTCAAGCTTCATGCCGAACTAGAGTTACCCGCTTTAATTCCTGCCAGTCGCAATCGAGCTGAATTTTTCTCTAAACTCAGCAACAGTTACAAAGCCTTGCCACTGCTACAAAGTACCCTAATTTTTGGCGTAATAATGGGGGCAGGCCTAAGAGGGATACTTTGGATAATTGGTAAACTGTCTGACCTGCTCGACATTTGGCAGCTAATTTGGCTACATAATGCCAATTCCTTTATCGATGCTTGTATCTTAATTGCCTTTAGTATCAGTGTCTTTCTCTGGATTAATAATTACTTTCCCGACCTCAAACCTACCAATATCGGTACTGACCCCGACTTAGGAGATTATTTCGCTACTAACGCTACTCTACCTCCCGATAGTCGTCCTGTTCTCTTAAGCGGAAAACTATTAGGACGTTCAGGATTACGTAATTGGCTCGGACAAGATTTAATATTACAAACCCCGACAGGTTTAGTCAGACTAAATTACTGTTCCTATCTCGGACCACTAGGTAATATCCTACCTCAACCCACCCGTGTTAGTAATTTAGTTAACCAGAACGTAATCGTCACCGGTTGGTTTCGCCGGGGTGTTAATCCCTGGATTGATATTGAAACCATCAGTATCGAAGACGATAAACCAATTCGCAGCTACTATCCGATTTGGATTACCATTCTCGCCACAGTAGCAGCCCTATCCGGCGCTTATCTGATTTCCCAAGTAGGAGCCTGAAATTATTGACAGGGAATCGGGAATCAGCTCGCTGTTACCGAAAAAACTATTAAGAAATGTTGCGATTTTTGGAAAACTTAGTTACATTTGTTTACATAACTGATTACCCGAGGACCACTACGTCCTTAAGACCTTGAGCTCACAGCCAAGGATAAAGGCACACTGTAAGCGTATTGGCCCTAGGTTTTCTCCTCCCAACACAGCAAGTATCACCAGCCCCTCTCAATGGCTGGTTTTTTTTTGACATCTCCCCCGGCTGAAGCACGGGGGATTCTATAAGGATGTTACGCGGTAGGGTAAACCCATACCGCTCCACCCTTATTCCGATATGATTTAGACAAGTCACTAAATAAATCGTACCGGTGCGGGAGTGTCAAGGCTCCCCTAGCCACCTTAGTCAAATCAAATGACTGTGTGGTTACTTTGCGGATAATATTGGCAGCGCCGTTAGCATCGGCGTTAACCAATTGTCCGGAAGCAGTTCTGTACAAACCACGCCTAACTCTTTTGCCAGATGGTCTCCATCCTGCGGGTTTTTCACCTAGTTTCGGTAAGGAGTCCCTATCTAAGAAAGACGCTTTGCTCGTGTATGACTCTTCGGTGATTACGAGCTTTATCCCATACTCGGAACAAAGCTGCTTGAGCCTTTCTATGAACCTATTTGTGGGAATGGCTACAAAATTTTGATTGCCTCTTCTGCCCATATTGGAACGGTTTTTCTGCCCTTTGTTCCAGCCAAACACAACATTACCTATTCCATCGTGGAGGCAACGATTAACAATAAAGCGAGCAGCTTTATTTACTGCGTCTCGCATCTGATTATTTCGTTTTAGCTGGATTCTGTCTAGACTCGAATCCCAGTATCTCTCCGGCTTCCCAGCTTTATGTTTAGCTACTAACCGGGAGTAACCCTGATTGAGAGCCTTAAGTTTCTTGCCATCAATGATGAAGCTTTTTCCTAAGGTCGAAACGCCGGTCAGCCAGTTATCCCCACCATGGTCTATGCCCAAGGCTTGGGAGTAATCGAGGTCTGGGTTCGTGGCTAATGGCTGCTTCCCATCGTCTATAACCCAATCGATCCATAACTGACGGTAGCAAGGACGGATAGTAACTTCTTTGACCCACTCGGGGTCTATAAATCCTGGAGGGTTTAAGGTGATCTGAGTTAGCAGTTCTGGTTTACTCTCTTTACTAACCGAAGGGTAGAACAAACCCTTTTTATAGGTGAGTGCTTGCCTGGGGAAAGTAACAGAGGCAAGACCACCTGATTTCCTGTAACGAGGAAACCTTGGCCTATCTACTTCTCCCTTATAATACAGTCCTACTAATTGGTTGTAGCTTGCGATCGCTTCCCCTACAGTCTTTAAGGTTTGTTGAGCAGATTGAGCCGCCATTCCCTTGTAGTGAGGAGACATTTTGAGAGCTTTATCTATTTCGGGGTATTTGATCACACATTTATAAGTTTTCCAACCCGCTCTTAATTCATCTCCACGCCAATAAGTAGTAAAAGCTTCTTGCTCTTCCAGCCATTTATAATGTTTTTGTTTAGCGTAATAAATAGCGCAGTTGAATAAACTATTAGCCTGTCGGCATTGGAATTCCCAGAACGCTTTCTCTTCATCTGATAAGACAGCTTTTATCGGTATCGTCTTGTACATTTGATAACTTCGACCTTCTTTGTTATCCTAGATTTAGGGTATACGTAGGCTCTAAAGATGTCAAGTCAAAACCATAAAAAATCCCGAAAAAAGATGAGGGGAGTTCCTGTCCTTTACAACGAGCTAAAAAAGCCACACACTATAATGTTCACCGACAGTGTGTGGAAATGGTTGCAACTTTCTGCCAAGGACTCGAACACCAGTGTTGGTGAATTTATAGAACGTTGGGCGAGAAGTCAAATAGAGGACACGACTGGATGAATCCAGTCTCTCTTTTTCATCCCGGAGACGCGCGCGAATAAGGCAGCCTTTATGGTTGGTCGGCTATGAACAAAAGGGTTAAAACTTTATGATTAGCGTGATTTGCGCCTTCACGCGGGGGTTTCCCCCACTCGCGCTTTGCATGGCTGACAAGGCTGCCTTATTCTTACGGTAACTTCTGACCCCGGCTAAAAGCGCGGGGGTTCTCAAATTTCAGGGCGTTTTGATAGAGCGCTATGGGCAAGGCAAGAGGCAAGAGGCTTGCATACAATAGGCAAGAAATAACACTGATCTGACGCCCCATCTCTCCACAGCTCCCACACTCCCGATTCCCGATTCCCGATTCCCGATTCCCTCACAACTTTGTTACAAATATTTTCAAAATATGTTATAATATAATATTTTTTATGTTATAATGAAATTGCCCCAGACGTTTAACGAAAGGTTAAACGGGAAGAGCCAGCCTGAAGATATGCAGGCTGAAGGCTGGCTCTAGGACCCCCTATAACAGGAGATACATTAGATTATGTCCTATGCTGAACGCCTACATCCATGGGTGGTGGTGCGCCTATTGCCCAAGATGCAACGAGTAATTGTTGCTCGGTTCCGTAAACGATCCGATGCGGAGGGTCATATGCAGGCTCTGAAACGGCTAATGCCCGATGCGAACTTTGTGATTATATTTGATATCGGCGAGCCCATAACTGAAGAAGATTCTTAAGATTATAGGGAGTAGGGAATCGGGAATCGGGAATCGGGAGTCAGATCAGGGTTCCCTCTTGCCTTTTGCCTTTTGCCTTTTGCCTTTTGCCTCTCCCGAAAGAGATTATTCACGAATAAACTACCATAACAATATATCCAGAGTAAAAACAAGATACTACCACCATGCCGCGACTGAATCTGATCGCTTCTGATCAAGCTTCTGGAAACCAACAGGCTGCAGCTATCCAAAGCCCTGATCACCTCGATGGGAATGGGAAAACAAACCAGCCTCAATCTCAGCAGTTAGACCCCATGACCGGGGTGACATCAAACCAAATTGAGCTGGATTTGGAAGCAGTGAATCAGCAACTTGCTGAGGCTAGCGCTACCAAAATCGTAGAATGGGCAGCTGAAACCTTTGGTGATGGCTTAGTGATGAGTAGCAGCTTTGGGATCCAGTCAGCGGTCATGCTGCACTTGGTCACTAGTGTCGTTCCAGATATACCAGTAATTTGGATAGATACGGGCTACCTACCGGTGAAAACCTATCGATTTGCCGAGGAGTTGATCGAACGGCTCAACTTGAATGTAAAAGTGTACCAGTCTGCCATGAGTCCAGCACGGATGGAAGCCTTGTATGACAGACTCTGGGAAAAGAATGATGTAGAATCCCTCAACCGCTACGACCAGATCCGCAAGGTCGAACCAATGCAACGGGCTTTGCAGGAACTAAACGCAACGGGATGGTTAGCAGGATTGCGCAAGCAACAAACTGACCACCGCAAGACGATGGGCTGGGTTAACAAGCAGGGAGATCAGCACAAGATTTTGCCAATTCTTAACTGGCACTCTAGGGATATCTATAAGTATCTCACCGCTCATGACTTACCCTATCATCCTATGTTTGATGAGGGTTATACAACCGTCGGTGATTGGCATTCCAGCCGACCTTTATCCTTCGATGATCAGGATGAACGGGATACCCGTTTTCATGGCCTTAAGCAAGAGTGTGGTATACACTTGCCTGAAACTCCTGGTGAAGCGGCAAGTCTTGATTCTAGTTCGCTATAGGCAACAGGGAACAGGGAACAGGGAACAGGGAAGTAGAATGCGAGCACTTACCCCATCCGATAGTGTCTCTAGAAATAATGGGTAGAACTGGCATCTTGCCAGTTTGCTGAGGGCATCAGGGGTGGAACTGGCATCTTGCCAGTTTGCTACTATCACAGATGTGTATCCTTACTGTTCCGATAGTGCTTCTACAACTGGTGGAACTGGCATCTTGCCAGTTTGCTACTATCACAGATGCGAACGCATACTAGTTTAATAGTGCCTCTACAACTGGTGGAACTGGCATCTTGCCAGTTTGCTACTATCACAGATGCGATTGGCCTATGGCA
>NZ_JAAHHS010000501.1 GCF_010692395.1 Moorena sp. SIO3H5
TTTCGGGTCAAATCGATCTACTTGCTCTAGAAAGCCACCCCACCGACTGTTCGTTTTCCCTGGCTTGGAGATGTCGGCGTCATAAAATAATTCGTTATCCCATCGGGCAGGTGGTACTTCTGTTATTGCATCTACACCATTGCATAATAATTCCCAAAATGCTTCTGGATTTTTAGCCCCTGGAAAACGGCATCCCATGCCAATAATTGCAATTGGTTCTTTATTTGTATTTGTCATTTTTTAAGCTTCCAGTTATATGCAAATAGCGATCTGCAATTATTCATAACTTACGTCAAGGGACTAATTGTAGTGTAAGTATCTGAAATAATAATCTATCTTTTTGGTGTAAAACAAACACTTACCCCCCTACAAGTGCAGTTTAACATTCCGAATCACATCACATCTACACTGCTCCACAAAAATGATACATACAAACGTCACATAACGTGACCATCTGATCATGTTTAATTACTGCTGACCCTGAGACCGTCTGCGCTTACTCAACCACAGGCATTGAAGTCAAGGCCACCGCATTTTTTGCTCCTTATAATTGGGTTTAAATATCGATATTACACAAATTTAAACCCCAGTTTAAACATCATATGCTCCTGGGTGTTGAGCCATCATGTTTTTCTGTTTGTTATTAAGTTTGAGCTTTGTTGTGATGGATCTCATATGTATGTTTTGAGATTACAATAGCATACTCTTAGATAGGCGGCTTAATAACCTTTGGTATATTATCATTATTTTTTGATTAAGTCAACACTTTTTTTTTGGTAGGAAAATAGTTATAAAACAGACAATACAAGGGATATAGCTCTCATTTTTCGTAAAAAATACTTCTATTTATTAGAATTAAGTTTCATAAATTATTGTGTTCAATCAATAAGTTTATGGCGAAATTTTACAATGGTAATATCATCTAATTTAGTTAAAAAGGTACTTGACAAAAGTTTAAAAATAGTATCCTTTATAGCTATCAGGGACATAACAAAGCTTGTAACATATAGCAATCCTAAATAATTCTCTTGATGCAGTCGCTTATGGGGGAAACCACGGCAGCGCTTAGGTGCGCTTTCCGCATCTAATTATTAAATTCGCCACGGGTCGCACCTCTGGATCACTTGTAGAGTAAGCTTTCTGTTTTTTTACCTGAAATGAGCGCATAGCAGGTACTAAAGAACCAAAAAATTCGATTCTCAGCAAAGAAATGCCACGCGCACGCTAACATTTTTATTCTGTACTCAATTCTCAATTCTCTTTAACGATTGTCAGCTTTTCAAGTTATCTGAGGCACTGCCCACCCTACGATTAATCTCTGATAATAATAACACTGCCCACCCTACGATTAATATCTGATAATAATAACACAAAAAATAATCAGATATCTTTTTTATTATGAAGTCTGCGATATTCGAACGCAGACTTAAACAGCGATTGCTATCACCTAAATCCTTACAAATCTTTGCCAAAACGCTGTCTAAAATTGGCTATTGATTTTTCTGGAAGTACATACTCTTCACAATGTAGATCGCCCGCTTCAAATTCTAATTCTTCCAAAATTTGGTAATGTAATTGAGACTGTTCTCCATCGCAAATTCCTACAGTAGGCTCCAGTTGCTCGAACTGAGATGAAAGTAAACCAGAAAAAGCACAACCCATGATATTAAAAGGATTTGAAAAAATTGATGACTTTTGAGCGTTATTCAATATATTTTCTACAGAGGGTGGTAAATGAATTGTTGTTTTCATAGGATATGGCGATCGCAACATTCCACCCTCACTAAACAAAATATCTTCTCGTTCCTGAAAACGCTGAATAGCTTGCTCCACTGAAAAACAATGAGGACCAGAATCATCAACAATGAGCGTACCAGGCTTAACCTGCATAATATCTAATACGTCTGGGACATTTGTAGCTCCAACAATTAAAGTAGACTCGTAAAATTGTTCTGGAACTGTTGTTTTTGATAATGCCAAATTTATCTGACCTTTAAAGCCAAATTTTTGGACTAAATTTTGTTTAATATTTTCCATAAATTCTAACTTATCATAAACGTCACAAAGAGTAATTTCTTGAGGATGTGACAAGCATTTTAACATTAACGGCAACACATTCATTCCCACAGAACCTAAGCCAATAAATCCTACTTTTTCTGTACTTAAATCTCGACCACCTTGCTCGCATATCTTCTTAATAGTCAGTACAACAGCAGCACCAGTTGTTCTATGTCCCGTCG
This sequence comes from Moorena sp. SIO3H5, assembly GCF_010692395.1. Classification (GTDB taxonomy): domain Bacteria; phylum Cyanobacteriota; class Cyanobacteriia; order Cyanobacteriales; family Coleofasciculaceae; genus Moorena. The sequence continues at coordinate 2,241 of NZ_JAAHHS010000501.1, forward strand.
TAATTTTTGGCAAATCCTGACGATTTGCAATTGCCTTGGTAATTGCCAAACCATAATCAGTAGCAGAAGGAATTAAACCAGTCAAAGAAACAAACTTAGCACCAATTCTTCCCGCCATTTCTAATGCTTCAATAGTTGCCTGTACTGTATCATCTTGATTGCTATATAAGTCAGAAACAAATCGAGGCAACAATATTATTGCAATGCGACCCCAATTAGTCTGTTTGACCATTACCCAAAAAGGAAGATTTTCAAAGATATTTTCAATAATATAATCTCGACTATAATCAAACAGTTCTGGATTATATTCTTCTAAATAACCTAAGGCTGCTGCATCGACAGGATGAATTTTACCCACAGAAAATAAGGATGACAAAGAGCGAGATTTAAATTGTACATACTCGGAATTTTTAGTTTGTACAACTTTATCTTTTAATGTTTTATAAAATTCATTTTTGATTAATTGATTATTTGACTGTGTAGAGAAATTTTTATTTTGTACTAATTCTGTGATACTATTACTTAAATCAGCAATTATTGGTTGTAAAAACAAAGTTTTTACTGAGAGACTAATGTTGAAAATTGTGGATATCTTAGAAACTAATTTTACTGCGGTTAGAGAATGACCCCCCAAATCAAAGAAGTTATCATGTATTCCTACCTGTTCTATTCCCAACACTTCTTGCCAAATCTCTGCTAATGCTTTCTGTGTCTCCGTCTCAGGAGCTACATATTCTGTGGACACACTACTGGCCACATCTGGTACAGGTAATGCCTTACGGTCTATCTTGCCATTGGGAGTCAGTGGCAGTTGTGGCAACAGTACAAACCCGCTTGGTATCATATACTCCGGCAACCGCTCTTTGAGATACTGTTTCAATTTCCCTATTTGTTCTGTCTGTGATCCTTCTGGAGTTTCACTTAAGAGCACTATATAAGCAACTAGACTTTTATTACCAGAGTTATCTTCTGTTGCTAATACCACTGTTTCTTTGACTGTGGGATGTTGAGTTAAAGTCGATTCTATTTCTCCTGTTTCGATGCGATATCCTCGCACTTTTACCTGGTTGTCAATTCGACCGATATATTCAATTTTGCCATCGGGTAAATATCTAGCTAAGTCTCCCGTCTTATATAGTTTAGAGTTGTCACCCTCGAAAGGGTTAGGTATGAATTTTTCTGCTGTGAGTTCGGGGCGATGCAAATAGCCTCGGGCCAGACCTGACCCTCCAAGATGGAGTTCACCAGGTATACCGATAGGGACTGCTTGAAGATGTTTGTCTAGGATATAGGCTTGGACATTAACAATAGGACGTCCTATTGGTAATTCTTTCTGGAGCGCGTTCGCATTAGCGTTGCGGAGCATCATCTCTGCTGTTACTTTGCAGAGGGTAGCCTCTACTGTGGCTTCTGTTGGTCCGTAAGCGTTGATTAGTTGAGGATAGTCGCCTACTTCCTCATACCAACTTTTTACGGCTAAAGGCAGCGCTCGTTCTCCTCCAATAATCACCAACCTTAGTAACTGGGGAAGCCGTAAAGAAGTTTGTTTTAGTTGGCGAGTTATTTCCTGCCAATAGGCTGTAGGCAAATCCCAAATGGTTATTTCCCAATCCTGAGATTTTTTTACGAAATCAGATACAGAATTTAACATTTGATTAGTTCGCAGAACTAGAGTGCCTCCAGAGACCAAGCAGGGGTAAATTTCTTCCGCTGCTACATCAAAACTAATCGAAGCAAATTGGAGAACACGATCATCATTGTTAATTCCGTACTCAGTCCGAACTGCTTGCACAAGATTGGTCAAAGACTGATGTTCAATTGCTACCCCTTTTGGTTTTCCTGTAGAACCTGATGTATAGATCACATAGGCTAAGTTATCTGGTTTTACCTCTGTTTCCACAATATCTCTGTAATTTTCCTGATAAATTTGGCTCCACTCAGCATCTAGGCAAATTATTTGTTGGCCTTTGAGTACACAATTCTTTTTGATTTGGAGTTGTGTTAATTTATCAAGTAATTTTTCTACAGTTAGTAACACCGAAACTTGAGAGTCAGCAATTATGTAACTAATACGTTCTGAGGGATAATTTGGATCAATAGGTACATAAGCTCCTCCGGCTTTGAGTATGGCTAATAAACCTACTAATATTTCTAAGGAACGATCTACACAGATACCCACTAAAAATTCTGGTTTGACACCCAAACTTTGCAAGTAGTTAGCTAATTGATTAGCTCGAAAATTTAACTCGAAGTAGGTAAGTTGCTGTGACTCAAATACTACTGCTACTGCATCTGGTGTTTTCTTGACCTGTTCCTCAAATAACTGATGGATACATTTTTCATCTGGGTAATCTGTTTTCGTATTGTTCCACTCTACCAGTATCTGGTCTAGCTCTTTCTGTGTCATTAATGGCAACTGGCTAATAGGTCGCTCGCTCGTCTCTACTACTGCTGAGAGTAAGTTTTCATAATGTGACAGCATCCGACTAATAGTTTCGGCTTCAAACAAGTCTCGGTTATAGGCACAAATTCCTGTGATTTCTTCTTTTATTGGCCATAGGTGTAATTCCATGTCAAACGGCACTGTCATTTCGGCTTCAACTCTTTCATACCAACCTACTTCCAAGTTAGGTAAGCTAAAGGATGGTTTGAATATTTCCTCCTGCTGAAGGGCAAACATTACCTGAAATAAGGGGTTTTGGGATAGAGACCTTTGAGGTTGCAACTCTTCTACCAACTTCTCAAAGGGTATGTCTTGGTCACT
>NZ_JAAHHS010000502.1 GCF_010692395.1 Moorena sp. SIO3H5
CCCTCGTCCCGGCCATCCCCCCCCCCTGCGGACTAGTGGACACCGACATGGGGCGTTTCTAGATGCAGCAGCAACCGCTGCCAAATGTGCCATCTACATGACCTATCTGGAGCAAGATGGCAATATCCGCATGACTGGGCATTTGCATCACATTGAACCAAAGCGGGTAAAGGTCATTGTTGAGGAAGTTCGACAAGCGTTAACAGAAGGGAAACTGCTCAAGATGTTGGGGTCTCAGGAACCTCGCTATCTGATTCAGTTTCCCTATGTCTGGATGGAACACTATCCCTGGCAACCAGGGCAATCTCGTATCAATGGCACCAGCCTTGACCTGGAAGAAAAGCGCAATCTTGAGATTAAGTTGCCAGATCACCTGCCGGATGCCCAGATCATCAATTCCTTACAATTCTTTGAATTAATAGAATTTCTGCACCGGAGATCCCAAGAAGACTTACCACCAAAGCGACGTCTGCCCTTGAGTGAAGCTCTAGCTGAACACATCAAGCGTCGCTTAACCTATTCAGGAACTGTCACCAGAATCGATCACACCGGTGGCTTACCCTACTACGCTCTAACCAGTGCATATTACTCACCAGTAGATGACAAAGCCCGCACCTACACCATGATTGACGAAACAGCGCGATACTTCCGGTTAATGAGAAACTGGGCAGAGCGTCAGCCGCAAGTCATGCGAGGGTTGGAGGAACTAGATATCCCGCCAGAGAAAATCAATCAGGCCATGGAAGAGTTAGATGAAATTATCCGCCAGTGGGCAGATAGGTATCACCGGGAAGGTGGTGAACCAATGGTTCTACAGATGGTCTTTGGACCACTATCTGAATAAATTATAAAGTATGAAGTATGAAGCTATGAAGTGGGAACTCGGAAGTCGGGAGTCTAACGCTATCTCAATTTATTAGATTTATTAGTTGCTTGAGCTTGTTGTATGTTTTTATCCTTAATGTTTTAGACTGAACACTTAACACTTCATGCTTCATTCTTCATACCTAGCTGATCCACTGCCATGCTAGAGCTAACAGCACAACAGCGATCGCACCAATCATAGTATTAATAATATTCACGACTTCATTGGTCAGCCATTCCAATTTAGATTGCAGTGTCGCACCAATCACACTCTCCAGATTGGTAGCGATGAAGGCAGCAATAACACAGAAAAATACTCCTGTTAAGTTAACCAAACCAACGCCCCAACCCACAAATGCGATCGCAGCTGATGCAATTACTCCAGCTAGGGTTCCCTCAAGACTTACAGCTCCTTCTGTTCCCCGGGCTACTGGCTGTAAAGTAGTAATCAGAAAAGTCCGTTTGCCGTAAGCCTTACCCACCTCACTGGCAGTGGTATCGGACAGCTTAGTAGCAAAACTAGCGACATAACCTAGTAACAATAACTGTTGGTAAGGAGCATCCACTAGTAGGGTACCCAAGGCACAAATCGCTCCAGTCAGTGCTGAACCCCAAACATTCTCTGGTCCCCTAGCACCGGAACGCTTTTCTGCAATTCCTGCCGCTTCCTTTTGCGCCATGCCAATGCGGGTGACAGCAGACCCTACCAAAAAGTAAAATCCGACTACTGTGTAACCTGGCCAGTTCAGAGTACCCCAAATCAGTACGCCTAATATCCAAGCATGGATGATCCCAGCAGGGGTGAGTAATTTTTTGGGGGCTATCCATACCATGGCCAGGAAAACTGTGTTCACTGCAACAGCAACAAGCCAAGGATTTAAATAAAGACTATCATCAAGCATAGCCAAATAGTTATATTAATAATTAGTAATTGTTAATTGGTAATTGTAATTGCTTGCGAGCCATTACTCCACCACTCATTTCCCATTCTCCATTATCCAAAAAACGAACAACAAAGCACACTACTGAAACAACCGGATACAAGATTAGGTCAGATTCTTAAATAAAGTTGAATTTCTTCAAAACCTTGAAACTACCCTAAAATGAACTCCTGAGTAAGAAAAACTGACCCTAAACAGAACGCCAAGGCCCAACAACTGTCAAACTTTAAAACCTTGGCCAAAGGCCACGCTACGCGAACAAACTTTAAAATCTTGGCCAAAGGCCACGCTACGCGAACAACTTTGGCCTTTTGGCCTTTAGGCCACGCTACGCGAACGGCCACGCTACGCGAACAAACCTCAAAACATACAATTATAACCTACAACCCTTTTGCCTTCAAATCAAAACTTATGAAACCAGTCCTATTTCATCTCGCATTTCCCGTTACCGACATTGAGCAAACTAAAGTTTACTACGGTGATGGACTTGGTTGCGCAATCGGTAGAGAATCGCGCCATGCGGTGATTCTGAATTTATACGGTCATCAACTCGTAGCTCACCTAACCAAAGAACCCCTGACACCTCAGCGGGGTATTTATCCTAGACATTTCGGGTTAGTTTTTACATCCCTGGGTGATTGGGAAGCCTTACTTTCCCGTGCTCAAGAAAAACAATTACCCTTCTACGAGCAACCCAAGACTCGCTTTCCCGGTCAACTGACAGAGCATCGCACCTTCTTCCTGCAAGATCCATTCTATAACTTAATGGAGTTTAAGTTCTACTCTGATAGTTCAGCAATTTTTGGTGGACGTGAGTTGGCAGAAATTGGCGATCGCGTTTAAGGCAAATCCTTTTCAGGAATTCTAAAACGGGAAACACACCCAAGAAGGCTTGATCAACAGGAAGGTTGAGAAACATAGAAAAACCCCTTACTAAGTAAGGGGTTTTTTCGGCTCAGCTCACTGGAACTACTGATACCAATTCCGCTGTTTTGGGGTGCTAGTTCTGATGTTTAATCAGTTCAAGTTATGACCCTGTGCAGTATAGCTTAGATAAGCGTAGGGTTGAAACCGGCCTCGGGTGGCTGCTCGATGGTCATTGAATTGGCCAATTCAGGGCCATCCAACTCCCAAACAGCAATAGTATTATTGTTGTTCCAGACGATATCATACTTGCCGTCCTGATTTACGTCTGCAACACCCTGAATACTCCATCCCTCTGAAGGTAGTATTGATAAGGGCTGACCATCCCGTGTAATGATAGCACCTTCGACTAGTTCCTTATTAAACATCTGCCATGTGGCAATGTATCCATTCTCCGAGTTGTACCAGAGAATCTGCTGTTGGCCATCGCCGCTGAAGTCCGCCACACCTTCGATTTGCCATCCAGTTGATGATGGTGCTAGTACAGGCTCATCGTTTCGTGTAACAAATGCAGCATCCGCTAGTTCGTTGCCATCTATCTCCCATATGCCAACCTCTCCAGTATTCTGGTTGTGCCAGAGAATCTGATCTGGACCATCATCACCATTGAAGTTCCCGGCACCCTGGATTTGCCATCCAGTGTCTGGCGTTATCAGTAAAGGCTGACCATCCCGTTCAAGGATCCCCTGATTCACCAGTGTCTCAGCATCTATTGTCAAGATAGCAACTTCTCCAGTATCTGACTTGTAGGCGAGGATATCATCTTTGGAATCACCGTCAAAGTCAGCAAATTCTTGGATTTCCCATTCCAGGAGGTTGACTTCACCGGTATCAACCACCACCTGGTTGATTTCCTCACCTTGCACTTGCCAGTATTGAATAGCTCCGGTTACTGTGTTCAGCAAGAAAACATCTTGGTTGTCACCGTTGCCATTAAGGTCTCCACTACCTTGAATTTCGAAATTGAGATCCAATGTAGGAAGGGTAACTGTAGTTACCTGCTTAGTAGCATCTATCTTCCACAGGATATTCTCTCCTGTGAGTGGATTATTCCAGACAAACCTGGTACTATTGTCAGGAACTGACGAGGTGTCATCAGCAATGGTAATCTGAGCAAAAGTGTTGCCAACTAAGTTATAGTCCTGGCTGCTGTTTAAGACCAAGTTAACCGTTTCATCACCTTCGTCGATTAGGAAATCGATTTCTGGAGTGATTTTCAGCTCAACGGAAGACTCACCAGCAGCAATAGTGACTGACCCATTGAGGGTTTCACTGTAGTCATCTGCGGTAGCAGTGCTACCAAAGGTCATGTAACTGACAGTGAGTTCTTCAGTAGTGTCTCCGGAACGAGTGATGGTGATGCTGCCTGGGTCTTGGTCTTTTTCCGCTGCCTCAAGGTCAGTAGCAGTGATCGTGACAATGGGGATGTCATTATCAAAAATACTGGCAGTGACTAACCCAACATCCCCCAGGGGATAGTTCACAGTGTCCTCAGATTGGGTAATCTCGTGGCTGATGGTACTTTCGTGATCCCCTTCAACCTCTTGATCATCCAGCCCTCGCACTGTGATAGTTTGAAGTGTTGCCTCATTGAAGGTAAGCACTTGCTCTGAAGCAAAGGTAGTTCCATCTAAACTGATTTCAGTTTGATCATCAGCGTTGATGGTAATTTCTACTTCTCCGGTGGGAGTCTTAGTTAAGGCAACAGTGTAGATACCAGTACCACCCTCAAATAGTATCGGGCTCTCACTGATTATAATCTCTGGGGTTGTGGTAACACTCTCATTATCAGTAATGGAGATCTCGGTGGATGGGATATTGAGAGTATCAGGATATGTGACCTCATCCCCAGTGCTGGTAATCTCGTAGCTGATGGTGCTGGTGTGATCACCTTCGAGGAAATCGTCATCCACCGCCATTACCGTAATGGTTGTGGGAGTAGTATCCTCTAAGGTAACCATTACTTCTGTGGAGAAGGTCTCCCCATCGAGACTGATTTCACTCTCATCATCCGCCATAATCTTGATTTCTACTGGTCCGGCTGGCTCAGTGTCGAGAGCAATGGTATAAGTACCAGGCTCTCCCCCTTCCGTGAGACCAGAAATCTCGCTGATCAGAACTTGACCAACATCATCTGCGTCATTATCAGTAATGGTGATCTCGGTGGATGGGATTTCGAGAGTATCAGGATATTGGGCCTCATCCCCAGTGCTGGTAATCTCGTAGCTGATGGTGCTGGTGTGATCACCTTCCGGTAAATCGTCATCTACCGCC
>NZ_JAAHHS010000503.1 GCF_010692395.1 Moorena sp. SIO3H5
TCCTATCCCGGTATCAATCACCTCAAAGCGAATCGTCCGATGTTGGATTTTGGAATCTTTTCCCTGATCACCGGAGGTAGGGTTTTGGTCTTGAATCACTCCAACGTTGAAAGTTACATTGCCTTGGTCGGTAAATTTGACTGCATTGTCTAACAAGTTGATCAGTACCTGTCGGAGCCGTTTATCGTCTGCCTTAACACCAGTCGGTAAATTAGTTTTTTGTTGAAATCTCAACACAATATCTTTTTCAGTAGCTCGCATGCGGATGATTCCCACAACTTCCTCTAAGAAGGTTGGTAAATTAAATTCTGTGGAATACAGTGCCATTTTGCCAGCTTCGATTTTGGAGAAGTCTAAGATATCATTGATCAAAGTCAACAGATGGCCACCGCTTTTCTGAATAATTTTTAAGCCTTCCAGTTGCTTGGCAGTTAAATTTCGTTCACCTTTGGAGGCGGCTTTAGCCGCATCACGTTGGAGAATTTGAGCATATCCTAGAATACCGTTTAGGGGAGTACGAAGTTCATGACTCATGTTAGCTAGGAATTCACTCTTGGCTTGGTTAGCTACTTCTGCTTTTTGTTTAGCATCTTGGAGATAGGCATTTTGTTCAGCAAGGGTTTTGCTTAAAAAATTGAGTTTTAAATGGAGCCTGACTCTAGCTAATACCTCTTCTTGTTCAAAGGGTTTTGGGATATAGTCTACTGCACCTAACGATAATCCTTTTATCTTATGGTTTATATCAGCAAACGCGGTCATAAAAATTATGGGAATATCTTTAGATATTGGATTAATTTTGAGTTGTTTACAGGTTTCAAATCCATCAATACCTGGCATATTAACATCTAACAAGATGAGATCAGGTGGTTCATATTCTACTTGCTCAAGAGTTCCTTCACCATCCATTTCTACTCTGACTTGAAACCCAGCACTTTCCAAAGTTTTGTAGAGAACTGATAAATTATTGGGATTATCATCAACGATTAAAATTGTTCCAGTGTTTGGTGATTGGTTCATTTTCATTTATTGATATATTTCCTAATCGCCAAGGTATGAGAGCAAGTCCGGAGGTGCGCTTGACCCATTAAGAATTAAATTCCCGTGGCGGTGCGCGCCTCCTAGGGTCGCACCTTTAAGCAAAGCCCAACGCGGGGCGCGAACGGGCGCGCACCTCTTAATCACTTCGTATTCAGGGAAATTGTTACTTGTTACTTATTACTCGTTACTTGTTACTTGTTACTTATTACTCGTTACTTGTTACTTGTTATTTTGTAGTGTAAGGATTTTGCTAGCTGACTATAGGCTAGTCAGTAAGACGCTCACACTCCACTTAAACATTTCAGATGTTCCGAGATCAGTGTTAAACCGGACATGATCTGACTTGGACTAATAATCTCTTGAAGCTGATCCTCGAAGACAGGGAATGGGATTTCCCGTTGACGGCTGAGTGTATTCAGTCAACCGTTAACAGTTAACCGTCAACACTACCGATTGCTGATTAGCTCGCCGAAAGTCGTGATCAACTAGTGTCTTGATTCAGTGATGGGATAAGCTGAAATCATCCCGCCTTTGTGTAAGCTTTTTGATAAGCTTTTGTCTACGCTTATGGTTACCTCCTCTTGGTTGTGAATTCTCTATATGTATACTTCCCCTTCTGTAACTCAGAAGTAACACCACAAAATGGAACTAAAGCAATTTTCGGCTCTTGAGTTATGCCAAATGGTTTTAATCGTGAAAACAGCTCTAGCAACACCATGCAACATATCAAATCTATTTCCCTAGCAATTTTACTATTGGCTTCGGTTCTATATCTGCCAAGCTGCAAGCTCACTGGGGCTAAGAACAACTCCAACTCAAGTAGTAGCTCTGCTAGTAAGGTTTTAGATCAAACCCCTGATAGTCGTCTGGTGGAGGAATTGACAACTAGCTATCTCAACAAAACCCCAGCTAGAGCAGTTGCGACTCAGCTAACCCTTGAGCAAGCTCAGGCTTTGCAAGACCAATTTGTACAACAGTTGAGCTCTAGTTTAGGAAACGTTGTAGGTTACAAAGCTGGACTGACTAATCCTGCTGCTCAAGAGCGCTTCAAAGTCTCTGAACCCATACGAGGTGTACTTCTCGAAAAGATGTTGCTGAAAAGTGGAGCGGTTGTCCCTGCTAACTTCGGTGCTCGACCTGTATATGAAGGAGACTTAATGGTTAGAGTTGGTAGCGATGAAATTAATAGTGCTACTACCCCTAAGGAAGCTTTAGCTGCTCTTGATGCCGTCATTCCCTTCATGGAACTACCAGATTTAGTTTATGACCCAAAAGTGAGTCTTGATGGCACTGCTTTGGCAGCTATTAATGTCGGTGCTCGCTTGGGAGTTTTAGGAACACCGATTCCTTTATCTGCTACCCCTGATTGGGAAGAACGATTAAAAAATATCAAGATTGTAATGGTAGATAACGCTGGCAATGAGTTAGCTGTTGGTAAAAGTAGTGCTTTATTAGGGAATCCGTTACAAGTAGTACTTTGGTTAAAAGATTCTTTGAAGGCATCAGGTAAAGTTTTGAAGAAAGGTGATTTACTGTCTTTAGGCTCCATGACTCCCCTAGTTCCTGTTAAATCTGGTACTACTATTCGTGCTCAATATATTGGATTAGATCCAAAAGACAAGGTGGAAATATCCGTTAGTTTTGAATAATTTCAGATCCGGTATATATTATCTAATCAGTTTACCGAACTGCAAAATTTGCTGTAACCATAGCCAAGCTAAGACGCTGCCAATGACATAATAGAGGAAATCCCACCATACAAAGGTAGTTCCTAAGATGAATTTACCGATTAAGGAAGCACGAATCGGTGCTAATAGAGGGGTTTGCCAAAGTTGTAATAATTCTAGGGCACAGGTAGCGCTAAAAACTCCTAAGGTAATTCGGGTTATTGCTTGGCGATTGGGGATAATAAAAAATATCAATAAACACCAAAAAATCTCATACAAAATAGCACCAGAGTAGTCATGAACCCATTTTTCTCCAAGACCAGAGTAGTACTTGGAAAGAATCCCTAATGGTGTAATAATCAATAGGGAGAGGATAATGAGCCAGCGTTGATGAGTAATTTTTAATAGTTTAGTCATTAACGGATTAGACAAATGATTTGAGTGCTGAGGGCGTCAGTAGGTCAGTTGTGAGTTGCGCCAGGAAACGGGCAAGATGCCCGTTCCACGCCTGATGCCCGTTCCACGCCTGATGCCCGTTCCACGCCTGATGCCTGTACCTCAGTTATGAGTTGTGAGTTATGAGTTGTGAGTTATGCCAAATCCCTTACATCGATGGGGAAAACCAATAACTTTGCTGCTGTTGTGGTTAGCTGTACAGTTAGTGATCAAGCAAGGGGTGATGGCGACACCGGCAGCAGTTGAAGTAGTTGAGGAACCGAAATCCTTTGGAGACAAGATTTGTCCTGCTGACTTAACTACAGCCATTGATGCCATAATCAGTCGTCCGGAATTTATGCGATCGCGTTGGGGGATTTTGATTCAACCCTTAGCCGACTCAGCTCCCCTCTACAGTCTTGAATCAGAACGTTTCTTTATCCCAGCATCCAATATCAAACTCTTTACCACAGCAGCAGCGTTACGTGAACTAGGTGAGCAATACCGGATTCGCACACCGGTTTATGGTACTGGCACTAGCCCCTATTTGACGTCCTTACGGATTGTGGGACAAGCAGACCCAAGCTTAACCAATACCCAGTTAACAGATGTGGCACAACAACTAAAGGGTCAAGGGGTAAGGTTGGTGCAACAGTTAATTGTAGAAGATGGCTATAGTCCCTATGGTATTATCAATCCAACCTGGGAGTGGAGCGATAGTTATCTATACTATGGCGCTTCAGTTAATCGACTTATTCTCAATCAAAATACTGTTGGACTAACCCTATTGCCACAACAGCCTGGTAAACCATTGCGCGTTAGTTGGAGTGATTCCATAGCGGCTAGACAGTGGCGTGTGGATAATCGTGCTGTTACCGGTAAGGCCGAAATACCATACTCAGTAGAAATAATGGGAGTTTTAGGTGAGCCGGTGTTAGTGATTAACGGTCAACTGGCAGCAGATGCTGCACCAGACTTCTGGGGGTTAGCAGTTCGCGACCCAGCCAATTATTTCCTGGAGTCCTTCCGCCGTATCCTGGAAGCTGAGGGAATTGCTGTGATTAAGGCACTGCTAAAAGACAGTTCAGCTGAGATGGTCAGATCATCAGATCAGGGGATAGGAAGAGAGGTTAATAATAGATTGCGTTCTAATGTTAATAATACAGAAATAACCAATACACAAACAACCACAGAGTTGGCAGCGGTGGAATCTCTTCCGTTAGCGCTATTGTTAAAGGAAATCAATCAGCAAAGTAATAATTTGTATGCTGAGGCATTATTGCACCAACTGGAAACAGAGGTAGGGAGTGAGTCTAGCCCTAAGTTGGGTCTGGTCGCGGTTCAACAGAGCTTAACAGAGTTAGGGGTTGACGCAAAAAGCTATAGTCTGGCTGATGGGTCTGGGCTATCTCGCCATAATTTAGCTAGTCCGTTTGCGATCGCACAAACTCTGAGACTGATGGCACAAACCCCATTAGCTCAGGTTTATCGAGAATCCTTGGCTAGGGCTGAGGTTAGTGGCACTTTAGGCGATCGCTTTCGTGATACCGCAGCTGTTGGTAAGCTCCAGGCCAAGACTGGTACATTAAGTGGTGTCTCAGCCTTATCCGGCTATCTTGATATTCCTAACTATCAAACCTTGGTATTTAGTATTCTGGTAAATCAATCTGACCAATCTGTTACTACACTCTATCGTGCTATTGATGAAATTGTTCTATTATTGACTCGCTTGGGTTATTGCTAAGTGTTGAGTTTTGAGGGGTAGCAACAGTTGAACATTTTTCGCAGCCCTTCCCTCCCTCCCTTCCTGCGATGGGTTTACCCACTACCGCTGACTCGCGCGCCCTACT
>NZ_JAAHHS010000504.1 GCF_010692395.1 Moorena sp. SIO3H5
AGCCTTAATCATAAATTTTTAACCCTTTTACCCATAGCCGACCAACCATAAAGGCTGCCTTATTTTTGCGGTAACTTCTGACCCGGTCTAAAGACACGGGGCTTTCAGCATCGTTGATTCTTTGTAAAAAACTGAATTAAAGAACGGTTAAGTTGACTTCTCCCGCCACTAAATTAGGCGGGATTATCAGTTATTGTTACTCGATTTATGACTCTCCCTCCCACCACTAAAGTATGTGAAATCTAAAGTAGGTGGAAGTTTAAGTAATTAGTCATTAAGCCTTGATCATAAACCCTTTTTAAACAACTTGTACGCAACAAGAGGTTTCCTGGCAATACTAATGACTAATGACTAATGACTAATAACTGACTGCTTCAAATAGTTGTGCGTGATAACAACACTGGGCAGTTGGCCTTTACTCTGACGTAGTTTGACAAGGAATTCCCCAGTAATCGATCTAAATCTACTAAACTCTTAGCGATAGAAGGGCGACGGTCAGGAGAACCGAGAATCAGCAAGTCGATGTTATTGTCCTCTGCTAACTGGCAGATTCCTGGTCCGGGCTTACCACCACTCACAACACAACGGTAAGAAACACCAAGCTTTTTAGCTTTTGCTGCTGCCTCTGCAAGAACTGGGTCTGTTTCAGCATTGCTCATTAGTTGATCAGGTTTGGCTTCTGGGATGACACGAGCTAGATATAGTTGAACATTCTTCATATCTCGCACTAGGGATAGAGCCAACTCGAAGGAATTTTGAGCAGCATCAGATTTATCCATTGCAACCATCACCCGTCTGATTTGTTTGACGTAGACATCGTCTTTGACCAACAACATTGGGCGGGAAGACAATTGGAACACATATTGGCTAACGGAGTTTTCCAAAATCGCTTCTAGGCGAGTTAGTCCTCTCGAACCCATAATAATCAGGTCGGTTTCCTCTTCATCTGCCACTTGGGTAACAATATTTTTAGGGTCTCCCTGTTTCAGTCTGGGCGTGATTTTGCTGGGGTCAACCTTTAACGACTTGACCGCATCTGCTAGAACTTTACCCCCCTCTTCTAACTTAGCTGACATGGCTTCAGCCGTGGCTTGAGGAGGCACCACATGTAGGACTGTGACCGATGCCTGTTGTATGGCAGGAATTTCGGCCAACATGTTGAACATTTCTTCACACAGTCCCCGACCAGCTACAGATATTAAAAGTTTTCTTATCATTGGGCAATTATTGCTCGAGTTACTAAATTATGATTGGTTACTGACCATTGAGTTGCAAAATTGACTTGCAAAATTGACTTGCAAAATCTAACAATTAACCATTAAAAATGTTTGGTAAATTGTCTGCCACTTACTTGAAACTCAACTCAATGGTATTAAGCTGTGATACATCTAATTGGCACAGCCCGAATCATGATTTTCTGTTTGTTAACCACCAAAAGTTAACAAACAGAAATCAGTTTTAAATATGCCAGTTCAATCCCCAGCAACCTATAGGGACCTCAGATAGTTGTCCGGTAGGGGTTGAGGGTTGGACTTTCCCTGGTATATACAGACCAGGATACTGATAATGAGGCTAGAAAATTTTGAAAATTTATTAACGGCGGTGAGAAGACAGTACTCCTTGATCAGTCAAGACTCTCACGCCTAGCTTCAGTATTAGCTTCACATCTATTAAACTAGGTAAGTCCCTTGGAGACCCGAAAGTCGGATCTAGCTTTTAGGGCAACAGGCTGTATAGCGCCTCCTAAGTGATACGTAACCCACCGGAACTATGGTAAAAATAAGCGATACGCCGTCCGAAGCCCGGTGGGGAGGAGTAAACCTACTCTTCGTCTTCTTCTTCCTTTGTTGGATAAACAAAGCTAGAACGCCCACTCAGAACTGCTTTACCGAGAGAGAGGGCTTTTTGTGCTTCCAGATGCGCTTTGCGCTTCCAGTTAGCTTTACGTTTATCCCGTTTGGATTTTGAGGTTTTCTTCTTAGGAACAGCCATAAGTGTAAATTATTTAAATTGTTAGACAGCTTTTCTATCTTATTTCATTGTCTTGTATCTCGGTCTTCTATCTCGTTGTCAGGTGATGATGACTCAGGAGCCTGGTTGTTGGCTGGCGGCTCAGGAGCCTGGTTGTTGGCTGGCCGTGGCTGAGGACTTGGGGAAACTGGTTCCAGTGACTGTGGCTGAGTTTGAGCCGAAAAATCAGGTTCCTCAACTCGCAGTAAGAACTGGGTATTGGGAAAATAAGTTGCCCAATACTTGGCATCCGGTCGTCTTTGCCAGGATGGACGGCTGACTTCTAACAACAAGACTGGGGCAATTTCTCCTTGATTTTGCCCTAGAATAGTAATCGCTACCTTTGTAGTCAAAATATCACTATCGAAGCTCCGTTGAGCTGCTGCTCTAGCAACTACTTCAGCACGGCGCATAAAGCCTTGGTAAGTTTCCTCAGGCTCACGATTCAGGGTAACATTAATACGGGCTGTCTTGGCTTCGGCGCTTTGGGGAACAATGGCAACTGTCGTCAACCAACTAACCCCTACTAAGCCGGGTAACACCAATAGCCGGATTACTTTGGATAACATAGTCTTGTATCCTCTGATTAGGCTGGAAAAAGGTCAATTCTTATCATGAAGGAAAATCTTTAAGTCAACTAGATTGACTATTGTACTTCGAGAGCCTTGAAAGGTGGACTAGCTTCGATAGTGTTATAATTAATGAATTAATAAAGTTAAGCCGTTAGGTTAAGCTAAACAGGGTTAAATGAGAATTTGCCTGTAAGGGGAAACTACAGAAATAGTAATAAATTTAGGCATACCTAAAATTAGGTATAAGATTTAGTTTCAGCCGCTAGGGTATGGGGTAAATGGCAAATTACGCTGGTATAGCAATTGGCATCAACCACTATCAGTTCTTACAACCTCTAAACTATGGTCAAGCAGATGCTCAAAGACTACAAGGGTTTTTTGTAGACCAAGCTCATCTGCAACCCAGTGAGTTTCTTTTATTAACTGATAATTCACCACCGATTGATGATTTTTTAACCTACCCCAACCGAGAAAATATTCTAAGATGTCTCGACAGGATTCGCCAGAGTCCAGCTTCCCGAGAAAGTTGGCGTTGGTTCTTGTTCAGTGGCTGCGGGGTCAGTTGGGATAAAGTTGACTACCTCATGCCGATTGATGGCAACCCAGATGACATTCCAGGAACAGGTATACCAATAGAATGCCTGTTTTCCTCTCTCAAAACTATGGGGGGCAATAAAATCCTGGTATTGTTAGACATAAACCGCTCACCGGGAATGCCATCTGGTGAACCGGTTGGTGCTGAAACAGTGGAATTAGCCTACCAAATGGGTATTTCCCTGATACTTTCTAGTCAACTCAACCAGTTTTCTCACGAAGCTTCGGCTCTAGGGAATGGCTTATTCACCTCAGCACTTCTAGAAGCACTGCGTTACTATCATACTGACATTACCCTTGAGAATCTTGACAAGTATCTCACAGAGCGCCTACCGGAGTTGAGCCAACACCATTGGCGACCAGTTCAGATTCCTCTTACAGTGATTCCTTTACAGGAGTATCGACAACAAAACATTTGGCCTGAAGGGGCGAGCTCACCACCAGAAAATCAATGGGCTGACCCGATCACTGACTCAGAAGCTACTAAGGTCGTTTTTTCGGAAGATGGCAATAATCTTGAGGTGCCACCCAAGGCCGGGGAACCCTGCCTTGGAGGCGCGCACCTTGAGAGTGAATTTACGAAAAAACCTTTATCGGTGGTAACGCAAAACCCGAATAGCTCTTTACCCACTAACACTGACAGCTCAAACCAAACCTTATCTGACTCAGTAGCTTTAGTTTCTTATTCAAACAGCCAGCCTCAAACTGATACAGAAGAGTTATCGTCATGGCGAGAATGGTTGTTTTGGGGTAGTGGTATAGCTTTGTTGTTAGGACTAGTGAGCTTAACTGTTGTCCGTAACCAGGAAGGCTTGATTACTCAGCAGGTTATCAAAAACACAGAGACTACCAGATTAACTACCACAGTACCAGAGACTAATCAGGTCAGGAATTCCCCAGTAAGATTGCCTACAGCGTCAAAATCCCAGGCAACTCCAGCTCCCTTGCCAAATTCTAAGAGTAAACCCCTGGAAACTAAACCACAGAAATCCCTGGAACCGAGTCTGATCAAGGCCAATCAAGCAGCTTTGGACCAGGCAAGACAATTAGTTGAACCGAAACAGGCATCTGTGTATAGCGATGCGATCGCAATTGCCCGTCAGGTAAAACCTGGGGATCCTCTTTATGAGCAGACACAAAAATATATCACTCGTTGGAGTCACTCAATTTTGGATCTAGCCACGAAACGGGCAAAAAAAAGTGATTTTGAAGGAGCGGTCGCAGCTGCCCAGCTAGTTCCTGAAGATAACCGTTCTGTTTATCATGAGGCTAACGATGCTATTCAACAGTGGCAAATTCTAGCCCAACAGAAGTCCCAGAATCAACAGACTATCCAAACAGCCATCAAACAAGTCCAACGTAATCAAGCGTCTAGTTATAATCGTGCGATCGCAACCCTGCGTAAGATTCCAGCGGGTCAACCGAAGTATGCCACAGCACAAGCGTTAATTGCTCAAGCTAGCGATAAGATTTATGGGATTGCTAAGTCCCGTGCCTCGCGAGGCAAGTTTCTCTCCGCAATTAACACAGCAAAATTAGTCCCAAAAGATACCCCTTACTATGAGGCTGCCCAAGAAGCGATCGCTAGATGGGAGCAAGGTAGACCTTGATAGCCATTTGGGTTTGAAGGTTGAAGGTTGAACCTTGGCCTTTGGCCACGCGTGCGCGTTCAACCTTCAACCAACTAACCTTATAACTGTCAAAGGTTACTCTATGGTATAATCTTAAATAACTAAGCCAGAGCGGAGGGCACGGACAGCTGCTTGGGTACGGTCATCCGCACAGAGTTTATT
>NZ_JAAHHS010000505.1 GCF_010692395.1 Moorena sp. SIO3H5
TGTGTGGGAGTATGTCACAAGGAAACCACTTTTGCTCTAGGTTGGTGAGTTCTCCGTCTTCCTGTAATTGCAAAATAATTCGGTTGATTGACTCACGATAATGACTACCTTGAGGCAAAACTATGCCGTAGTCTTGTTCAGCAAACAACTCACCTACAATCTGGTATTCTCGGTTTTGTGACGTTTGGTAAAGTAAGGTTGGTGAATCATAAACTAGAGCCTGCACTTGCCCCGCTTTGAGAGCTTTGTATGCATCTTCCACCTGCTCAAATTCAATCAGCTTGACTGGCTGTTGATTCATATATCTGGCAGAGGTCGTGTCTGCGACAGTAGCAACCTGTTTTCCGAATAGATCGATAAGATCAGAAATATTCGATTCAAGACGATCAGCTGTGATGGCTGCTGTGAAGTAGGCAACCACGAATAATCCAGTAAACATCCAAACAATTGCCACCAAACGCCCCACAAAACTAACGGGAGATTTATCACCATAGCCTACAGTTGTAGCCTTTACTAAAGACCACCATAAGGATTCCCAAATACCGGCTAAATGCGCTCTTCTTGGCGAATTTAATTCGCCAAGAAGAGCGCACCTCTTGTATAGATTAATGGTTAAGGGGTCATCGCAAACTACCAATAACCAATTCAAAATTTACCATTACCATTAGTCAAAATTCAAAGTAGACCAAGTTATAGAACCTACAATCCCATCAGCATATAATCCTTTCGCTTTCTGATAAGCAATCACAGAAGATTTTGTCCGAGAGCCAAAATCACCATCGGTTGCACCAGAATAAAATCCTTGGGTTTGGAGCCGCTGCTGTAGTTCCTCTACTTCTGATCCAACTGCTCCTTGAATTAAAGGAAGATACGCAGATGAGGGTTGATCATTACGCCATCTTTCTGAAAACTCTTCCAAGACTTCTTTTGGTAGTTGTTTTTCTAGCCACTCAATCGCTTGTTTTTGGTGAGGTAAGCCACGATAATACTTGTAGGTGTTAAGGAGCAGCACAGGCTCCCGCTTCTTGTTACCTGGTTCCGAAGGAGATTCCTCTGATGGTTTAGAAGAAGTTTTCAGTGCTTCCCAGGTCTTTGAACCCACTAATCCATTGGCATCTAGTCCTTCAAACTTCTGAAAGGAAATCACTGCTTTGGTAGTAGCAGGACCAAAAATGCCATCAACTGGACCGGGACTAAACCCTTGAGTTTGGAGGGATTGCTGTAGCTCTTTGACTTTCAGACCAGTGTCTCCTTCTCTGAGATAGTCTTCAACTGAGGAGTCAAGGCGCTGACGAACTTCTCGGCGCAACCGAGGCAATTGACTGTACAACCAGTCTCCAGGGCATTGGGTTGGTGAAAAGTCTCGATGCCCTTTAATATTGTCTGGGCTAATCTTGGTAGTATTGCAAATCGAAACACATAAATCTACCAAACTTTTCCATTGTTTGGCATTCATCCGGTAGCTGATAAAGGTGCCTTCATTTTCAATTCCCGGTGACTGGTTACCTAGAGTACTACCAGCATGAGCAGAGCTGACAGAACGTCCTTTTTTAATCGCTGATAAGGAACCCTGTCTACCTTCGAGTAAATATCCACCCGTGGTATTCAAAAAGTTGTGACCTGAGTCATCCCAGCCAAAGCCATCCATGTGGGATTTTTGAATACTCCTAGCCAAACTTCTTGAGCCCCATAAGCTTCCTTTCGATAGATCATTTGGGGCATTGGGAGTAGCAGTATGGTGAATAATAATATATCGTGGTCTAGTAGTATCTGGCCATTTTTTTGGGGGTTTAGCTCCCCATTCTTTTGCTGAAATGACACTAGCAGTGAAAGACATATTGACTTGCGGTCTCCAGTTATACTAGTTTACTAATGGGCTCGTCGAAATAGGATGCGAACAATTAACCAAACTATGGATTTGGCTGAGGTGGATTGGCAACTATTCCTGACTGGATTCTAGCCTTCAATTGCGATTATCATCTATGGTAGGTAAGCCTATGGGCTACGCCCACCCTACTTGAGGTGCTAATGCGCACCTAAGGGGTCTTAAGGATGCAACCTGGTATTACCCAAGTACCAAGGAGAAGGCGAAACCTATTGAAGGGTATGTTGCTTTCCAGGGCGGGGTGAGAGTTGAGCTGTAGGTGATAAAGGGGCTTTTTAAGGGGGATTTGGGAAAATTTTCCCCAGCAGTTGCCATAAAAGCTAAAATATATGCTATGATCTAAATCGCACGGTAAGCGGACGTGGCGGAATTGGTAGACGCGCTAGATTTAGGTTCTAGTGTCGCAAGACGTGAAGGTTCAAGTCCTTTCGTCCGCATCTAAAGGTGTGACCCAAGAGCGATTTACTCGCCCAATGGAAAGCGCACCTAAGCGAATAAGGGTTCTAGGTATCTAGAAAGCTAGAACCCTTAAACCATTATTAGAGATTATTTGTGTTGGTGACTATTGTCTTTATTGGATAAGTAGTGCCACCTTACCTGTCATGGAACCGGCTTCGATAGCGTTGTGAGCAGCAGCAGCTTCTCTGAGGGGGAACCGTTGGCTGAGGTGAATTTTCAGTTTACCTTCATCAATCCAATTAGCACACTGCTGGAGAATCTCGGTTTGGTGCTGTTGAGCTGTAGTGAGTCCTTTCAAGGCTGGGGTGAGCATGTGTTCTAGACTGATGCGCAAATTATGGGTCCGCGCTGTCTTCAAATTACCTTCGGCTGGGTCTAGTTGGAGGAGAGTGACAATATCCCCATATACTCGCACTACTTCACAGGTGTCATAAAAGGTTTTACCGCCCACAGTATCGAACGCCAAATCTACTCCCTCTCCCCCAGTCCAATCCAAGGCAGCTTTGACAAAGCTAGTTTGTTTGTAAAGGATAGGATAGTCAGCACCTAAATGACGCACTAATCTAGCTTTTTCTTGAGAACTGACAGTAGTACAAACCTCAGCACCTTTGAGCTTAGCTAGCTGAATAGCAACGTGACCAACACCACCAGCACCTGCGTGAATCAGCACCTTTTGTCCTGCTTCCAAGCGTCCTCGGTCATACAATGATTCCCAGGCAGTGATCAGTACTAGAGGAGCAGCAGCGGCTTCAGGGAAGGAGAGGGATTTAGGCTTGTGGGCAACTAAGGACTGATCAACAACAGCTAGTTCGGCATAGTTACCTGTACCAGATAATCCTAATCCCCCAGCACAGAAATACACCTCATCACCAACCTGGAATTTATCGACACCAGCACCAACAGCTTCTACCACACCAGCACCATCGCAGCCTAGGATAGCGGGCATTTGGTCACGGTAAACGGTGCCTCTACGCCGCAGTTTGGTGTCAATGGGATTAACACCAGCAGCATGAAGATGCACCAGGATTTCTGTGTCGTTTTTAATTGTGGGAGCTGGTACATCCTGAAGTTCGAGCACTTCAGGTGTACCAGGAGCGGTCATTACAATGGCTTTCATTGGTCATTTGTTAATTGTTAATTGTTAATTGTCAATGATCAATGGTCAATTTTCAATTAACTTTAGACAAATAACTTTGGACAAAACCGCCATTGATGATTTGCCTTGATGATTTGCCTTTTACAGTGATCATGCTGTACATAATTGTGCTGTAGTTTGAGATACTCTTAAACCGTCATTAATCGGGATAAATCCGTACAAAACGGTCAAGGTTCAATTTATTGTCGCCTGAGTGAGGGGTGGTCATACAGTAATTGGAGTTAAACCTGCCACTCGTCTGTCTAGGCGTTCCTCATATCTCGATGAGGAGTTGTTTGAAAGCCTGAGTTTTGCTATGTTTTGAGTCAAGCCAACCAAGCTCAACCGCATCAAGCAGACTCAGTCCCATTCCTTTCAGACAACGCGCGGTACGGCGCAATAATACCGCCTGAACCTCGGTCTTATTCATATACCGAGTTATTTCGAAGTCGGTACCGCGAGCAAGGATGTTTTTGGCAGCATTATAATCAGCCTGCAACACGACCCCATCAAATCCGGTAAAATTGTCCCCAGTCCTTTTCCCTAATAGGGTTCCATTTCTGAAGTCAATTTGCGACGTGTAACTAGGCTGAATTTCTGTGACAACCGAGCCAGTCCAATTAGCCCATTTCTGCAAAGAGTCCCGCATTACTCCTTTTATCCAACTATTTAGCTTGCGGGATACCGCCTTAGACTGACGTTTGTTTTTAATTGGTTGTGTTAAATCTTCTGCAAATACTTTCAATGACTCCCCGTTAAAGAGAGATTTAGAAGCTGCTCCTATTATGGCCGTTAATTCTGATTGATTCCGTCTGTAACGACGATTTTCTGTTTTTCTGGTCAGATTATTTTTGAGTATTCGTGCTGACTTAGCTGGATCTAATTTTTCTAACTTTCTGTGAAGTGCCCAAAGTTTTCCTCTATTACGGTTTTTAGCACATATACGATCCGATTTTTTTGTGATTACTTTTCCAAGTCCTTCTCCGTGAGCCTGACCCTTTGAGTCATATAAAGCCTCCGTATACCCCTTGTCCACTCCGACACTTTGACGTTCGGGTGGAATTTCTACGGTTCCATGGTCTACCAAAAAGTGAATCTCAAATCTTTGTAGGATTTGATTGTAAATTAACCTAATCTGTCCTTTTATATTTCGGTTAGACTTGACAACTATCTTGTTCCTTTTTCCTCTTGTTAGTCCAGCTAATTCTAGTTGGTAAGTGTTTCGCGAAATTCTCTGGCATTTGTAACCAACTTGCTGATAAACTATTTGATTTTTAACCCAAGAATGACCTCTATGGAATTCTTTTCTGACAAGTCTGTGCAGTAAAGGATTGTCTAGAAAAGCCTGGGTTTTGAGTTGCGTGACATATTCCTTGCATTTATCTTGGTTTTCTTTTTCCGGAAACCTTTTGTAAATATTTTTGATAACCACCTTTTTACAGGCCGCCTGGCTCGCTGTGATGGTGCTCGTAAGAGCACACGT
>NZ_JAAHHS010000506.1 GCF_010692395.1 Moorena sp. SIO3H5
AACGGGAGTCGGAAAATTTGTCAACCAATAGCCCAACTCCTATTCATCTACTAGTGCGGCGATTGAAGCACCTGGAAAGTCGCCATGGCATCTATGCTGTATTGGGTAACCATGATTTAGTCTGGGCTCATTCCAAAACCACAGTTACTCAGGCTCTAACTAAGATCGGTGTTAAGGTGTTGTGGAATGCGATCGCTTATCCGTTTGGAGCACAATTACCCCTAGTAGGACTTGCTGATTTTTGGTCTGGTGATTTCCATCCTGGTCCAGTGCTCAATCAACTTGATGCCAAAACACCCCGGATTGTTTTATCCCACAACCCTGATACTGCGGAGATATTACAGCGTTGGCGAGTGGATTTGCAGTTGTCTGGTCATACCCATGGTGGTCAGATTGTGATTCCAGGAATCGGACCTGCGCCAGCATTGTTGAGAACTCTCCGGAAGTATATTCCTAGATCTGTGCAGCCCTGGATACCTTATTTGAAAGCATGTTCAAAAGTAACTAACCATTGGGAATGGTCTGAGGGTTTACATCGCATCGGTAAAAATCAGTTATACACTAATCGTGGTTTAGGAACGTATTGGCCAGGTCGTCTATTTTGTCCACCAGAAGTTACAGTAATTACGTTGAATTAAGAATGAAAAATTAATTCTTCATTCTTAATTCTATAACTACGTTAGTATGTAGCCAGTTTTTTGTTCAATATAGTCTATGATCTTATGATAAATGTCTGGATATTTTTGTTCGCTAATAATGATGGGCATGGAACTGTCAGGTAACCAAAAGGTTAATCTCTGATTTGGGTAGTGACAAAAACTACTGATTTTGTTGAGGTCAAGGATATAATCATGACGCTCGTAATTGAATGTAATCCAAAAACCATTAGGTGATCGTGCTGATAACTTTTGAATGTAGTTGACTACTCGTTGATAACCGTCTGGGTCATTTTGACGGCTGACAAGAATGGGGATAGTACTATCGGGTAACCAGAAGGTTATTTTTCCGTTGGGACCATGGGTGAATGTACTAAGCCGATCCAGATCAATAACATATTCTCGATGATCGTAATTAACTTTTATCCAGTAACTCACAAAACCTCCTTATTGAAATAATGGGTTGGTAATACTGCCAATTACCAATTCGAACGATTCGAGTTAATCACTTTATAGTATTTTTATACTCATGAAGTACGATTTTTGGGTTTTAGGGAGCAGGGAGCAGGGAGCAGGGAGCAGGGAGCATAAAATAAGCAAATTTAAGGAGGTAAGAGGTAAAAAATAATCTGTACCTCATAGCTACGATAAGCACTATCGTAAATGGAATAGGGAACAGCGAAAACAAATTATCACAATTGATACATGGATTGCTCTTTTTATTGAGATTACTGGTTACTTGTTGTTAATTAACACTGGTTACTTTAGCAAAGGGAACAGGGAACAGGGAACAGGGAGTAGGGAAGTTCCAATCATAAATTATGACAATTCCTACACGGATTGCTATTGTTACTTTACTTTCAACTAAGAAGGATAAATAGTTAAGCAGGATAGGAAGAATGAAGAATGAAGAATGAAGAATCCAATTCTAAATTCTAAATTCGCGCATTCTAAATTCTCTTAAGATCGTCCCTGAATTGAGCGAAATTTGGAAGCCCCAACCTACTTCGTGTGGGTTGGGGTACTTCACTGTTGCCTAGCTGCTGATCAAGCTAAGTCATATTTCAGGGGTTTATTCCTCAGAGCCGGATAATTTCTGTGGAATCATCTTTTGATGGAGGGTAATTATCCGCAATGATGTCATTAATACCCTAATCTGCGACATATGTGACATCACATACTTAGGAGCTTACTTCCGCAACGGATTGCTGGTTTTGGCTAGTGGTGCCGTTAGTACTCCTCTGTTTAAGCTGTCCTTTGTCAAGGGTAGCTTGCACAAATCCCACAAACAATGGATGGGGACGACTGGGACGGGAGCTAAATTCTGGGTGGAACTGAGTGGCAATAAAGAAGGGGTGTTGTTTCAATTCAATTATTTCCACGAGGCGACCATCGGGAGAAGTCCCACTAATGACATAACCTGTTTCTAAAAATAGGTTGCGATAAGCGTTATTAAATTCATACCGGTGGCGGTGGCGCTCATAAATGACTTCTTCTTGGTAGAGGGAAGATGCTAGAGTATTCGGTGCTATACGGCATGGGTAGAGCCCTAAACGCATGGTACCGCCTAAATCCACTACATCTTGTTGCTCTGGCAATAGATGAATGACGGGATTCTTGGTATCAGTGAAAAACTCGGCACTATGGGCTTCTTCTAAGAGGGCTACGTGCTTTGCCCATTCAACTACTGAACACTGCATCCCTAAACATAAGCCTAGCAAGGGAATCTGATTTTCCCTAGCATACCGAATTGCTTGAATTTTGCCATCTACTCCCCGAATCCCAAAGCCTCCAGGAATAAGGATACCGTTAAAACCGTTTAGGAAGGATTCAGGACCGTAAGCTTCCACATCCTCAGCACTAACCCAGTGTATTTTGATTTTGGTATCTTTTGCGATCGCAGCATGCTGCAAAGCTTCCACAACGGATAGATAAGCATCGGTTAGTTTGATATACTTACCAACAATGGCAATTTCAAGGTGGTGAGTGGGATGATGCAAACGGTCAACTAACTGCTGCCAATGGGTTAAATCCGGTTCCCGTTGCTCCATCTGGAATAACTCTAGGGTTTGCTGGGCGAGTCCTTCTTTTTCTAGCATTAGGGGCACTTCGTAGATACTTTTAGCGTCCTGGGCAGAAATAACTGACTCTACTGGTACATCACAGAATGCTGATATTTTATCTTTTAATCCGGTTGGGAAAGCGCGATCGCATCGGCAAATTAAAATATCCGGTTGAATCCCAATAGCACGCAATTCCTTTACCGAGTGCTGGGTTGGCTTGGTTTTAATTTCTCCAGCCGCAGGAATCCAAGGTAATAGGGTGACGTGCATATAAAGGACTTGATTGCGCCCGACATCTTTACGGAATTGACGAATTGCTTCCAAAAACGGTAGGGATTCAATATCCCCCAATGTGCCACCAATTTCTGTAATCAATACATCAGGATTGGAATTTTGGGCAATTCGATGAATGCGCTGTTTGATTTCATTGGTAATGTGGGGAATCACCTGCACTGTCCCCCCCTGGTAATCACCGCGACGTTCTTTATTGATTACCGCTTGATAAATCGAGCCAGTGGTGACACTGTTGAGGCGAGAGACGGAGGTATCCGTGAAGCGTTCATAGTGACCTAAATCTAAATCTGTCTCAGCACCGTCTGATGTTACGAAGACTTCTCCATGTTGGTAGGGACTCATGGTTCCCGGATCTACGTTAATATAGGGGTCTAGTTTAAGAATCGAGACGGAATAGTTCCGGGATTTGAGTAAACGTCCCAAGCTAGCAGCAACAATCCCCTTGCCAATACTGGATACAACCCCTCCAGTGATGAAGACAAACTTAGTCATAATGTTTTAGTATAATAACCCGATAGAAATTTATCTGGTTCATTTTGACATACTACAGTAGAGTTGTTTGCTGCTGCTGAGCTATCAGTAATCAGTAATCAGTAATCAGCAATCAGCTATTAGCAATCAGTAATCAGTAATCAGTAATCAGTAATCAGCTTAAGCGCTAGATCACAGGCTAGAAGCCTGTGCCACGCTGACGGCTGACGGCTGACCGCTGACCACTGACCACTGACCACTGACCGCTGACGGCTGACCGCTGACGGCTGACCGCTGATTACTTTAGATTGCCGACGTCAAAGACAATGACAAATTGAGCATCAGGCATTAATCGTTTCAGGGCCCATAAATGTCCCTCGGCATCCGACCGGTTCCGGAAGCGACCAACAACTGTCCGCTGCATCTTGGGTAACAGGCGAATGACCACCCACGGGTGAAGGCGTTCAGAATACATGATAATCAAACTATCTCCTTTTGTAGGGGAGCCAGAGCTAGCCCGCCGAGAGTGCAATATCTACGGGCTAGCTCTTGACTCCGGGCGTCTTAGCGCCCACCATTTTATTATATCACAAAAATATGTTATAATAAAATATTTTTTAAAATTTTGTAAAAAACTAGTGGAACAGGCATCTTGCCTGTTAAAACCAGGCATCTTGTTGTGGAACAGGCATCTTGCCTGTTAAAACCAGGCATCTTGGTGGAACAGGCATCTTGGTGGAACAGGCATCTTGCCTGTTACAATTCCCAGGCATCTTGTTGTGGAACAGGCATCTTGCCTGTTAAAACCAGGCATCTTGGTGGAACAAGTATCTTGGTGGAACAGGCATCTTGGTGGAACGGGCATCTTGCCTGTTACAATTTTCAGGCGGTCAGGATGCCCACTCTACTGCTATTCATTGGAAGATTCAGCAACGCCGTTATTATTTCCTTTTTGCTGTTTTATCGCTTCAAAGCGTTGACGAATGGCTTCGGTCGCAATACTGATATTGGCTTCAATGGTTTCACCTTCTGGTGTTGTCATTGGTCCGTACCAAATTGCTTCTTGATCAGGGCTTCGGCGACTATACAACACACGCAAAGGCTCTTGATCCTCTCGATGGGCTAGAGCATACTTGATCAGTTCTTGGTTACTCATTTGTTCAAAATTGGGTTTCATCTAAAAACCTCCACAGTCCATTAGAAGATACGATAATTTGTAGCTCTTCACCCGCAAAGATAAAAACAATACCACTTTGCTCATCAAATCGAAATAATTCAATGTTTCGATAGCTATTGGATAGCATTTGGCAAAGGCGGAGACAGGCTTGGGCTTGTGCATCTGTTGCTTGAATGGTTTGTTCCTCAATTGTGGCACATATCATAGGATACTATATAATTTCTCATATTCCTTTTTAGATATTGTATGTTTATTAAATGACAAAAAAATGAGATTATATAGATAGGGTGCATC
>NZ_JAAHHS010000507.1 GCF_010692395.1 Moorena sp. SIO3H5
TCAGACGTGTAGTATTCCGATCTTAGGGAGAGAGGGAGATAGAGAGATAGGGAGATAGGGAGATAGGGAGATAGGGAGGTAGGGAGATAGGGAGATAGGGAGATAGGGAGATAGGGAGATAGGGAGATAGGGAGATAGGGAGATAGGGAGATAGGGAGATAGGGAGATAGGGAGATAGGGTAGTGGTACACAAGTAGTGATTTTAGCTCGCGTTACCTTGACCAGTGGCTTGTTTAAAAATACTATTATAAATACTAATCTTCTAAGAAGATTGAGTTACGGTAACTATTTTTCCAGAATTCAAGCGCTCCATATAGTCTTTAAGTTCAGTGGCTACTTTGCTACAGAGGAAATAGGCACCGAAAAGATTAGGTAAACCCATAGAAAAAAGCATACTATCACTGAAATTAATGACTGCTTCTGGGTTAGCCACAGCTCCAATAAAGATGGTGATCAAAAATAATATTTTGTAGACAATCAAAGTTCTCGAACCAAACAAATAATCCCAACAGATTTCACCATAGTAACTCCATGAAATCATGGTAGAGAAAGCAAAAAAGAACACAGATATGGCAAGGAGGATGGGAAACCAACTAATTACAGTACCAAAAGCAGCAGCGGTCATTTCGGCACCACCGAACTCAGCAAACTCAGAATTTTTGTATACTCCAGTGATGACTATTACTAGAGAAGTCATATTGCAGATGACCACAGTAACAATAAAAGGTTCGAGTAGGGCTATAATGCCTTCCCGCACTGGTTCCTCAGTCCTGGCAGCAGCGTGAGCAATGGCAGATGAACCAATACCTGCCTCATTAGTAAAGGTTGAACGCCTTAATCCCTGTACTAACACCCCAATCAAACCTCCCTCAACGGCTTGGGGAGAGAAAGCTTCTGTCACAATAGTTTCGATTGCAGATGGGATGCTGGAAAAATTGACAATCAGAATCCACAGGGATGTCAAAATGTAGATCCCACACATGACGGGTACGATGGTACCAGCCACTAAGCCAATACGTTGAATGCCACCAATAATTACCAATGTCACTAGGCCAACCATAATTAAGCCATAAACCCAGCCTCGATTGATCAGCCAGGGCACTACGCTGGCCATTACTTCAAAAGATTGGTTAGCTTGAAACATGCTCGAACCACCAAATGACCCAGCAATGGCAAAGATGCAAAATAGGAGGCTCACAATTTTGCCGAGTTTTTGATATCCCATTTCGGCTAAACCAGCCGAGAGGTAATACATTGGACCACCAGCTATCGTTCCGTCTGGTCTGACCACTCGATATTTTTGAGCCAAGGTACATTCTACAAATTTACTGCTCATGGCCAATAACCCGGCAAGGGTCATCCATAACGCAGCTCCTGGTCCTCCGATACTGATGGCAAAAGCAACACCGCCAATGCTACCGAGTCCAACACCAGCGGATAGGGCAGTTGATAGAGCTTGAAAGGAAGAGATTTCACCGTTTTGGTTGGGTTGCTCGTATTTGCCTAATGCTATGTCAATGGCGTGTCGAAATCCCCAGATGTTGATGAAGTTCATCCGGAAGGTGAAGAAAAGGCTACCACAGACTAGCCACAAGACAATCAGTGGCATACCACTGATGCTAAAGAAGAGTACATTAGATATGCCATTTAAGATTTGGTTAACAATAGCGGTGAGGTTAGTTAGAACCGAGTTGTTTGCTGCTAGAGCTAGAGTGGGTAAATTGAAAAAAATATGATCTAGTGTCAACGTCTTTTAGCAATACTTCTTTACAAATTTACCAGGACTTACCAAAAACTGGGCAGCAAATATAGCAGTAATATCACCCTAATGGTAGATTTGCTGTCAGGATTCAGGGGTATGGTGTTGACAAAGACTAATTAATCAAAGATAATAATAGATTACGTGTACTTTCCTGCTCGGATCAGGTGAAGGCATACCAAAAGCTGGCACAAGCACGAAATCCTATCCATCGGAACAAACACTAACCAGCTACCTGTACGGCAACTCTAGAAAAACAAATCCATGACCTACGCAATTATCGAAACTGGTGGCAAGCAACTGCGAGTAGAACCCGGTCGCTTTTACGACATCGAACTACTGCACGTTGAACCAGAGCAAAATGTCACCATCGACAAAGTCCTGTTCGTTAATCATGATGGTGAAATCAGCATCGGTCAGCCCTTAGTTGAAGGAGCAACCGTACAAGGAACGGTGATGCGACACTTTCGCGATCGCAAAATCATCGTCTACAAAATGCAGCCCAAGAAGAAAACTCGCAAGAAGCGGGGACACAGACAGGAAAAAACCCGTCTGATGATTGATGCTATTAGTATGAATGGTTCTGTGCTCGCCTCGGTTTCCAAAGCAGAGGAAGCACCAGTCTCAGCAGAAACTGCCCCTGAAGCACCAGCAACTGAAGCACCAGCAACTCAGGAAACGGCTGAAACTGCTCCGGAATAGTTTATGGCTCAGACCTGTGGATAAGGCAAAATTGCCTCAAAATTCCCGTAAAAACACCGAAATATAACCGAAATATAAAGGAACATTATGGCTCATAAGAAAGGAACAGGAAGTACTCGTAACGGTCGTGACTCTAATTCCAAACGCCTAGGGGTCAAGCGCTACGGTGGTCAGGTTGTCAAGGCTGGCAACATTTTGGTACGTCAGCGAGGTACTAAGTTTCATCCTGGTACCAATGTTGGTCGTGGCGGTGATGACACTCTATTTGCCAAGGCTGATGGCATAGTCACTTTTGAAAGAAGGGGTAAAAGCCAAAAAAAAGTCAGCGTTTACCCGGTTGAAACCGAAGCATCAGCTTAGATACAACGGTTTATAGTTGAGACTGAAATCCCTCCATCAGCAGTTGGCTGCTGTTGATGGTAACTGATGAGGCACCCCCTTGGGGGTGCTTTTCTCTTGAAAATATCTCTGGCAAAAACAAAAGGCAATGGGTAATGGGTAATTGTTAACTACCCATTACCCATTACCCTAGAAGGGATATGATAATTACTCAACTGGATTTAGACTTCACACTTCAAACTTTATGGCCTAACTTCTCTAATACAGGTGCAGTTGAAACCACGTGCCGTTCTAAACCCAGTTGCTTTGGACTAACCCCTAGGGCGAGGGCAACTAACTGGGGTAAATGCAATACTGGTAACTTTAACTGACGCCCAATCACCTTTTCTACCTCTGGTTGACGGGAGTCCAGATTAAGATGACACAACGGACAAGGGGTAACTATGCAGTCGGCACCAGCATCCAAAGCTTCCTGAATATGGCTCCCTGCCATCTTGAAGGATTGTTCTGTGGCATAACTAGATATTGGCCAACCACAACATTGAGTACGACCTCGGTAATATACAGGTGTTGCTCCTACGGTGCGAAATACAGTTTCCATGGATTCTGGATGCACTGGGTCATCGTAGGGGATGGATGTCTGAGCTCGCAGCAAATAACAACCATAGAATGCAGCACACTTGAGTCCAGTTAGCTTGCGACTCACGTGTGCTGCTAGGGCTTCCATGCCGTAATCTGCCACCAATGCCCAGAGTAAATGCTTGACTTCCGTAGTGCCTTTGTAAGGAGAACAGCCTTCTTTTTTCAGCAAGCCATTCACTTTTTCCACATAAGCGGTGTCGGTATCTTGGAATTCCTTTAAACGCTCATCTACATGACCAATTACTCCCTGACAAGTGCTGCAATGGGTTAACAGGGGTAGATTCAGCTCCTCAGCTAGGGCGATGTTGCGAGCGTTAACAGTGTCTTCTAGGAGTTGGGAATCTTCTTTGAAGGTTCCAGAACCACAACAAGCAGCTTTTTTCAACTCAATCAGTTCAATTCCTAGCGCTTGGGTTAAGGCTGAGGTAGATTGGTATAGTTCTCCACAGGCTCCTTGAGCAACACAGCCGGGGAAATAGGCATATTTGAGCGTAGCAGATGGCATAGTAATTTATACTTAATCGCCTTAAAACGGTTAGAGATCAGCTCAAGGGTAACAGCTCATGGCCTAAGCGCTACTAGCTTGTTCAAAATTCGTAACCGTAGCGCTTTATTTCTTCCTCAAAAATGTACTGGACAATTTTTCGCGACCGCTCATTATAGTACTCTCGATAGTCTGTCTTTCTTTCTTCAGTTTTGTTGATCACTGGTATTTGCACTTTGAAGGGCACTCCAGCTTTATCCAAGACTCTGTCAAAATCATCCTGAAGGGTTTCAAAACGCATTACACTATCCATACCTTTGGTATAGTTTCCATAGAGTGTGTAAGGTTCAGCAGGAAGACCTACAAACTGTTTAACTCGGTTTCGATTAGTATTCCGAACCAGGGATTGAACGGTTCGTTTCAGTCCATTTCCGTAAATAGAGCCATAGTGTTTCTCAATCCAATCATTAAATGAATGGGTTTTGCAAAATTCCATGTCTTCTATATAACCCGGTAGACGGTGAACCCATGACGTGGAATCAGCGATAAAGTGTTGGTATTTTGAGGCTCTTTTTACATAGTCGGAAGCTAAACTGTCAAAAGGGTTGCGAATACAACTAAATTTTAGATAAGATGCTGCCTCTTTTTCTGTCAAAAGATTGCGTCTGAACATCTCTCGTAGAGAATGATGTCTTCTGTGCATCAAAAATTTTCCGTTGGCGTCTAGGATGTCTTGGGCGGGGACTAGTTCGCCTTCTAGCTTTTTTTCCAGAACATCTTCTACTGCTGTGCAACCAGTTCGCGGTGCCATCAGATATAGTAAGCCGTATTTACGGCAAATCATTGCCATGATCAAGCTCCTTTGATTATAGGGATTATGATAAACAAGACGTAAGTATTCAGCTATCAGCTATCAGCTATCAGCTATCAGCTATCAGCTATCAGCTATCAGCTATCAGCTATCAGCTATCAGCTATCAGCTATCAGCTATCAGCTATCAGCTATCAGCTATCAGCTATCAGCTAT
>NZ_JAAHHS010000508.1 GCF_010692395.1 Moorena sp. SIO3H5
AACCCCCAAGACCGCGCAAATCACGCTAATCAATAAGTTTTACCCCTTTTCTGCATAGCCGACCAACCATAAAGGCTCAACGTAATCAGGTTTCGTCTCCGGGGAGACCCCCAAGACCGCGCTGCCTCCCCAAGACCGCGCTGCATCGCTGCTCCCTAAAAACCCAGAACTTTTTACCTAATTGAATTGCAAACCGCTGTATCACTCACATAATAGATTCTTAATCTCCATAATTAAAACCTCCTGAAATTAACTAAATAAATCGGTTGATTCTCAAGTTTTATTAAAAAATCTACCAATTCTGAGCCAGATTGGCTACGGTTTTAATGTCTCGGCAATCTGGCAATACAGTTAAATTTTAGTCGTTACTATAGTAGCTATAGTTCTTCCGACACCAATCAATTTTAAGGGCGCACCGGTTCGCCCTTAACCCTTAATTTTAGGACATGTATAACCACTTTATTCGGTTAGTATTAACGTCAGTTTTCGATAAGAAGGAGCGAAGCGGGTAGGCTAAAAGTGTCAACCATCAACCCTCCACTTGCTCCATGCTTAGTCTATAAGACCTTTTCTCTCATGTCGTTCGCGTAGGGTGCCCGATAGGGCAATTACTTCAGCGTGGGCATTTGAATCTGTGTGGAACACACAACTAATATAAGCGGGTCTGAAAACCCGAAACCCCTCATCCGGTATATGTTTGAGCGAACGAATTACCCAAGTAATTGCTTTTGATCAAATGGGCTACCGTACTTTTAAAGACTTTTACCAAAAACTAGTCCAACCTTACTGGCATCAGGACTTTCCGGGTCTGGTGAGCGAATCGCTTTTTCTACAATTACTCCCTTCAACTTTTTGACTGGGGGGGGTGACATACAAGCTTAAATCCTTACTGGGTAATAATTTAAGCCCATCAGTTACTTAATCGGTGCTCTTTCCGCATTAAGAATTAAATTCGCCACGGGTCGCACCTAAAAGATACATGGTATTTTCGGCTGACCTTGGAGGTAGTGATAAGGGTTTGAGCTTGCTATTAAATCATTCGTAGGGTCAATTTGCGAGTTTATCTTTCCTGATATAGGCATAAAAGCCTTATATAGTAAGCTTTTCAGGGCTCATGTCACCCCCTCAGGCTGCCATCACTAGTCTAAGTGAAATCATTTAATACCTAGTAAATACCAAAATCCATGAAAATTATCCGTCTTCTGTTTCAAAAATCGGGAAAGCTGTTTATTATCGCTACGATCGCTAGCATATTTGCAGGAGCCAGTAATGCAGGTTTAATTGCACTAATAAATTATATTTTACAAAACATAAATCAAGTCTCAGTAGGAATAATCATCAGCTTTATTGGATTGTGTTTATTGCTGATGAGTACATCGGCTCTATCTTGGATATTGCTAAATAGACTCTCTCAAGATGTCATTTATAATCTGCGTTTGGAGTTAGTCCAAAGTATTCTCAACTGTCCTTTGAACCAACTAGAAAGATTAGGTGCAGCAAAATTATTAGCTGCGATTACTGAAGACGTTAATACGATTGCTAATTCTTCCATTGCTATCTCTGCAATGGGGTTAAATATTTCACTAATTATCGGTTGTTTAGTTTACCTATGCTGGCTATCTATCCCAGCATTTATATTGTTTTTAATGCTAATTATTCTAGGAATTATTAGTTATCAATACATTGCCAATATAGGGATATCTGGATTTAAGACTGCTAGAGCCGAACAAGATATTTTATTCCAACATTTTCAGTCTATCATTCAAGGTATTAAAGAATTAAAACTACACCGCCAAAGACGCAACACATTTTTTGAAGAAGAACTAAAAGAGACTGCAGCAAGGGTTCGCTATCACTGGACCCAGGGAATGACCGCTTTTGCGATCGCTGATAGTTATGGGCTAGGTTTATTTTTTATTCCCCTGGGTATTCTGTTGCTAGGTGTTACTAAAATTATGTTTATTCCTACTAATGTTTTGACTAGTTATACTTTGACTTTTTTATATGCAATCACTCCGGTAAGAGCCATTTTAAATACCTTACCAGCACTTAGTCAAAGCAGTATATCTCTAGAAAAAATCGAGTCTTTGGGATTGTCTTTAAGCAAACAAATTGTCGAACCGGATTTTCCTACAGGTGCTGATTTAAATATTAATTGGACAAAGCTTGAATTAGTGAATATTTACCATACTTATCAAGGAGAAAAAGAAGAACATCAATTTACTTTAAATGACATTAATATTAAATTTGAACCTGGAAAAATTATCTTTATTGTTGGAGGTAACGGTAGTGGAAAATCTACTTTAGTTAAATTAATTACTGGTCTATATACCCCTGATAGGGGAACAATTTTATTTAATGGTATTCCTGTAAGGGATGATAATCGTGAATGGTATCGGCAGCAATTCTCAGTAATATTTTATGATTTTTATTTGTTTGAGCGCTTGTTAGGGATAGACCTCAGCCGCCAAGCAGAAATACAAAACTATCTTAAATTACTAGATATAGATAGCAAAGTAACCGTAAAACAGGGAGTTTTATCAACAACAAATCTTTCTCAGGGACAGCGAAAAAGATTGGCATTACTCACTGCTTATTTAGAAGATCGTCCTATTTATGTATTTGACGAATGGGCGTCAGATCAAGATCCTGTATTTAAAAAAGTATTCTATAAAAAACTTTTACCTGAATTAAAAAGTAGAGGTAAAACAGTAATTGCTGTTACTCATGATGACCGTTATTTTGAAGAATGTGATTGCTTAATTAAATTAGATTATGGTCGAATAGTTTAAAACCACATTCAAGCAAACTTTTTTATTATTTACATTCTTATACTTGCTCGTATACCAATTTTCCCGAAATATCCCAACGCTGGAGAGTTCTAACGGTGACACCGGCGATTTTGGCGAATTCATGAGGACGATAATGCATCTTCGACAATCCTGTGTAGGTTTGTCGAAGATTGTGGATGATTCAAGGACTAATTGTCAACTCTCGCTTGATGTTTCTCTGTTTTTTATTGGGACTTTTGGGATAATACTTATTGCGTGACGGGTGTGCCATTCCAGGTAACCTTAGGGTCGCGATCACAAAGACTAATGTCAGCTTGCCAACGGGAGGGGAAATCTGGGTCGATGAAGCTGATTTTAAATCTGCCCCAGTGGTAAGTGGGTTTTCCATCAGCTCCCTCTCTATAGGTATCACAACACACTGATGAAGAATCCTGTACCCAATAGCCACTGTATGAACCTCGGTCAGTGTACACTCCTGCTAAACCGTCGATAAAGATCACTCCATCTTTATCGTAGTGCCAGATAGCGGTGTTGTTGCGGTCTTGATGATATACCACATTGTATTCTGCGGTTGTCCAAACCTCGTCCGCTAGAACTTGCTGGCATGTGACTGTCCAAGTCAACAAGGCTAAGGTTGAGATTACAATAAAATAATACTTTTTCATTGTTCGGTAACTTGGTTTAACTGAAAGTGTTGGCAGAGCAAGGGCACAACATTATCAAACCACCGCAGTTGCGCTAATACTTGTGGCATGATCTTATTGTCCAATACGTGTTTAATCTGTTTATTTTCGTCTACGGTAAGAATTGTAACTCACAGGACTTACCCAAAGACACTAGATATGGAGTATTGTGGAATCAGACTAACCTCATAATTAAAGAAGGTTGTTGAAGCTGATACTTAATTTTATAAACACTAAACCCAGTCAAATAAGCTAGTTTGTTCAAAAAATTCCACACCAAAATGGCACAAGCAATAGGTGGTTTCTTTGAATTCGAGATTAGCTTGCTTGGGTCGTAAGTCCTGCAGCAGATGTAAATTTTATCATACCAGCTTACTCATGTCAACCCCTCTAATTGATATATATTAGAGAGGGTGACATGTTGATATATATATATTATCAGGGGTGACATGAGCCCTGAAAAGCTTAGTAGATAAGGCTTTGATGCCAGTTCTCTTAGCAAAGATAAACTGGTAACAGGATTAAATACTGCTAACGACCCAGCTTCTGACGCACACGAGCTACAAACATATCGACTTCTGGTAATTTCAACTGAGTTGCTAACAAACCAAATACACCTAAGCCTAGTAATCCAGCTAAACTCAATTGCAGCAACTTTACCCAAATAATACTGGTTTCTAATAGTTGCTCACACCCCCAACTAACTCCCCAACTTACGGCACCAGCTATTACACTACTGACAGCTAAACCTAGAATTGGCAACATCCACTCTTGCCAAGGTAAGCCATTTAGCCTGCGGTTTAATAGCCATAACAGCACTACCATGGAAAAGGCATTCACACCAATGGTGGCAAATACAATACCGGGTGTGCCAAAGGCATCGATTAGAAAGTAATCTAGTACAGCATTGAGAATAATATTAATCACACTCAGACGAAAGGGTGTCTGTCCATCTCCTAAACCATAAAATACCCGCACTAGCACATCTCGTCCCAAGTAGACAAACATTCCCATCCCATAAGCCATAAGCACTGATGCGACTAACCGAGAAGCATTAGCATCAAAGGCTTGACGCTGATACACTACCTGCACGATGGGCATGGCTAAGGTCACCATCAATGCACTTAAGGGTAACATTGTCAAGGCAGTGAGCAGAATTCCCTGGCGAATTCGTTGCTTGAGTTCTGGCCAATTTTCAGGAGCGGCTAGTCGGGAAAATACCGGCAGTAGGGGGACTAGAATGACATTGGAAATAATCCCTAGAGGCGTATTTACTAAAAGATTCGCATAGTTTAAGCTAGCAGCAGCGGCATCGGCTTGGGGCAGAAAGGAGGCAAAGAATAAGTCGGTGTAGACATTAATATGCAGCATCCCAGAGGAAAAGGTTGCTGGAGCCATGACTTGCATCACGTCTTTGACTCCAGGGATACCCCAGTTAAATCGTAGGCGTATTTTACCTAGGCCACTGC
>NZ_JAAHHS010000509.1 GCF_010692395.1 Moorena sp. SIO3H5
TGCAATAACTCCCCAATTAAATTCCTAAGCCAGCAACAGCTTAACCAAATTGCTACTCGTTACAATCAGCAATTAAATCGGTTAACTAAAATCGTAAGCTCTGAGTTACAAAGTGCTGATTTTAAGAGGAATAACGCTAAAAGAAGTGATTCAGATTGGTTAAGACAAGTAATACGTTACTCAGCAACCAGCAATCAGCAATCAGCATATGGGCTACGCCCACCCTACGGGAACAGCAATCAACACTCAACAATTAACACTCAGCAATCGAGACTCAGCATATCGGCTACGCCCACCCTAGGCGAACAGCACTCAGCAATCGAGACTCAGGATATGGGCGACGCCCATGCTACGGGAACAGCACATGGGCTACGCCCACCCTACGGGAACAGCACATGGGCTACGCCCACCCTACGGGAACAGCACATTGAAGAAATGCTAGCCATTTGTATCCAAGCGGTGCGGATGTCTCAACAGCGGAATTCAGTATCCTTGGATGAGTATGGGGAAATTACTGATATAGCCTCTAATCCTTTGGAGGTGGTAATCCAAGAGGAAGAAAAGGATGAGTTGACTCAAGTTAGGACTATTATCTTACAAGAATTTACGGCTTTAGATCAGCTAGCTCAAACATCCCTAAGACTTTGGCTTGGTCTAGGCATCAATCAACAAGATTTTATCGAGCTTTTCGGGTTTAAAAAGCAATATCAAGTGGCTCGCCAGTTTCAACGTTACTTTAAACGTATTTTGAAAGCAGTCGTAACCTTTTATTTTCAGGATGCTATGAACACAACTATCACCTCAAAAGACATCAAACAGCACCTTGATAAAACCACTAAAACTAACTATCTCAATAACTATCTAAAAGCTTATTTAAGTGCTGATAGTCAAGAATTATTTGCTCAAGTTCTTTATACTATTTATGATCAAAATGTTTATAATTCAATCAAAATAGACCTTGGTGACATAGAAAAAAATAACCTAAGTATAAACCATAACTTACTTGAAACAATTCAACCAATATTTGAAGTATTGATTGAAAGAACTTTGTCTATAGAATTGATTGAATTTAGATCAGCTAAACCAGCGATCGCTAAATTTATTGAGCGGTGGCTCCAGCAAAATCAGGCACTAATAGAGCAATCTTGCTCAGGAGAAAGGCAAAACCAATTTAGGCAAAGTGACACCTGAAACGTGAAAGGTTAAAACACCGAATATCCCAAATACCAATTAACCATTAACCAAAAAGGATAGGAGTCAATGAAATTACGTTTAGAGGATGTAGCTTGCCTATATCCAGACCAATTGTTGATAGAATTCTCCCCAGAAGAACGAGAACAAGCATGGCAACAAACCCAACAGCAACCTTATTCTAACCAAGCTGCTCGTTGGCGAGCGTATCTCAATTGTCTCTGTGTGAATACGTTTTTAAGCTATCTGGACACAGAAGTAAATTTAACAGAAGCAAATTTAACAGGAGCAAATTTACTAGAAACAGCACTAGATAAAGCAATAAACAAACCACTAGATACACCACTAAAGAAACCACTAAACAAAGCATTAGTATGGCCAGAGTTGGGGGATTTACCAAGTTTCTGGGACGTAGTGAATGGTACAGCTGTTGAGCTAAACCAGATGCGACTGGTATTAATTCCTAGTGAAGAAATCAAGTTTACAGCGTTGCGAGTACCGCGAGAGTGGATTGATATTCCTGAGTGGGCTAGTCATTATTATGTGGCGATGCAACTGAATTTAGAAGAATGCTGGTTACAGGTGTCGGGATACACCACTTATCAACAGTTACGTGATCATGGTAACTATGACATCATCGATGAAACCTACGCTGTGGATGCAGTAGATTTAATTGAAGATTTGAATGTGATGTGGGTAACGGAAGAACTTGCTCCTAGTCCCAAACTGGCAGTAAAGCCAATGGCAAGATTATCCTGTGATGAAGCAACAACGTTAATCAAGCAATTGAGCCAGGAAACTCCTTATTCTCCGAGGCTAGATATTCCTTTTGCTCAGTGGCAGGCACTGGTATCAAATTCTAAATGGCGCAAGGAATTATATAAACAACGTTCCCTAGTTGACTCTCCTAAGCCATCTATAACTTTACTCTCATGGCTGGATAATTTTATGGAGGGTGCTTGGCAAACTGTTGAGGAAATTCGAGCACGTAATGGTGAACCTACTTTAAGCTTAGCTTACCGGTCTCAACCGACTCGTTTGAAAGATAGTTTCAAGGATAATTCTTCAGCATCTTCCCCTTTTTCTGAAAATATCCCTGAAGCTGTGACCGCAATTATTAAACTAATAAAGACCAATAGCAGTAAAGACACTAACTTACCCGCTATAGAATTATTGGGTGAAATTGGTCATAGTAACTTAGAGGCGATCGCATTGCTTGCTGAGATTATCAATACTACTCACGATCATGACTTAC
The DNA here is from genome assembly GCF_010692395.1 of Moorena sp. SIO3H5. Taxonomy (GTDB): domain Bacteria; phylum Cyanobacteriota; class Cyanobacteriia; order Cyanobacteriales; family Coleofasciculaceae; genus Moorena. Next base: position 2,447 of record NZ_JAAHHS010000509.1, read on the forward strand.
GTCGCCAAGCTGCTGTCAGTTTGGGAAAACTTGACCCAAATCATCCCCAAGCTGGGATCAGGCGAGTTAAGATAATTGATTTAGAAATGCAACTCAATGAGACCAAAGTAGCATTTATGGTTACTCTCATACCTGAAGCAGATGGGGAAATTAATGTTCACTTACGGGTATATCCTACTAAGAGTAAATATCTAAAACCTAATCTCGAATTGCTAGTACTTGATCACGAGGAAGAAATTTTCTTGTCGGCTCAGTCGAGAACTGCTGATAATTGGATTCAATTAGAGTTTAATGGTGAAAAGGGGGATAGATTTATGGTAAAAATAGTACTGGGATATGCCAGCTTCTCCAAAGAGTTTATCCTTTAAGCTATCTTGAATTCGGTAGCGTTGCCCAAAGGCCAAGGTTGTCTGTAAGAAGGCAGAATGTAGAATTTAGAAGGCAAAAGGCAAAAGGCAAAAGGCAAAAGGCAAAAGGCAGAATGTAGAATTTAGAAAGCAAAATCTAGAAGGCAGAAGGCAGAAGGCAGAATGTATAAGGCAGAATGTATAAGGCAGAAGCCAGAATGTAGAGTTCTAACTTCTAACTTCTAAATTCTAAATTCTAAATTCTAAATTCTAAATTCTAAATTCTCTTAATAAATTGAATAGTAGGGGATTAAAAATGACGAAACTAGTAACATTAAAAATAGTTGATGGTGATTTTAAAAAGGGCTTTCGGGTAATCCTAAAAATTGCGATTGATCCCAATGAAAATAAGTTAATGGCCAGAGAAATCGACGGTTGGTTACCGCCAGCACCTCAGATTAACCAATTGTGTAACAGTTGGCTCTTAAGCTATCGTGCTCAAGGAAGAATCAAAGTACATCGGAAACTGACAGCTCCCTCAGAACAGATAACCAACTATTCAATTATCAACTCAGCTCATGATTTAGAAGAGGCGATCAATAATTGGCTAAATTCAACCGATAGAAAGTTTCAACGCTTCCGGGATCAAGTCTTAAAATCTTTATCGACTAATGACCAAATTCGGTTTATTATTCAAACTAATAATATCAAACTTTGGCAACTGCCTTGGCATCTCTGGGATGTCTTGTCCGATTGTGATATTGAGGTTAATTTCAGTACGTCAGAATTTCCCTTACCCTCCCCAGAAATCGACCAATCTAGAAATAAAGTCAGACTATTGGCAATTCTAGGAGATGACACCGGGATTGATATCCAGAAAGATTTGGCATTACTCCAGGAGGAATTACCGGATGCAGAAATTTTCCCCTTAATCAGTCCCCAAAAAAAACAATTAAGCCATGAATTATGGGATAAAAAGTGGGATATATTGTTTTTTGCTGGTCATAGTTTTACCCAGAAAGATGATTTACAAGGACGGTTTTACATCAATGAAGATGAAAGCATAACTATTGAAGAGTTAAAGTATGGTCTAAGCAATGCGATTAAAAATGGTTTAAAATTGGCTATTTTTAATTCCTGTGATGGGTTAGGATTAGCAGCAGAATTGGTTAGTTTACCAATCTCCACAACCCTGGTAATGCGGGAACGGGTGCCAGATGAGGTGGCTCAGACGTTTTTGACGTATTTTCTCAACGCATTTGCCACAAAGAAAAAATCCTTATCGGATTCAGTTTGGGAAACTCGGAAAAGATTGCAGGAGGAGGTAGAAGATAACTATCCCTGTGCTAGTTGGTTACCAGTGATATTTCAAAATCCTGCTCTGAAACCGCCAACTTGGGAAGACTTTATCCGAAATCCCGACCCTACTCGTGATCCAATCCCCGAGAATCCCACACTCCCAAGGGTTTTACTGGTAAGTTTGATGGTCACTATCGCAGTGATCACAATGCGATCGCTAGGGCTGTTACAAGGATCAGAATTACGTGCTTTCGACCATCTGATGGGTCTGCGACCACCTGAAAAGCCGGATGAGCGGGTTTTAGTAATTGCGGTGAATGAACCAGATATTCAGTATCAGAAAAAGATGGGTTGGTCACCGAAAGGGTCATTATCCTCATTATCCGATCGGGCTCTGGCACAACTGTTGCGGAAACTCAACCCTTATCAACCGCGAGTGATTGGCTTAGATATTTATCATGACTTTGAGTTTGAACCTAACTTAGCGACTCAATTGAAGCAAAATCCCCGTTTCATTGGGGCGTGCCAAATGAAAAGTATTGATCAGCCTGCTATCGCTTCACCACCGGGTATGGCATCACAACAGATCGGCTTTAGTGATTTGCCTCGTGACCCAGATGATATTATCCGCCGCCAACTTATAGGGATGACCTCTTCGGATACTTGTGATACCAGTCGCTCTTTGAGTTTTCAAGTCGCTCTGAATTACCTAGCCCAAAAGGGAATCCCGCCGATGAAGAGAAATTCAGCAGGGGATGTAGAAAT
>NZ_JAAHHS010000051.1 GCF_010692395.1 Moorena sp. SIO3H5
TGTGGAAATGAACTGGCAAGTAAAATCCAAGCTTATCAACAATTGCAGCAACTACCAGGGTCAGTCATTTATGAAGATGTAGATATCTGTGATTATGCTCAGTTGCAGCAGATATTGACAACAACTCTATCCAAATGGGGAGGCCAGCTTGATGGGATTATCCATCTAGCAGGAATTTTCACCGAACAACTATTAGTATCCCAAACCCTAGAAAGTCTCACTGCCGTTCTTCGTCCCAAATTCCTTGGGACTTGGGCCTTACATAAACTACTGCTGGAAGATAATCCTCAAGGTTTGTTTCTTCATTTTTCGTCCATCAATGGCTTCTTTGGCGGTACCACTGTAGGTGCTTATGCGGCAGCATCTAGTTTTATGGAAGCCTTTTGCGATTACCAGCAGACCTATACTAGCCTGCAAAGCTACTGCTTATCATGGAGTATGTGGGATGAAATCGGCATGAGTCTGGGCTATCAAATGAAAGACTTGACCCATGCTAAAGGCTACTTTTCGATTAATAAGGCACAAGGGATGTGCTCTTTATTAGCCGCGTTGTCTCGTGGTCAACATCATTTGTTTGTGGGTTTGGATGGGAGTAAACCCAACATTGAACGTTTAACTATTACCTCAGAACCTCAAAACCGACAGCAGTTAACGGCTTATTTCACCTCCAAGGTAGAACAATTACCAGTGAGTCATTTAGAAGCCTTGGAAGTACGCGATCGCTTTGGTAGACTCAGCCGTTGTCTGTGGGCACAACTTGCCGAGATGCCTCTAACTGAAACTGGAGAAATTGTTCGAGAAAAGCTGATTGGACTGAGCACAGGTATTGGTCTTTTTGAACAAACAAAACCACGCAACCAAGTAGAACATCAACTCGTTGAAATTTTCCAGCAGGTACTAGAAGTGCCTGTTACTAGTATCCATGACAATTTCTTTGCTCTGGGCGGAAATTCTCTGCTAGCAGTGCAAGTGGTTTATCGTATACAGCAAACCTTTAATCAAGAGGTTTCTCTGCATATACTGTTTCAAGCACCTACAGTTGGTGAACTGGGGCAAACCATAATCAAAGAAAATCTCTTACCAGGGCAAAAATCAGATGCTAGTTTACCAACCCTTGTACCTGAACCAGAACAACACTACGAACCATTCCCCCTAACTGATATTCAACAAGCTTATTGGCTAGGTCGCAATCAAGCCTTTGATTTAGGTAATGTTGCTAGCCATATTTACATAGAGATCGATTCTGAAAACTTAGATATAGAACGCTTAAACCAGGCTTGGCAGAAATTAGTTGACCACTATGATATGCTGCGAGCCGTAGTGTTACCCGACGGACAACAACAAGTTAAACAACAAGTACCACCCTATCAAATACAAGTTTTTGATTTACAAAACCAGTCAGAACCAGCAGTTAGTGACCACCTCAAGGCAATTCGGGAGCAAATGTCTCACGAAATATTACCCTCTGAGCAATGGCCATTGTTCAAGTTGCAGGCCACTCACTTCAATCAAAAGCACTATCGCCTCCATCTGAGTTTTGACGCTTTAATTGCTGATAGCTGGAGCCTAATGCTACTGGGGCAGTATTGGCTGCAACTGTATCGAGACCCAGAAAGTTCGCTGCCTTCATTGGAACTGTCATTTCGCGACTATGTACTGGCTAAAATAGGGCTGGATGTTACACCACAGTATCAGCGTTCTCGAGATTACTGGTTCGATCGCTTGTCCACTCTCCCGCCAGCACCAGAATTACCCTTTGCCAAGCAGATAGTTGCTCTGGAGCAACCGCAGTTTACACGTCGCAGTGGGCGATTAAATGTTCTTGATTGGCAGCGATTAAAAGACAAGGCAAGTCAGGCAAATATAACTAATTCTACTGTTTTATTAGCTGCGTTTGCTGACATATTAACTTGTTGGAGCAAGAGTTCTAAGTTTACCATTAACCTGACCCTGTTTAATCGCCTACCCTTACATCCCCAAGTTAATGAGGTAGTTGGAGATTTCACATCCCTGACGCTCCTAGAAGTTGACAACTCAAAACCGACTCCTTTTATTAAGCGTGCTCAACAGCTACAGAAACAACTGTGGCAAGATTTAGACCACCGTTATGTCAGTGGTGTGGAAGTGCAGCGAGAATTACGTCGCCTCTATGGAAGTTATCAAGCTATGGGGGTTGTCTTTACCAGCGTTCTGGGGGCTGGTATCGAGTCGGAAGAACAATTGTGGGTTAATCAGCTAGGAAAAATGGTCTATAGCATTAGCCAAACCCCTCAAGTCTGGCTAGACCATCAAGTGCTTGAAGAACAAGGCGAATTAATATTTCAGTGGGATATAGTTGAAGAGCTTTTCTGTGAAGGTGTTATTGATAATATGTTCCAGAGTTACACAGATTATCTGCAACACCTAGCAACGTCAGAATCTGCTTGGATGGACTTCTATCCTCAACTGTTACCAAAAGCCCAACTCCAACAGCTTGCAAAACTTAACCAGATGAATCTACCTGTTGCCCAACAAACCTTACACGGTCTGTTTCTGCAGCAGGTGGAACAAAATTATCAAGAATTGGCAGTGATTACCCCAGAGCGCTGCTTAACCTATGGAGACTTACACCAACGCGCCTGTAACATCGGGCATTGGTTGCAACAACTGGGAGTTTCGCGCAATAGCTTAGTCGCTGTAGTAATGTTCAAGGGATGGGAACAAGTTGTTGCAGTCTTGGCAATCTTGATGGCTGGTGCGGCCTATGTGCCTATTGACCCCGAACTCCCCCAGGAGCGAAGAGAATTTTTACTGACCCAAGGGGAAGTGAAGGTGGTTCTGACCCAAGAATCTCTGTTAGAACAACTAGCAATACCAGAGGGAATTGAGTGTTTGTCTGTAGATACTTTCGAGTCAAGAACCAATGATTCAATATCCTTCGTCCCCGTACATAATCCAGAAGATTTAGCCTATGTAATTTATACGTCTGGCTCTACAGGTTTACCCAAAGGGGTGATCATTAAGCATCAAGCAGTAGTAAACACCATCCTCGACATCAACCAGCGATTCAATGTTACAGCTAATGACCGAATACTAGCTGTATCCGCGTTGAATTTTGACCTATCGGTATATGATATTTTTGGTATCCTGGCTGTTGGAGGAACTGTGGTCATCCCATCTGCTATTGATGCTAAAGATCCTGCTCGTTGGTACGAGTTAATTGTTAAACACCAAGTTACATTGTGGAACTCTGTACCCGCACTAATGCAAATGTTAGTTGAGTACTTGTCTGGGCACCTCAACCAGTCCCATGGCCCCCTACGATTAGCATTGCTCAGTGGCGATTGGATACCACTAACGTTACCAGAGCAAATTAAAGATTTGTGGAGCGATATCCAAATTGTTAGCTTAGGTGGTGCAACTGAAGCCTCAATTTGGTCAATTTATTATCCGATCGAACAAATTTCCCCTGTAACTAAGAGCATTCCTTACGGTAAATCCCTTGCCAATCAAACTGTTTCTGTCCTCAACGATCTAATGCAGCCTACTCCAGTCTGGGTATGTGGAGATCTTTATATCGGAGGCGTTGGTTTAGCTTCTGGGTATTTATTAGATGAGAAAAAGACAAACGCAAGTTTTATTACTCACCCAGTTACTCACGAACGATTGTACAAAACCGGTGATTTGGGACGATATTTGCCTGATGGTAATATTGAATTTCTTGGGCGCTCAGATTTCCAAGTTAAAATCAATGGCTATCGGGTTGAATTGGGTGAAGTTGAGGCTGCATTAAGCGATAATTATACTGTCAAGGAGGCTATTGTTGTTGTTCTTGGCGAGTCCGAACACAAGCGTTTAGTCGCTTATATTGTCCCCAGTGAGCCCTCTGTTGAAAAAGGAAAGCTACCAGGATATAGTTTTATTGGAGGCCAGATTGACCCAGTCCAAACTAAACAGGTGTTCGGTAAACCTTCAGAGGAAGACAAATCTATTCCACAACAACTACACGAGCATTTACAAGGAAAATTGCCACAGTATATGCTGCCCAATGATTATGTGTTGATGGATGCCTTCCCTTTAACTGCAAATGGGAAAGTTAACCGTAAAGCTCTACCGGCCCCTGAGGTGTCAGTACAAAAAAGAAGTTTCCAGCCCCCCAGTACTCCTATTGAGGAGAAGTTAGCTGGCATCTGGGCAACAATATTAGACTTAGAGGTAAATCAAGTTGGTGTTAATGATAATTTCTTTGACCTTGGTGGCAATTCATTACTTGCGACTCAGTTAACTTCTAGAATTCGAAAACTTTACCAAGTCGATCTACCACTGTCTGACTTTTTTGAAGAACCGACAATTGCTGGTTTGGTTGAACACATTGAAGTGATTAGTTGGATGGATCAAGATATACAAGATTCAGAAACAACAAATATAAAGGAGATAGAATTATGAAAAATCAAACAATTGTCAAGTTCCTTTCTCAACTGCGTAAACTTAATATTCAAGTTTCCTCTGATGGAGAAAAATTACGCTGTCAAGCTCCTGAAGATGTGTTAACACCTGAACTCTCGCGGCGGATAGCTGAACGCAAACCAGAAATTTTGGCGTATTTGAAACAAGTTAGACAAAAAACAGATAGCAATATTCCACCCGCTATTTCGGTTGTCCCCAGAGACAAAAACTTGCCCCTCTCTTTTTCTCAAGAAAGACTCTGGTTCTTAGACCAACTTGAGGGTTCAACAGCTCCTTACATTCAGCAGGGAGCCATGGAAATAAGCGGGAATCTCAATATCCCAGTCCTCCAGCAAGCCTTTTGTGAAATTATTCGACGCCATGAAGTATTCCGAACCCGCTTTCACTCAGTCAATGGCATACCGATGCAGGTCATTGTTTCCGATACTGCTTTGGAAATATCAGTTGTAGATTTGAAGCATTTACCAAAAACACAACAGAAAACAGAAATAAAACAGTATGCCCAGATACAAGGACAAACCCCCTTTAACCTGTCCGAAGATTTGCTCCTGCGAGTGAGTCTGCTACAAGTATCACAGCAGGACTTTATCATGCTGGTTACCATGCATCACATTGTTACTGATGTTTGGTCAGGTGGAATATTAGTTGAAGAATTATCAGTACTGTATGAGGCTTACAGTCAGGGCAAACCCTCCCCTTTATCCGAGGTATCTATCCAGTATGCTGACTTTGCTTCTTGGCAAAGACAATGGTTATCAGCGGAATTACAACACAAGCAACTGGAATACTGGAAACAGCAATTAGCTAATGCTCCTGCCTTGTTGCAGTTGCCGATCGATAAATCAAGGCCACCAATACAGACTTACGAGGGTAACATTCAAACCTTTGCTGTTGGCCAACACTTGACTAAGCAACTTCAAGAACTTAGCCAGCATTCGGAAACCACCCTTTTTATGACAACGTTCGCAGTGTTTGCTGTGTTTCTGTTTCGCTACAGTGCTCAGAATGATATGGTGATTGGTTCGCTAATTGCTAACCGCAACTATTCAGAAGTAGAATCCCTGATTGGCTTTTTCGCTAATACTCTACCCTTAAGGATGAACCTGCAAGGTAATTTAAGTTTTGAGCAGTTGCTCAGGCAGGTCCGTCAAGTAACGTTGTCAGCATATGCCCATCAAGATGTCCCTTTTGAACAGGTGGTAGAAGCCCTGCAACCAGAGCGTTCTTTGAGTTACGCACCTCTAGTTCAGGTGATGTATCTGTACCAAGATGCTCCAGTGAAGCCTTTAGAGTTATCTGGCGTCACTATCAAACCCTTGCCACAGATACATCCAGGGACATCCAAGTTTGAATTGTCCTTATCAATGGAACAGACAGAATCTGGGCTGATAGGAACCTGGGAATATAATACTGACTTATTTGAAGAACAAACAATTACTAGGATGACGGAACATTTCCAGACCCTGTTAGCAGCGGTCGTGGAAGCTCCCCAAGAACGTATAGATAAACTGCCTTTGCTTAGTGAGAGAGAACGCCATCAATTGTTAATTGAATGGAATGATACTGCAAGGGAATATCCAACAGATCGATGTATTCATCAATTGTTTGAAGAACAAGTAGAGAAAACACCAGACGCACTAGCGGTGGTCTTTGAAAACGAGCAATTAACTTACCAACAATTAAATCAAAAGGCCAATCAACTAGCACATTACCTGCAAAGTCTGGGAGTGGGACGAGAGGTACTAGTGGGTATTTGTGTAGAACGTTCAGTAGAAATGGTAGTAGGACTGTTGGGAATCCTCAAGGCGGGTGGTGCATATGTGCCACTCGATCCGAATCATCCCTTAGAACGGTTAAGTTATATGCTGGCTGATTCAGGAGTTAAGGTTTTGTTAACTCAAGAATCTATGGTTGAGTTATTACCCGTACAGACTGCCCTGGTAGTTGACATCGATCGTGCCAATTGGCAAATGCAAAATACTCAGGAGAACCTTGAGATTGAAGTAAATTCAAGTAATTTAGCTTATGTTATTTACACCTCTGGTTCTACAGGTGTTCCCAAGGGCGTTCAAATTTGCCATAAGAATGTGGTTAATTTTTTGACTTCTATGAGTGATTTTCCAGGTTTAGACCAGGAAGATACTGTCTGTGCAGTTACTACTATTGCCTTTGATATTGCAGCCCTTGAGATCTATCTGCCTTTAACAGTAGGAGCAAAAGTTGTTGTCACTTCTCGTGAAATTAGCACTAATGCAGATAGCCTATTATCTGAATTATTAAAGTCCAAGATTACTGTTATGCAGGCAACACCAGTTACTTGGCAAATGCTCTTAACTGCTGGTTGGTCTTCCGATTATCCCCTAAAAGTGTTATGTGGTGGTGAAGCATTAACAGCTCAACTAGCCAATCGAATTATAGAAACTGGTAGCGAATTATGGAATCTGTATGGTCCAACAGAGACAACTATATGGTCTGCAATTTACCAGGTACCCGCTAGCACTACAGCAGCGAAAAATGGATATGTTCCTCTGTCTATCGGTGGACCAATAGCTAACACCCAAATTTATATTCTAGACTCACATCTACAGCCAGTCCCTGTTGGTATAGCTGGAGAATTGTATATTGGAGGTGAGGGTTTAGCCAGAGGATATTTTAATCGTCCAGAACTAACTTCAGAAAAATTTATCCCAAATCCATTTTCTAATAGCAGATCGGAATGCCTTTACAAAACAGGTGACTTAGCCCGCTACTTGAGTGACGGTAATATAGAATTTATCGGTCGCATTGATAATCAAGTCAAAGTAAGAGGATTCCGAATCGAACTTGGGGAAATCGAATCCATTCTTAATAGCCACTCCCAAATTAAAGAAAGTGTAGTGATTACACAGGAAGATCCACTTGGGAATAAACGCTTGATAGCCTATATCGTTAGTGACGATGAATTACTAAAGACTAACCAACTGCGTGAGTTTCTGAAACAAAAGCTACCAGAATACATGGTACCTTCTGCTTTTATGACTTTAGAGACTTTACCGTTAACTCCCAACGGTAAAATAGACCGCAAAGCATTACTAGCAGTTAATGTTGACTTGAGTCTAGAAGAGGAATACATAGCACCAAGCACGCCAAATCAAGAAATAATAGCTAATGTTTTCACTTCAGTTCTTGGACGAGTAAATGTAGGAATATATGATAACTTCTTTGAATTGGGAGGACATTCCCTATTAGCAACCCAGTTAATCTCCCGACTTAGACAAAGCTTTGAAATAGAAATTCCTCTCCGGGCGATCTTTGAATCACCAACTGTAAAGCAATTAGATGGAAAAATAATACAGTTAAGAAGAGATGGAGGTCAATTCACTCCGCCTCCAATCAAACCAAGAAATAAGAAGGGAGAATTACCTCTTTCTTGGTCTCAAGAGAGGCTGTGGTTCCTGGCTCAATTAGAGGGAACAAGCCCAACTTATAATATACCAGGAGCAGTTCGGATTAGTGGGGATTTAAATCTCAAAGCTTTTGAGCAAGCCTTATCAGAAATAGTGCATCGTCACGAGATATTACAGACCAGTTTTAGGACTGTTGACGGTAGACCTTGGCAAGTTATTGAACCAGAAACCACTATCAAAATAAACTTAGTCGATCTACAGCAACTAGAGGCAAAAGAAAGAGAATCTGCTTTATACCAATATGTACAACAAGAAGCGATCGCGCCGTTTAATTTAGAGAGTGCCCCCCTAATTAGATGTAGTTTACTGTGCTTAGAGGAGAAAGAGTATGCATTATTATTAACGATGCATCACATTATCTCCGACTTATGGTCAATAGGAGTATTGATCGAAGAACTATCAAGCTTGTACCAAGCTTTTAATGGGGGCGAACCATCTCCCTTGTCAGAATTAGAAATTCAGTATGCTGACTTTTCAGTGTGGCAAAGAGAATGGATAAATGGTCAGGTACGAGAAGCTTATATTGATTACTGGAAACAGGCGTTAAATGGGGCACCAGAACTACTTGACTTACCAACCGATCGCCCGCGTCCTTCTGTACAGACTTACCGAGGTAAAACCCAACGTTTTTGTATAAATCCTGATTTAACTGACAAGCTGCAAATTCTTTCTCGCCAGTTGGGAACTACGTTATTTATGACCTTGCAGGCAGCGTTTTCAACTTTACTATATCGTTACAGCGGTCAATCAGATATTTTAGTTGGCTCAATTATTGCCAATCGAAATTACCTTGAAATTGAATCTTTAATTGGTTTCTTCGCGAATACCTTAGTGTTAAGAACTCGTTTTGAAGACGACCCTAGTTTTGAGACTCTGCTCGAACAAGTTAAAACAACTACGCTGAAGGCTTATGAATATCAGGATATTCCTTTTGAACAAGTAGTGGAAGCCTTACAACCACAACGTTCTTTAAGTTATTCACCCTTATTTCAGGTGGTGTTTGTATTGCAAAATGCTCCCATGGGCGAGTTAACATTACCAGGGATAACTATAAGCGAACTAGAATACGAATATACTATTGCTAAGTTCGATCTCACTCTATCAATGACTCAAACTCAAGAAGGATTGGTAGCCTCGTGGGGGTACAACACAGACTTGTTTGATGATTCAACCATCAAACGTATGGCTAATCATTTCGAGAACTTGTTGTCAGAGATCGTAGCTAATCCTCAACTTACAGTTGACGAAGTTCCCTTACTGAGTGAAGCAGAACGCCATCAATTGTTAATTGAATGGAATGATACTGCAAGGGAATATCCAACAGATAAATGTATCCATCAATTGTTTGAACAGCAGGTGGAGAAAACCCCAGATGCAGTGGCAGTGGTTTTTGAGGAAGAACAACTAACTTATGGGGAGTTGAATGGGAAAGCAAACCAACTAGCGCGACATTTGCAAGACTTGGGAGTTGGACCCGAAGTTACCGCAGGCATTTATTTAGATCGCTCTCCTAATATGGTGGTAGCAGTCATGGGAGTAATAAAAGCAGGTGGTGTTTATATTCCCCTGGAGCCGAAATGGCCTCTCGCCCGCGTGGAAAGGATTCTCTCGTGCCAAGAGGTAGGCTATCTTGTTACCGAGCAAAAATATTTACCGACAGTTCTCCAGCAGCAATGGAAACATCCGCAATTGAACCACGTGATTTGCCTAGATGTAAATACACCAGTACCAGTACCGGAAACTATAGATCGCAATGCCACACAGGAACTATGGGATTGGGTGGCACGGCAAGCAAACAATCGCGTTACCAGAAGCGGGTTTATTAGCAGTTATACTGGTCAGCCTTTTTCTCAGGCTGAAGTTGACGAGTATCAAAACCATATAATCGACCTAGCAAAACCATATTTGGGCAAAGGAAAACGAGTGCTGGAAATAGGTTGTGGTTCTGGAGAAATTATGTTTGCGATCGCTTCTACCGTAGAACTTTACGTCGGCATAGATCCCTCAGAAATAACCCAAGAGCGCAATCGAGAAATTAAAACCCAGAAACAGCTAACTTCTCTGAAGCTCTTGACTGGTTTTGCTGATGAAATCGACTCTATTGAAGAGAGTCCCTTCGATTTGATTATTTTAGCCAGTACCGTGCAGTTTTTTCCAGGAATTCTTTATTTGCAGCAGGTTATAGAACAATGTCTGGCTATCTTAGCACCATCAGGAGCTATTTTATTAGCAGACATCATGGATGCTCGCCGAAAAGAAGAGTTCCAGGAGTCCTTGAGAGCTTTCAAAATGAAATTCGGTCAAAAATCGGATATCGAGACCAAAACAAATCTCGATAGCGAACTGTATCTGGATGAAGATTTTTTCAGAGACTTAGCGGCTCGATATTCCGAAATAGCAGAAATTTCAGTTCTCAAACGAGAGCGAGGATTTGAAAACGAACTCGGTTATCGCTACGATGTGATTCTTGAGAAAGAGCGAGCATTAGGCAAGGCGAAAAAACACTTTGTTGAACCTCAGAAGCATTTATGGACTCAATGGCATCTGAATCATCATTCTGCCGAGAATCTTGGGGTAGTTGCCAATCCGAACAATACAGCTTATATCATCTACACTTCGGGTTCCACCGGCGTACCCAAAGGAGTCATCGTCTGCCATCGTTCTGTTGTCAATTTAATTGATTGGGTTAACAAAACCTTCCAGGTAAAAGCAAGCGATCGGGTTTTATTTGTGACTTCTTTATGTTTCGATTTATCCGTTTATGATATCTTTGGTTTGCTAGCAACCGGCGGTTCGATTTATATGGCATCGGAGTCGCAATTACAAAATCCCCAAGAACTGCTTCGCATCCTGAAACAGGATTCTATTACTTTTTGGGATTCAGCTCCAGCAACCCTCCAACAACTGGTTCCATTTTTTCCAACTACACCCCCAGTTAACACCTACCTGCGACTGGTATTTTTAAGTGGCGATTGGATTCCAGTCACCTTACCCGATAAGCTAAAAGAGGTGTTCTCAGGAGTTAGAGTTATCGGTTTAGGCGGTGCAACCGAAGCAACAATTTGGTCGAATTATTATCCAATTGAAACAGTCGATCCTACCTGGGCAAGTATTCCCTACGGCAAACCGATTCAGAACGCCCAGTATTATATCCTCGATTCCTACTTCAATCCTTGCCCCATTGGAGTTACTGGATTTCTATATATTAGCGGAGAATGTTTGGCAAAGGGGTATGACGATCCAGACAAAACTGCCGAGCGGTTTCTGCCCAATCCATTTAAGAATGAGATGGCGGGCGCATCTATTTACAAAACCGGCGATTTATCCCGCTATCTCCCCGATGGCAACATCGAATTTATGGGTCGTATCGACAACCAGGTAAAAATCCGAGGTTTCCGCATTGAACTCGGAGAAATCCAAGCAACCCTAGCTCACAACCCAGAAGTACGCGAAGCAGTGGTTATTGTCAGAGAAGACAACCCAGAGGATAAGCGCCTCGTAGCTTACATCGTTAAAAAAGAAGATGCGATCTCCTCCGATCTGCGGAGTTTCCTGAAAACTAAGCTACCAGATTACATGATACCTTCTGCATTTGTAACTTTAGACACCCTACCGTTAACACCGAACGGCAAAATAGACCTGAAAGCACTCCCAGCAGTAGAAGCACAACTAATTTACTCAAAAGAATATGTTCCTCCTCGGACTGTCACCGAGAAAACCATCTCCGACATCTTCGCAGCAGTGTTGAAAGTCCCAGCAGTCGGATTAAATGATAACTTTTTTGAACTAGGTGGCCACTCACTAATCGCCACCCAATTGATTACCCGTCTACGGCAAGTCTTTGCAGTGGAACTACCTCTTCGGACATTATTTGAATCTCCAACTGTAGCCCAACTCGATCGAATTATAAGTCAATTAACTCAAGGAGAACCATCCCAGCTCAAAGCTTCAAATTTAGACCTGCCAACAGCTATTGCTGCACCATCTGAGCTTCACCAACCCTTCCCACTCACAGAAATACAACAAGCTTATTGGTTAGGGCGAGATGATACTTTTGAACTCGGAAATATATCTAGTCATCTTTACGTCGAACTTGATTGTCCAAGTATAGATATAGAAAGACTCAGCCAATCTTGGCAGAAGATTATCAAGCACCATGAGATGCTGAGAGTGGTAGTACAGCCGGATGGACAGCAGCAAATCTTACGTGACGTTCCGGATTACCAGATTGAAGTGTTCGATTTGCGTCGGCATTCAGAAAATAGCATTAATGCTCATTTAGAAACGATTCGACAGCAGATGTCTCACGAAATTTCTGCTGCCGAATCATGGCCTTTATTTAAGTTTTGTGCAACTCAGTTAGATACAAATTGTTATCGTTTGCACTTAAGTTTTGATGCCTTAATTGCAGACGCCTGGAGTCTAATGATTGTGGGGCAACAATGGTTGGAAATGTACTATAACCCACAGACAGAGCTTCCTAAGGTAGAGATTTCATTTCGCGATTATATTCTTGCAGAACTCCAGCTTAAAGACACACCGCATTACCAACAGTCTCAAAACTATTGGTGGGATCGAATTGCCACACTTCCTTCAGCACCAGAACTCCCCTTTGTACAACAGCCAGCGGCTCTTAAACAGCCTCAGTTCAAACGATTTAGTGCAAAGCTGACTGCTCAACAGTGGCAAAAATTGAAAAGCAAAGCTCGTGCAATTAATTTGACGGGTTCTGGAATCTTACTAGCAGCCTTTAGCGATGTCTTAGCTTATTGGAGTAAAACCCCTAACTTTACCATCAATCTTACACTTTTTAATCGTCTACCTTTACATCCTCAAGTCA
This sequence comes from Moorena sp. SIO3H5, assembly GCF_010692395.1. Classification (GTDB taxonomy): domain Bacteria; phylum Cyanobacteriota; class Cyanobacteriia; order Cyanobacteriales; family Coleofasciculaceae; genus Moorena. The sequence continues at coordinate 12,733 of NZ_JAAHHS010000051.1, forward strand.
ACCAGATTGTTGGTGATTTCACATCCCTGACACTGCTAGAAGTTGACAACTCTATAGTAGCCACCTTTGTTGAACGTGCCCAACGCCTACAGGCAAGATTGTGGGAGGATTTAGACCATCGCTATGTCAGTGGTGTGGAAGTGCAGCGAGAGCTACGACGTCAACGAGGCACTTATCAAGCTATGGGGGTTGTCTTTACTAGCACTCTAGATTTCAGTGACATGGCTCAACAAGATTGGTTGGTTAACCAGTTGGGGGAAATAGTCTATTCCATTACTCAAACTCCACAAGTTTGGCTTGACCATCAAGTCAGAGAAGAAGAAGGAGCTTTATTATTCAACTGGGATGCTATCGAAGAACTATTCCCTGCTAACCTGCTAGACGATATGTTCAGTAGCTATTGCAATTATCTTCAGCAATTAGCTACTGATGAGAAAATCTGGATGGAAAAATATCCGACTCTGCTTCCACCACAGCAGCTAGAGAGTATACAACAACTCAACCAGGTTAATCAACTTAAGACCGTAACTTCTGAGCAGACATTGGATAGTTTGTTTGTGCAACAGGTGAAACAAAGAGGAGCATCACTTGCTGCGATCGCACCAGAATTATGCCTAACTTACGAACAGTTATACCAACATGCTGTCAAGCTAGGACACCAGTTGCGGTCACTAGGAGCAACTACAGGCACTCACATCGCTGTAGTTATGAACAAGGGATGGGAACAGATTGTTGCCGTGCTGGGAGTATTGATGGCTGGTTGCACCTATGTACCGATCGATCCAGGGTTGCCACAACAACGTCAGTGGTCGCTTTTAACACAAGCACAAATCCAGTTGGTTGTCACTCAAGAGGCACTGTACCAAAGTCTTTCGTGGCCAGAAGAAATTGAGTGTGTATATGTTGAGTATAACCCTCACATAGGAGTCCAGAGAACCTTAGAAAGATTGCACCAGCCTGGGGATTTAGCTTATATCATCTATACCTCTGGTTCGACGGGCATCCCTAAGGGTGTGATGATTGACCATCAAGGAGCGGTTAATACAATTATCGACATTAATCAGCGCTTTGGTGTTACGGCTGATGACCGAGTTCTCGCAGTTTCTGCTTTAAATTTCGACCTGTCCGTGTATGACATTTTTGGCACCTTAGCAGCAGGAGGCACAATTGTTATACCAACTGCAGCAAAAGCTAAAGATCCCGCACATTGGCTCTCGTTAATCAATGGGCACCATGTCACGGTTTGGAACTCAGTGCCTGCACTGATGCAGATGTTAGTAGAGTACACGTCAGCCCAATCCACACCACAGCATCATCCACTACGACTTGCTTTGTTATCGGGTGACTGGATACCGTTGAATTTACCGCAGCAAATCAAAGCGATCTGGACAGGTATAGAAGTAGTGAGCTTAGGTGGAGCAACAGAAGCTTCAATTTGGTCGATTTATTATCCGATAGGAGAAGTTGACCCTAACTCGCGGAGTATTCCTTATGGGAAACCCCTTGGTAATCAAACGATGCATGTCCTGAATCAATGGATGGAACCTGCTCCGGTGTGGGTTCCAGGACAGATTTATATCGGTGGGCTGGGATTGGCACAAGGCTACTGGAAAGATGACGAAAAAACAGCCAAGCACTTTATTCGTCATCCTCTGACCCAGGAGCGATTATACAAAACGGGAGATTTAGGACGCTATCTACCTGATGGAAATATTGAGTTCCTTGGCCGGGAAGATTTTCAGGTAAAAATTAATGGTTATCGAATTGAGTTGGGAGAAATTGAAGCAACACTAATGCGGAATTCCTTAGTGAATAAGGCTGTGGTGAATGCGATCGCCGACTCAAGAGACAGGAAGAAAATTGTAGCTTATATTGTGCCCTCAGAAACGCAACCAAAGTTGCCAGAAGCTTATTATCCTAGTGAAAAAGAGGGGATAATCAGTGACCCAGTTGAACGAATTGAGTTTAAGCTCAAGCAACCTGGTCTAAGGAACCTGGACTCAACGAATAAGGGTATAGATTTGCCTTTGGATATTGATGAGGAAGCCCTAACCCAAGCTTATTTCCAGCGACAAAGTTATCGACAGTTTCAACAGCAACCATTGGAGTTGCCAGAGTTTAGCCAGTTTTTAAGCTGCTTGCGTCAGTTAAGTTTAGCGGATAAACCGCTGCCGAAATATCTTTATCCTTCAGCAGGGAATCTTTATCCAGTTCAGAGTTATCTGATGATAAAGTCTGAGCGTTTAACTGGAGTTGAAGCAGGGATTTATTATTATTGTCCTCGACAACACCGCTTAGTTTTTCTCAGTACTCTAACTAATGCTGAAGGAGATAACATTTACGGCGGCAATCAGTCACTTGTTGAACAAGCTGCTTTTTCATTGTTTTTGATTGCCAAACTTGATGCGATCGCTCCCATGTATGGGGAATTAGCAGAAAGATTTTGCTTGCTGGAGGCAGGCCATATTGGGCAATTGTTGATGACTGCGGCTCCTGAGTTTGGTATTGGTTTGTGTCCGATCGGGAATTTAGATTTCCAACAGATCGGCGATTTGTTTAAGCTAGACTCCCATCAAATGTTACTGTATAGCTTTGTTGGTGGAAAAATCGAGCCAGCCCAAGCTCAACAGTGGCTAACCTCTTCAGTCTCTCCTGCCAAATCATCTGGTGGTTCTGATCCGATTTCTCAGTTGCGCAAGCATCTACAATTACACTTGCCCGACTATATGCTCCCAAGCAAGTTGATGTTACTCGATGCTCTACCGTTATCTGCGAATGGTAAAATTGACCGTCGGGCTCTCCCTGTGCCTGAGAATCTCCACGATCTGGAGGAAGAAACCTTTGTGGCTCCTCGGGATCTTGTAGAACTAAAGCTCACCCAAATTTGGTCAGAGGTTCTTAATGTTTTCCCAGTGGGAGTCCAAAGTAACTTTTTCGACCTTGGGGGCGATTCTATTGTTGCCATTCGCTTGATGGCTCAAATTGAAGAGCAATTTCAAAGAAATTTATCTTTAGCAACTTTATTTCAAGGTCAGACCATTGAGAAACTAGCAACAGTTCTCCGGGAGGAATCAGACCATATTTCTTGGTCTCCGCTAGTACCCATTCAAACTTCTGGTTATCAGCCTCCCTTCTTCTGCATAGCCGGAGGAGGGGGTAATGTTCTGTACTTTTATCATTTGTCGCGCTATTTAGGTCAAGAGCAACCGTTCTATGCTTTGCAAGCTGTTGGTCTTGATGGAGAATCAGAACCTTTTACGCGAGTCGAGGATATGGCGGCCCACTACATTGGATTAATAAAGTCCATTCAACCGGAAGGTCCTTACTTTTTAGGGGGGCATTCCTTTGGTGCATTAGTGGCTTTTGAAGTCGCCCAGCAATTACAAAAGCACGGAAATGAAGTAGCTCTATTAGCTATTCTAGATATGCATGCACCAGATAAGGATCGACCAAAGCCTGGCAGCCATAAGCTAGATACAGATTGGAATAGTGCAAAAATGTTGACCAGCATTGGTGGCATATTTGGTCGTATGTTTGGAAAAAACATTGATGTATCATACGAGTTTCTCCAACAGCTGACTTTTGATGAGCAATTAAATTATGTTAACGAGCAATTTCAGAAGGTCAATATTTTCCCTCCTGAAACTGGAGTTAAGCAAATTCGCGGTCTGATTAAAGTGGCGAGAGCAAGTCAAAAGGCTTCTTGCTACGTTCCACAGGAGGTTTGTCCAACTCAGATTACTCTCTTTCGAGCTAGTGACGAAGTGCCGATAGAACTTGCTCCTAGTGTGGATATTTATAGGCTGCTTTACGACAATAGAAAAAACGATCCAATGTGGGGATGGAGTGCGTTTTCTGCTGGAGAAGTAGAACTTCATCCTGTTCCAGGAGACCATCTGACAATTATGACAGAGCCATACATTGGTGCTCTAGCCGAAAAGTTAAAATCCTCCTTAGAAAAAGCACAAACAGCTAACCCTATGGGTCGTCCGTAGGCTTATTTTTAAGGCGGTGTTGTGGGGCAATCAGCACTCCACAACACCGTTAAATTTATCCCGGCTTAAGTTATAAACCCGTCCATAAATAAAAAAATAGGAGAAGAATCATGAAATTTCCTGATGGCCCAAAAACCCCAGCCTTGCTACAGTCTATTAATCTCATAGTTAATCCTCTCAATTACTTAGAGGATTGTGCTAAACGCTATGGAGGTATCTTTACAATAGGTTTTTTGAACTATCCTCCAACGGTGGTTGTCAGTCATCCCCAAGGCATGAAGGCGCTATTTACAGCCAGCCCACAAACCTTTAAGACAGCCGAAGCTATGCAAGAGTTACCAGAGACTTTTTCAGGTAAAACTGCACTAACCACGATAGATGGCGATCCTCACAGACGTCTAAAACAAATGTTAATGCCCGCTTTTCATGGGGATCGGATGCGAGCTTATAGCCAGTTGATTTGTGACATTACTCAGCAACAAATGACGCAGTGGAAAAAAGGAGAACGCTTTGACGTTCAGGGTTCCATCCAAGATATCTCACTGCAATTCATTATCCGTGCTATTTTTGGGGTAAATGAGGAAGCAAGCTTCCAACAGCTTAAGCAAACATTGATTTCACAGCTGAAGTTGTCGAGCAATCCTTGGGCCTCTATCATTTTGTACTTCCATGCCCTACAGCAGGATTGGGGGCCTTGGAGTTTATGGGGGCGTTTTGTGCGCCTTCGCCAGCAGGTTGATGACATAATTTATGCTGAAATTAAGCGACGTCGGGATAATCCAGCGTTATTAGGTGAAGATATCCTTAGCTTAATGATGAGTGCTCGCGACGAGCAAGGCGAGCCGATGACAGATGAGGAAATGCGTGACAATTTAATTACATTATTAATAGGAGGTCATGAAACTACTTCTATAAGCATAACATGGGCTTTGTACTGGATTCACCGCTTGCCAGAGGTGTATGAAAAGCTGATGGCTGAATTAGATACTCTTGGCAATAATCCAGATTCAAGTGAGATTACTAAGCTTCCATATTTGAATGCCGTCTGTCACGAGAGCCTACGTATATACCCCCCCGTTATTTTGGCATCGTTTCGTATTGCCCAAAAGCCTATAGAAATTATGGGCTACCAATTGGAACCAGGTACATTCATTTTGCCTTGCACATATTTAACTCACAGGCAAGAAGATTTATATCCAGAACCGAATCATTTTAGACCAGAGCGTTTTTTGGAGCGACAGTTTTCTGCTTATGAATTTGTGGCTTTTGGTGGTGGAAGCCGTCGGTGTATTGGATATGCGTTGTCTTTGTTTGAAATGAAATTAATCCTGGCGACAATTCTCACTAACGTAAAACTAGCCCTACCCAATAACCGTTTTCCTAAACCTGTACGTAGCACTTTTACTGTTGCACCATCCCCAATATATCTGATTCCTGCCTAACAGCTATTATGGAAAACCTATAATTAATAACGAATAGCACTTTGGAGTAGAACAGATCGTTATTGAAACATTCTGAATAAGAACTTACCTCCTACAACTCTAGTTGAAGAGGGGGCTTGTTTCCCTATCCGTCTTATGGATGATTAATGAAGAACAACTTTTATGAATACTAACAATAAATTTCTATCTTTGATAGACCTCCTACGTTATCGAGCAACGAATGAAGGTAACAAAAAAGCCTATACGTTTCTTTTTAATGGACAAACAGAAGCAAGCAGTTTGACTTATGAAGAATTGGAAAGGAGGGCACGGGCGATCGCTGCTAAACTTCAGACAATGGGGATAGCTAAGGGGGAGCGAGCATTGCTACTCTATTCTCAGGGTCTGGATTTCATTTGTGCTTTCTTTGGATGTTTATATGCAGGAGTCATTGCTATACCAGCTCCCGCTCCTGATGCAATTCGGTTGAAGCGAACTCTGCCTAGACTTCAAGCTTTTGTCAAGGATGCCCGAGTTTCTGTTGTGCTGACTAAATCTGAAATTTATTCTCTGTTCTCAGATGAATGGAAAAAAAATTTTGAATATCATAATATACTATGGTCATTTACTGAGGAGATATCAGACGAACTAGCAAGCCAATGGCAGGAATTTAAAATAGATCTAGATGCTATAGCTTATTTACAATATACTTCTGGGTCTACATCCACACCAAAAGGCGTTATAATTACCCATAACAATTTAATGCACCATTCTGCCTACATCAAGCAGGCTTGGAACTACACTTCAGATAGTGTTGCAGCTACTTGGATGCCTTACTTCCATGATTATGGTCTAATTGATGGACTGATACAGCCAATTTATTCTGGTATTACTTGTTATGTCATGTCATCATTAGCCTTTATTAAAAAACCAAGCTGCTGGCTGGAAGCTATTTCTAAGTATAAAGTAACCCATAGCCAAAGCCCAAACTTCGGCTATGACCTTTGTATTCAGAAAGTTAGCTCGGAACAATTATCTGAGTTAGACCTGAGGAGTTGGAGAACTGCTAGTAATGGAGCAGAGCCAATTCGTAAAGATACTATAGAAAAGTTTATTCAAAAATTTGAACCCTGTGGTTTCCAAGCTACAGCTTTTTATCCAGCTTATGGCCTTGCAGAAGCCACATTACTAGTAGCGACTAAGCCTCACAATAATGTGCCTCAAATCACCCCAGTTGTGGCATCAGCCTTAGAGAAAAATCAGATTGTTGAGGGGGATACTAATCAAAAGGGAAATCGATATGTGGTTAGTTGTGGCTTCCCGATTTGTGACACAAATGTAATTATAATCAATCCCAATACTTTAACTAAGTGTGCGTCAGATGAAGTTGGCGAAATTTGGGTATCAAATTTGAGTATTGCTCAAGGTTACTGGAATAGACCAGAAGAGACAAAGCAAACATTTAAGGCTTATACAGTAGATACTGGTGAAGGTCCATTTCTACGTACTGGTGACTTGGGGTTCATCAAGAATGGTCAGCTGTTTATCACTGGGCGCTTGAAGGATGTAATCATCATTCGAGGCCACAATCATTATCCTCAGGACATTGAATTTACTGTTGAAAATAGTCACCCATCATTGCGTAAAAATTCAGGGGCTGCATTTGGGATTGAGGTAGATAACGAAGAGAAACTAGTGGTTGTTCAGGAGGTTGAACGAAGTTGGCTGCGAGAACTGGATTTCAATGAAGTAAATGGAGATATTCGTCAGGAATTGATGGCGCAACACGAACTACAGGTTTATGCGATCGCATTGATCAAATCAGGGAGTATTCCTAAAACTTCAAGTGGCAAGATAATGCGTCAAGCTTGTCGGATGAAGTTTCTAGAGGGAACTTTGGAAGTTATAAATTCAGGTGGTGGTAATCCAGAACACTTAAGAAAACTAACTGTTATGAGTGTTATGATGGCAACTCCAAAAAATCGGGCGCATCTGAGCTAGGGACTGTGGAGGGTGCATCTCATATTTGTAAAAAATACGGGAAGTGTGGGAAGTGTCGGGAGTATCGGGAGTCTCCGGAGTGTCTGGAATGTGGTAAGTCTGGAGATTTTATTAGAATTTTTGCCTAATTGCATGCATTGAGATGCACCCTCTTTCTCAACTTGAACTAGGATTTTGCTGAGGATTAGGAGAGCCAATAAATTCAGATTGGATCTCCTCTAATTCCAGATCAAGTTTAGTTTTAGTTTTTGGTAAACTACTAGATCCAGAAACTTGATTTCCAAGGGTTTGATGGGTTGATTTAGGGGTCGGATTACCCATAATTTCAGACTTCAATTCTTCTAATTCTTGAGCAATCCTTTTATTCAATCCCCCGACTGCAGGCTTTGATGGTACAGTAGGTTTGATCGGTGTAACTGGTTTTTGTTGCTGACGGGGTGTAACTGTTTTTTGTTGCCTTAGACGTGTTGGGGGAGGTGTCTGAAGATGCAAATCTTGACTTACCTCAGCTGCTGATTGATAACGTCTGTTAATAGCCCCTGCTATCATCTTGTCGATGATGCGACCAAGCTGATCACTAATAGGATGACTCAAAAAGTTGCGCCATATCCAGACACCCTCCCTGACATCAAATAAATCACAGGGGTGCTTATCGGTCAACAAATGAATACAAGTGATACCAAGACTATAGATGTCACTGGCAAAAACTGCTCTACCAATACTTTGCTCTGGTGATACATAACCAAATGAGCCAATCGCTGTTCCAGTTTTGCCTAGACTAGTGCCAGTAGCAGCTTTCGATGCTCCAAAATCAACCAGAACCAGTTGACCAGGGACCTGAGTTGCTCCCCCCACAACAGAAGACCTTAAACCCCTGCGGCGAATAATGTTTTCTGGCTTGATGTCTCGGTGGATGACATGATGTTGATGAACAAATTGCAGCAATGGCAGCAAATCATCTAGTAGCGCCCGAATTTGCGCTTCATTAAATCCACCCCGACTTCCCAGTTCTTGGACTAAGTTTTGTCCATCGATAAACTCTTGCACCAAATACTGTTGGCTATCTTGACAAAAATAAGCCAGCAGTTCGGGAATTTGAGGATGTTTGCCCAACTGATCCAGCCGTACCGCTTCGAGGGTGAATAACTCAGCTGCCTTTTGAACCGTGTTAGTTCCCTGGGCTTGGGGAAAAAACTGCTTGATGACGCAGGGAGGTTTGGAAGGTTTATCTTCATCCACAGCCAAGAAGGTTTTACCAAATCCACCCTGACCTATAGGTTTAATCCCTCGGTATCGCTCTTTGAGCAGCAACTTCGAGCCACAGGCAATGCAAAATTTAGTTCCTTCTCGATTTTTGGGATTGGGGCAAGTCGGATTGAGACAGTAGCTCATTATCGTGGTCAGCAGTCGGGCTTTTATCTATAATTATATATTGCCCTATATACGAATAGATAAACAATGATGTGATCAGGAGTAATGGTGACAGTAGGGAATTTTTTGATCTTATCTAGCTGATCTCCCTATCCCCTCATTATCTAATTACCTGATTACTTCCAACCCTGATAGCAATTCTCAAGGAATTGTGAGAATTTTTGAGGCCATATTCCCTACGGTGCGCTTTCCGTAGGCGAATTTAATTCGCCACGGGTCGCACCGCTCCCTACTCCCTACTCCCTACTCCCTACTCCCTACTCCCGTCTTGATGCAGTCGCTCATGGGGGAAACCCCCAAGACCGCGCTGCATCGCTACTCCCTACTCCCTTTTCCCTTTGCGATATGTTCCATAATTGCTTGTCGGAACCCCAATACTACTAAAGTATTGGACAGGGTTAAAAAAAACTCAGCACTGCCATGTAGCCAATCCACATCAGCTAATGCTTCCTGATAAACTACCTCGGAATAAATTCCAGCTGGAATAGTAATAAAAACAAACACCAAGAGCACGTAAAATCCGATTAGCGCTAAACGGGGTGTTTGTCCAGAACGAGTGAGAAACCACAAGAATCCTAGGTAAGGAAATAGAGAAATGGCAAATAATGTCTCTTTAGAAATCATTTTAATATTAGAAAAAATGCTTGAGTTGTCAAAATGATTCGTAAAACTTATCCCTGGCATTGGTAGCAACCCTAGGCTGAACGCCAAATCCACCAAGCTGCTCCACAGAGGGTAAAGTTACCTACAACCGTCATCGCTGCTTGGACTGTAACCATCCACTCCAAGGATTGTTGGTTGTCAAAAAAGTGCCAGGTGATAGCACACATAGCACTGACCAATGCTGGTAACATGGCAAAAGACAATGCCCACCATGCACGATTGCCAGTAATTTCACCATAGGTCCAGATTAACCAAATTGCAGCGATCCACTCGATAACACTGGAAATGTGAATAATCCAAGTTGGAATTGATAGAGCATGCATAAAAAAAACTTAGTACTACAGACTAATGGGTAATGGGTAATGGGTAATTGCTTAGGAGTAATCACAATTAGTAATTTGAAAATTACTAATTTAAAATTTACCAAAACCCAAGCTTGATAATAGAGATGCTTCTAGACATCCTCTTATCTCCACTTTACTTATTTGATTATACCAAGATTATACCAGCTACTTTACATAAACTTTAAAATCTTATTAGTACTAATGCTTAATTCCTAATCCGAATAGGCCAAATTCTATCCTAAATAAAATAGTAGAATCACTTACACAATCAAAAAGCCCTGATGTTATCGTCGGGATTAAACACATTCTGACTAATTTTTATAACTATGACATCAAAAGATATTTTTAAAAAAGGTGGTTTTGAGAGCAGTGATTTTACCAATTGGCAGACTATCGGCGATGCTATAATTGAAACAGAGGTATTTGGAATCAGCCCAACTCAAGGAAGCTACCAAGCATTAATTACCAATGGAAACCAGTCTGTCAGCATTGCTCAACTGGAAAGCTTCTTGGGGTTAAACACAACAGAGTTAGATCAACTAGGCAATGGGAATGTTAATCAAGGCTCAGCTATCCAATTCATACCAATTACTGTAGAAGCTGGGGACATTTTGAGGTTTGATTGGAACTTCATCACCAATGAGAACACCTCTAACAATGTTTATAACGATTTTGCTTTTGTCTCTATCTCTTCAGGGGACGTGTTGGAACTAGCAGATACAACTAGTGACTTTGTGGCATCCACGACTTCTTTTAATTCACAAACTGGCTACAAAACATTTACTTACGAGTTTACAACAGCTGGCACGTTTACCTTCAGTATAGGAGTTGTGGATATGGCCGATTCTACCGTTGATTCTGGGCTGCTGATTGATAACCTGACACTGAATGGCTTGATCTTTGAAGATGACTTTGACCCAGATAGAGATAATAGCCAATGGGCAGAAATTAGCAATGGTGAAGTTAATACTAATTTTGGTGGCGATGGTAACTCCCTTTGGTTTGATGGCGGTTCTGCAGAAGATAACTCCCGTTATGCTATTACCCAAGCCCTAGATGTTTCCGGTGGCGGTACTATTTCCTTTGATCTGATCATTGGTAATATCATTGGCAATAGTAATAATGGAGGAGAGAATGCCGATTCTGGGGAAGATATCGCTCTTGAATATTCCATTGATAGCGGTATCTCTTGGGTAAGACTAGGTTTGTATGACACAGAAGACTACATCAGTTGGACAACTATTACTGAGAGCATTGACACCGATGCTATAACTAGTGCTACTCAGTTCCGCTGGCTACAGGTTAACCATAGTGGTTCTGGATTCGATAACTGGGCTATTGATAATGTACATATTGATTTGCTTTAGATTATGAATCACTATAATCATCTGTTTGATTTAATTAATGTAAAATCAATAACAAAAAAGGTAAAAAAAAAAAAGGAAAAATGGAAAATGGAAAAAGCCTAGAATAAATTTACATGCTTAATTTACATGCCTAGGTTTCCCATTTCCCCTGTAAATGGATAAATTAATCTGATGATTGTCGTATTTTTTTTATATCAATCCTTAGTTCAATTAAGAGCTGCTATCTCTAGTTTAGATAATAGCTCTTTTTCAACGTATTCCAGGTGATGTAAATCCTCAGCTACAATTAGTAGAGTAACATCCCCTTGAGTTTGTAAGGTGTCAAATTCATAAGGAAAAACAAAATTCTGAGTACTATTACCCTGGTAGATTAAGGAACCAATCTTTTCCCGTAGGGTGCTAAAACTACAGGGTTCGATTTTAAGTCTCAACACCTTCCAGCATCCATCGTAGTCACTAGATCCAAACAACTTGTCAAGAATAAAAAACGCAAAGGACGATCCATTCAGTCGGGCGTTGTTTTCGATCGGAAATATTCCTTGATCTGTGACAATATAATCGATGCCTAAGATGCCAAGATAGCCATCATCTCGCATCTGCTGGGCGATTTTGAAGGAGTAATCGCGAATTAACCCTTCTATCCGGCTTGAATAGGGTTTTCCTTTCACGTTACCGATATGTTTTAACCCATTAAACAGCTGGCATGTTATGCCCAGATGAGCAATTTCTCCATTGCTGCCAATCATCCACTGGTCATTGGGGGATGTAATGACTTTGAGGAATGGCTCAATTAAAAAACAACTCTCTGTCGATGCCAGCATTTTTGGGATATGAGTCTCAAGGTTACTGCTGTTAACTTGATAAAGTGATGAGCCTACAGAGCCTTGTGCGCCCCGGATCAGTAACGTCTCATATTCCTTAAGCCAACCTAAGATTTCCTGTCGCAGTTCTGTCTCAAAATCCTCAGAGTCTGATGATTTACTCAGGATAGTTCCTGGTACTGTGGGAATACCAAGAGACTGACACAGATCCTTGAAGGTGGACTTGTCAAAATACTTTAAGGTAATAGACTGATCACAGCCAAAAAAAACGGCATCAATTGTTGACGCCGCCTCTTTATCTACATCTGCAGAATAATAGGGAACAAAAACCAATGGTTTTCCTATAGATGCAAGAAATGCTCTAACTTCATCCGCTTTTTGCATTATTAGCTCTGAGAGCAGTGCTGGTTCATTTTCACGGTTGAAGGCAAACACTTTCTCGGGTCCTAAACCAAGATTTCTGAGCCAATCGTAGTACTCTGCATCCAGATTTCCAGGAATCATCACAACATCCTCTGAACCAGCTACAGCTAGGGCTCGTGACGCCCAAGGTTCGAGTGTATTCTTGCCCTTAAAGTGGGGTTGGCTTCGGATATCGAAGGCAAATACCCTGACTTGATCGGAATTTGAGGAAATCAAGTCCAGAATACCGCTTGATTTTGCGATCGCATTTGAGTTTACCCTTGAGTTCAATTCATCCTCTTGATGGGTGTGATTACCAATTAACATTTTGCTCGCAACAGCACTATCCATATGCTTACTCCATACAGACCTAACTACGACTTATTACAATTTACAAAAGAGCGACATGAAAAATGAACCTATCTCCGTCTAGGAGTAGGACATACCGTGCCCGCTGCTACCCTCGCACTTAACTATGAGTAGTTAACCATAAGAACTGCTCTAGAGTCAAGACCCTATCCCACAAGTGTTACTCATGGGATATCTTAAATACACCCTGTTTTGATGAGGGGTTATGGACACAAAATTAGCGGCAATTGCCAAGTGCGCTTAAGCGCTCCTACAGGCTATGCAATCGTAATCCTATAACTCTAACTGCTATAAAAATAAAATTTCGACTGATTTTTTTAACATTTTCTCATAATAATTAGGTGTTAAGTGTTAAGTGTTAGGTATTAGGTGTTAGGTGTTTGGTGTTAGGTGTTTGGTGTTAGGTGTTAAGTGTTTGGTGTTAGAACGGGAACAAATACAAGCAAGAACCTGATGGGTCACTTGGGATTTCCAATAGAACTGTTGCGGAGTAATAGCCCTTGGACACTGACTGTAGGGTTGGATCAAGTAGTGCTATCCCTTAGCTCACGGAGTTAGGGGACGCGGGGCAGGTATAGGTTTTACCATAGTTATTATGTCTTTAGTGATAGGGAGCTCGAAGGCAGCGTCCCCCTGGCCAAAGTTCTGGCTTCCAACTTTTTGGTCAATTTGGGTTTGACCACTTTTTTGATGATATAAAACACTTAAATAGCACAAGTAACCCCTAAAAGTTCGGGAATTATTTTTATAATGGGAGGGTCTATCCAAATCAACATAAACCCATTAGGATTTCAGCAGTTGAGCTACATATAGTGATTAAACCATTGCGCCCCTACAATTAGCCTTGAGGAACAGAAGCAAGGGTAAGTCCTGTCAATAAAAACTAATCACAAATAACTAATGACTATTAGTGACCGATTCTTGGCAAGAGCCGCAATATAAAGGAGTTTTATCAATGAGGCGATGGCGACCCATACTGTTGCTTGTGGCTTTTGTCCTAAGTATAGTTCTCTCTAACTGCGTTAGCCCTTCTAATTGGATTGGGAAAAATACCCCTCCCAGTCCTACTCCTACTGTTTCTCAGAGTCCTAGTCCCAGCCCTAGTCCTACTCCTAGTCCTACTCCTACTCCCAGCCCTAGTCCTAGTCCTACTCCTAGTCCTACTCCTACTCCTTCCCCAACTAAACCTCCTAAGGATTCCAAGGGCAGGACTATCGTTTACGGAGCAGTGGGACAACCAGAAAACCTAGAACCGGGTAATATCAGCGACCGGGAATCCCTAGTTGTCCAGAAACAAATTTACAATCGCCTGGTGGAATACAAGCTGGGAACCATTGAACTGGAACCGGGATTAGCTACTGATTGGGAAGCGTCTCGCAATAGCAGAGTTTGGACATTTAAACTGCGCCAAGGGGTGAAATTTCATGACGGCACTGATTTCGATGCTGAAGCAGTTAAGTTCAATGTGGAGCGTTGGTGGAACCGGGAAAACAAATACGGCTATCGCAATAAAGACAGAAAGTATCAAATTTGGGCTGATTTATTTGGTGGCTTCAAGGGAGATTCTAAATCCCTATTACAAGATATAGTGATTAAAGATAAGTATACAATTCAATTTGTACTGAAACAGCCCTTAAGCATTTTTCCAGCTATGATTGGGTCAGGCTACTTTGGTATCGCTAGCCCAACCGCCATCAAGAAAGCAGGTTCTAAGTATGGTCGCGATTCATCTATCGCAGTAGGGACAGGTCCATTTAAATTCAAAGAGTGGCGTAATGGCAAGGAAATTATTCTAGAAAAAAATCCAAAGTACTGGAAACCAAACCTACCATTAGCAGAAAAGGTAATCGTGCGGTTCATCCCGGATATTGCGAAGCGGCTGACCATGTTGAAATCTGGAGAGATTGACTTCACTTCAGACCTAGTTCCTAAGCAATTAGAAAATTTAGTTGGTGAGGCTAACCTCAAATCTATTTTCCGTCCCTCCTTCAACGTTGGATATCTATCCCTCAATACCAACTACAAACCCCTTTCCAAACAAAAAGTAAGGATTGCGATCGCATTAGGAATTAATCACCAAAAGATTGTCGAAAAAAATTGGCAGGGTTTAGGAGAGAGTGATGCTCACTTCACCCCACCCCTACTGGATTGGTCTGAGTCATCTAATTTTGGTAGCTATAAATATGATCCACAGCTAGCCAAGCAACTGCTGAGGGAAGCTGGCTACGCCAAAGGCTTTGACCTCGAACTCTGGTATATGAAAATTTTCCGCCCCTACTATCCTGATCCGAAAGCGATCGCCCAAGCAATAGCTGATGACTTAGGTAAGATTGGCATCAAGGTTACTTTAAAAACCAAACCCTGGAAAGATTATCTCAAAGACCGACAAAAGTCTCCTGGTTTCCAAGGATTTATCTTGGGTTGGACTGGGGAATATGGCGACCCAGATAACTTCTACTATTCCCACTTCGGACCTAATGCTACCGCTGACCTTGGACGTTGGAAAAATAACCAAATCCTACGGCTATTGGAAACCGGTCGTAAGACCCAAAACCAGGATGCTAGGGCAAGAATCTATCGCCAAGTGGATCAAATTTTATTTGAAGAAGCCGTGCGCATTCCCATTGTCCACTCCCAACCGCTTTTAGGTAAGCGAGCCAATATTCAAGGCTGGAAGCCCAGTCCACTGGGTTCAGAATCCTTTGAAACTGTGGATAAGATTTAGATGGAACACTTGATATTTTTTGGTCTAAAGATGCGGGGAGTGTCAAGATCAGAACTTTTATCCTATCCTCAACTCCACTTTGACACTCCTTCTCACCCACCTGAATCCTTAAATCAATTCCAGGATAAGCCAGGGGATGTAGACCTCGGCTTGGGGCTGAATTTATTACCCAGTAAGGATTTTAGCTTGTATGTCACCCCCCCAGTAATTAGTCATCAGTTAGTAGTCACTATTCCCGATTATAGTTAACCTAGACACAAAGCGTTACATCTCGAAAACTACTTCTGTCCTATTATTTATTTAGTGTTAATAAATTTTACCTAAATTTTAATTATATCAAATCTAATCACTAAAGAGTCTGATCAAAGTACCCTCAAGGGTACTGTCAAAGAATTAGTTTATTGCTGATAATGAAAAGGGAACTGAAATCTAAGCATATGCGCTACGCGCAGGCTACGCCAACATCTATGAGCTATCAGCTAATGCGCTACGCGCACGCTACGCGAATGGCTGTTCGCGTAGCGTGGCCTTTGGCCAAGGCATGTGGCCAGGCTAAGGGAACAGTTTATGCCCATAGCGCTCACTACTAGATCAGTGGTTTTGAATAAAATAAGCTGACAGCTGATAGCTCATAGCTGACGCGAGTAGTTTTTGTCGTTATCATAAATAGGCATAGTTGACCTATTTGTAAAGGCTATAAATCCAAAAGGGAACTAGTTCAATGACAAAAAAAAGGGATACATCTAGAGACGGATTTAAGAACCGGTTAGAAAACTTTGCTTTAAACAACTTCAAGGGGATTTGGGAGTTTATTCAAAGCAACGACTCTCTCAGACATAAAGTCAACAAAACTATCATTAACAATGCCGTCTACAAAATGCCCACTCGTCCCCATAAGTTAAGTGCGATCGCACCCTATACCTCTTGGGACTCATTAACAGACCGAACCTGGATCGGACGACATTTACCACCCGATCCAGAGTTCAACAAAGAAGGTAACCTTCCCCCTGTCAAAGACCTTGCTGTTTTGTTTGGCAAAAAAGAGGGGAAAACCATCTATTCCGAGAAGTCTACCCTGCTGTTTCCCTATTGGGTGCAGTGGTTTACCGACGGCTTTCTGCGCACTGATCGCTACAATAGATTAAAAAATACCTCTAACCACGGCATCGATTTATCTCCCGTCTATGGGTTGAACAGAAAATCGACAGACATGCTGAGATCAAATCAGGGCGGGAAACTCAAAAGCCAGATTATCAATGGTGAAGAATATCCTCTCTTCTATTACGACGATCCAGAAAAGGGAGTGGTCAAACCAGAGTTTGACGGGTTGTATGAACCGCTCAATGATGAGAAGCGACTCGACCCAGCCAAGAAAGCCAAATTGTTTGCCATGGGTGTAGAACGAGCCAATGTCCAAATTGGCTATGTAATGTTTAACGTTCTGTTTCTGAGGGAACACAATCGCCTGTGTGATTTACTGGCTAAGCATTATCCCGATTGGGATGACGAGCGACTCTTCCAAACAGCCAGAAACATCGTGATGGTGGTAATCATGAAAATTGTGGTGGAAGAGTATGTTAACCACATTACCTCCTATTACTTCAATTTCATTGTCGATCCCCCAGCGTTTACCAATCAGAAGTGGTATCGCCAGAATTGGATGACAGTGGAATTTGGTTTGGTATATCGTTGGCACAGTGCCCTTCCGGAGACTCTGACCTATGACAGCAAGCAAATTCCGATGA
>NZ_JAAHHS010000510.1 GCF_010692395.1 Moorena sp. SIO3H5
TGTTTCTCCATTTGCTGGTCGCTTTAAACGCTACGACAATGTAACCGCAGATAAAGTCCTACAGATATTCCAGGAAAATGAACCATCGGGACGCACGGATTTAGCTGGTGTTTTACTTGATGCCACCAACGACTATTTTAAACGTAAGGCTAGTCGCCAAACTAAAGCAAATGGAGAAACCATCTTAGTCGTCACTGATGGCGAGCCTGATGAACGCAAAGCTGTGATGAAGGTGATCATAGAAGCATCACGGCGTATTGATGTCGATGAAGAACTAGCAATTTCCTTCATCCAAATCGGCAATGATCTCCAGGCAACTAAATTCTTAAAAATATTAGATGATGAGCTGCAAAATGCTGGGGCTAAGTTTGACATCGTAGATACCGTAACTATTGATCAGATGGAGGATATGACTCTCACTGAAGTTTTGATAAATGCTATTATTGACTAAATGATAGGAAAGGTTAGTGGGATTTATCCCGTCAGGGTTCGAGGTGCTGTAAGTTAACTGTTTCACAAATATCCATCAACAGTTAACAAACTAAGAGGAGACCTAAGTCTGGCAGTTAAGTCCCAATAAATCGGTATAAAACGGGATTTAATATTACAAAATAGACCTTGATTTTTTGATAGCGCTAGAGTATAGTTAAGATATAGGACACAGCTAGTTGATGATGCCCAAGAAAGTAGGAGTAACGAAGAAGATATCGACTCAAATCGTCCCCGTAGTGGGGATGACCAGGTCGGTTGAGCTTGAGTTGCTGTCTACGATGAAAAAGTTAGGCATTGTTAGATCTGAGTCTTACAACAAATTAGGCAGTATCAACCATTGGGGACTTGACTGGAAAAAGGCAATCCCGGAAGTAAAAAGCTTTAGAACTCCCGACAGTCTGGGGCTACCTGCCAAAATAATGGACTGGACTGTAAATGATGTAGCGAAAGCTATTACAGCTCAACAAGCGGCTTGTACAGATGCGGTAATCAAGAAGATCTACAGAAGGTTTTCTGGTAAAGACAACCAAAACACAAGAAAGGAACTTTGCAAACAGCTTAAGACCTTGGCTTTCTTGGACAAACCACTGCTGCATAGGCTTGTCAGAAAGGAGTTTCAAAGGGGTCATTCTTGGGTCAAAAATCAGATAGTTTATCAACAAGTAGGCTATAAGTGTAAACGTCTATCCCGTAATTACTATCAACTAGAATTAGCTGGATTAAAAAGGGGAAAAAGAAACAAAATAATTGTCAGATCTAACCAAAAAATAAAAGGCCAAATCAGACTAATATACAATCAAAATCTGGAAAGGTTTGAGGTTCATTTTTTAGTAGACCATGGGACTGTAGACATTCCTGGCAATCGCCGAGCCATTGGGATAGACAAGGGATACACTGAGGCTTTCTATGATTCAGATGGTCAGGCGCACGGAAAAGACTTAGGCAAAGTAGCAACCAAGAAGTCCGATCGAATATGTACTAAGAACCGCAACAGAGGGAAGCTTTGGGCGCTTCATAGAAAACTAGAAAAAATAGATCCAGCCAAGTCCGCTCAGATACTCAAAAATAACCTAAGTAGAAAAACAGAGAATCGCCGATACAGAAAAAATCAATCAGAGATTAGGGGGATTATAGGTGCCGCATCTAAGTCACTTTTTCATGTGGAATCATTAAAAGTATTTGCTGTTCGCGTAGCGTGGCCTACGGCCTCAGATTTAACACAGCCGATTAGAAATAAACGTCAGTCTAAGGCCATGTCCCGCAAGCTTAATAGTTGGATGAAAGGAGAAATGCGGGACTCCTTACGGAAATGGGCTAATTGGACTGGATCGGTTGTCATAGAAGTCCAGCCTAGTTACACGTCGCAAGTTGACTCGGTGACTGGAACCCTTTTGGGGAAAAGGAGCGGGGACAGCTTTACCAGATTTGATGGGGTCGTGTTGCAGGCTGACCACAATGCTGCTAAAAACATCCTTACTAGGGGTACAGACAAGGAAATTTCCCGGTATATGAATAAAACCGAGGTTCAAGCAGTATTGTTGCGCCGTACCGCGCGTTTCTTGAAAGGTATGGGACTGAGTCTAGCTGATGCAGTTGAGCTTGGATGGCTTGACTCCAAGCATGAGCAAAACTCGGGCTTTCAAGGAACTCCTGGTCGAGATACCAGGAAAGTCCAGATAGATTAGTGGCAGGCTTGACTCCAATTGCTGCACGACCACTCCTCACTCGGACCACAATAAATTGCACCTTGACCGTTTTATACGGGTTTGCCCCAATTAATACCGGTTTAAGAGTATCTCATGGAATCAATGGATGACTTGTTAGCTCAACTCAAAGCTGAGTATGAACAAAAAGATGCTGGTGTTCAACCGCAAGAAAAACCTCTGTTTCAGGAACAACTAGTTGATTTGCCACTAACTGATCCACCAACTAGTGAATCACCAGCGAAAATACCTGATTGGGTGTCCAATGCTCAAGATCGGGATCTGGCTGAGATGAGAACAGAGTTTGAGAAAAAAGACCAAGAAGACGCTCTCAAACAACAGCAGGAACTAGAAGCTGAACAAAAACGACTTCAGCAGCAAAAGCAAAGAGAACGAGAAGCCCTTAGTCAGCAAGCGACTGAGTGGCTAAAAAACTTAACTCCAAACTCAGCAGAAGGCTTGTGGTTTGAAGAATTTTCGGATTCCTATCCCTCCAAACTGGAGGCAGCAATTGACTATTTGCAAGCCTTAAAAGAAACTAAGTCTTGACTACGACACTAGTTAAGTATAGCAATCCTAAATCAAATCCTAAATCAATTGAGAGAATGTTTGTTCCCTGCTCCCTGCTCCCTGCTCCCTGTTCCCTGTTCCCTGTTCCCTGTTCCCTGTTCCCTTTGCTATATGTTCTAATGGTGAACAGGTAACACAGATGCTAAGCAAACTGTCAGCATTTGAAGATTAATCTCTAAGATTATTATTTTAATTTAGAATAGTAAATAGAGACAACAGTCAATCAAAAAATCCACCATTACCTAACCTGAACAGCAAGTCTAGGGTGCTGCGGTTGAAAGATGTTTTTAACAATGATTTCATAATGTTGGCATAAACGAACTGCTGCCAAGGGTCTTAGGGCAAAAATACATAGATGAGCTGTAGAAGTATTAGCTAAGCTAGATTAAGAAATCGTGGCAATTAAAGGTAAGGAGGAAATTTTTTCGTGGGAGGTTCACTCGTGGAAGACCGTGACTATACGTTAATCATCGACAAAAGCGGCAGTATGTCTAGCCCAGACTACCAAGATAGGAGCAAAAGTCGATGGCAGATTGCCCAAGAGTCTACCTTAGCAGTGGCCAGAAAATGTGAACAGCTCGATCCAGATGGGATTACGGTTTACCTGTTTTCTAGTCGCTTTAGACGGTACGATAATGTTACCTCAGATAAAGTAGAACAAATTTTCCAAGAAAATGATCCCATGGGTCGCACCGATCTCGCTGGTGTGCTAAAGGATGCCACCGATGACTACTTTAAGCGTAAAGCGGCTGGGCAAACTAAACTCAATGGGGAAACCTTCTTGGTGATAACCGATGGTGAGCCAGATGACCGCAAAGCTGTAATGCGAGTGATCATTGAAGCATCTCGGCATATAGACAAGGATGAAGAACTAGGCATTTCACTGATCCAAGTGGGCAATGATGCCATGGCAACTCGGTTTCTCAAAGCACTTGATGATGACCTTCAAGGGGCTGGGGCTCAATTTGACATCGTGGATACAGTGACTTTAGAAGACATGGAGAATATGACCTTAGCCGAGGTTCTGCTTAACGCCATTATTGATTAACCGAATAAGCGCCAAGATTCCCAATACTGAAACTCCATCCCACGACTAACTATCACGTGGGATGGCTTCTAATCAAAATAGTTTTGAAATAAAAAAAATTTTGAATTGATTGACACCATTATATTATTGAGATCAGCTGTAAAAAATCAACCGCTACATTTAGTGTAAGAATAAAACCAGCTACCCTAAATCTGCATTTTTTGAAAACAATTGAGGGATTTCCACCCCCGGAAAGGTTTGTCAGCACCTCAAAAAAAACCTTTTTCATTACTCGAATTGTAAAATTAGCCTCCCCATTTTTGCTTTAAAGATTTAGCATATAGGAGTGACTGAACTTTACGATCCCTTACATTCATTAAGGGAGGGTGATTGGTTCAAGCTCATTTGCGGAGCCAGTTTTCAACACCTCCCTGCTGTTAGAAGCCTAACCTTGGCTTACACCCTCGCCGGTGCCGATTGTATTGATGTGGCAGCTGACCCGGCGGTCATTTCGGCGGCGAAAGATGCCTTACAAGTCGCCAGCACCATGGGAAATGAAGCCAAACAGCGAGGGTTTGGATTCTGTGGCAGACCATGGCTGATGGTTAGCTTGAATGATGGGGAAGACCCCCATTTCCGAAAAGCCGAATTTGACTCGGATTTGTGTCCAGGGGACTGCCCCCGTCCCTGTGAAAAGATTTGCCCAGCACAAGCAATTACTTTCCAGAATGGCAGTGAAGCTTACTCTGGTGTCCTCGACCAACGCTGCTATGGCTGTGGTCGTTGTCTGCCAGTTTGCCCCCATCAGCTGATCACTACTCGCTCATACGTATCAGCTCCTTTTGCGATCGCACCCCTGATTCTAAGCAATGGCGTAGATGCTATAGAAATTCACACCAAAGTCGGTAATTTACCAGATTTTAAAAGACTATGGAATGCGATCGCACCCTGGTGCGCTCAACTCAAACTCCTAGCCATTAGCTGCCCAGATGGTAAAGATTTGATTGACTACCTAAAAGAAATCTACCAACTCATCCAGCCT
>NZ_JAAHHS010000511.1 GCF_010692395.1 Moorena sp. SIO3H5
TGTATTGTTCTTTACTTGTCTTACGGATACGCTTCAGGAAAAGTTTAGCTGTGCGGCAAAATTCATCCCACACCTAAGGTGTGGGATGAATTTTGCACAGGGTATGTATGGAATGCTATAATATATGTACTGATAAACAAAGCCGTTCGCGAAGCGTGGCCAAAGGCCTTAAATGCTGGTTTATCAGCTATTTACAGCGCGAAAAAATCGAATTTTTGTATTGTTCCGGCGCGGAGGGGCATCCCGTGTCGTTAATAAAGCTTGCCGAGTATCCGTTCGCGCAGCGTCGGCGAAAGCCGATACCGTTGGGTGGAGTTGGCAAGAAGCCTACACTGAACTCCTTCGCGGAGTGGCTCTGTAAGAGCAGAGTCAGTGTAGGAGTATGTCACCAAGTCGGGGTAGTTGCTCAGAAAATTTTTTTCCCTATTGACCCACTCATACCACGTTGCTTTCTTGCCATGGTACTTCCTGGGATTGATAGGGGAGATAGGGAGGATGGGAAAGATGGGACAATGAGGAGAATGGGACAGGAGAATGACCAACAAGAAGACTATTTATTTTTTCGCTTTGCCAACAGTGGCAAGGCAGACAGTATACCTAGGAAACTGAGTGCTAGGAAAAATGGTAAGCGATCGCCTCCTTGCAAAGCTTCCCCCCCAGTTACTCCCAGCCAAGTATAAGCAAGGGTACCAGGAATAATCCCAAAGAAAGTGCCAAGGCTATACTCTACCGAGCCAATCGGGGTTAGACCAAACAAGAAATTCACGACATTAAACGGAGAAATGGGGGCAAAGCGTACTGCTAAGACAAACATCAGGGGTGTTTCCATCACTGCTTGATTGAAGCTGACCAATGCTTTATGATGCCTGAACTTGTATTCAACCCAATCTCGCAATAGGTAACGCGCTACCCAAAATGCTCCTAATGCACCTATGGTTGCTCCGATAACAGACCAGAAGGTACCCCAAACTAAACCAAACACTGTGCCACCAGCGATAGTCAGTACTGTGCCAGGAATTCCTAAAACCGTTGCCAGAGCATAAACCAGGATAAATAAACAGATTGCCCAATGGCCTAATTCTTGCAACTGTTGCACTAGGAACCTCTGGTTAAATAAGGCTCTTACAGGAGTCGAGTAACACAATAGGACCAAAATAAATAGCGCGATCGCTAACCAAAGGCTTCGTCTTTTCAGCAATCTGTTCAATCTCATCAATCTTCTACCTTAATCACCTTAAATTGTCAGGACTTAGGGTCAGGACTTAGGCAATACTCGACTTTCATTCGCCCTGATCTTCCCCCTGATGGTGTCGAGTCCGTTATTAACGCACCCGACCAGCAGAGTTATTGCCCAAGTCTTGATTTTTTCCAAAGTAGGGGAGTGGTAGATAGCACCGCTAATACAACTAGTGCTCCGATCAGTTGCCAGGGGGGACTACCGCTGATAGCTTCCAAACCACTGCGACCTAACCAAGCATAGGCAAAGGTAGCCGGGATAATTCCCACTGCGGTGGCTATCACATAAGTGGGCAAAGGAATTGGTGTTAACCCAAACAAATAGTTCACCGCATTGAATGGAAAAATTGGTGCCAGGCGAATGGAGAGCACAAACCAAAAACCATTGTGCTCAATTCCGTCACTGAGTTGATTAAAACGAGAGTCCTGAAACTTATCCTTAACCCAATCACCAGCAACAAAGCGAGCAATCATAAACGCAGCCGTTGCTCCCAAAGTAGCACCAATCACAGTCCACAAAGTCCCGAGCATTAGTCCAAACAGAGCACCAGCCGAAAAGGTTAAAATCGCATCAGGAACAGCTAGTACTGTAGCAACAATATAAATCAAAATGTACCCCAGTGGTCCAAAAATACCCATGCTCTCCTGAAGCCATCTCAGATTTTCTAGCTTCAGCCAAGACCCAACCGGCGTAAATAGTAAAATTAAGGCAGCTGTCACCAGAACTATTGCCCCAATCCCTAACCTTAGTCCTAGCTTTATCTTGGACTGGGGCATATTTTGAGATGTCGAGGATGAAAGGTTCATGAGCTGGGTAAAAGGTAATGGGTAATTGGTTATTTTGAAATAGGATGATTTTTCAATATAATTAGTTTTAGACTGGAAAACTAATTATGAATCATGAATCGAATTATATCACATGCCCTATCAATAGTTACTATATATCATAATATTAACGCTCTTATTAACGTACCAATTATCTAATTTTTATAGAGGGTTAATCGTCATTTTTTAATGCTGCTTCAGTTCTAGGTATTTCCAATCTACATAAATCTATTAAATCCTAGCTTAATGAGTTTTTACTGAGAATAGCCTTAATCAATAAGTAG
Organism: Moorena sp. SIO3H5; assembly: GCF_010692395.1. Classification (GTDB taxonomy): domain Bacteria; phylum Cyanobacteriota; class Cyanobacteriia; order Cyanobacteriales; family Coleofasciculaceae; genus Moorena. The sequence continues at coordinate 2,346 of NZ_JAAHHS010000511.1, forward strand.
CTAGTTTAGTAAATCAGCGAATCAGTGTAAATCATACAGATAGAACTTAGCCAAAAGTGCAAAAGTTCCTGATAGCAAGTTGCTTTCTGGTGATGTTACTTGCTGATCACAAGCTCATCCCCCTGATCCTTTCAAGGGTATGTTTTTTACAAAGACGTCAGGTGTGGGGTGTAGGGTGACCGGGTGTGGGGTGTGGGGAGATGGGGAGATGGGTAGATGGGTAGATGGGGAGATAGACTAGCTATAGAACCAATCAATAGGGTATTGTTTCGGCCATCTACACAAGAGAATTTAGATTAATTTTAGAAATAGGGTACCCATATCACAAGTAGAACATGCTAGTATTATGTCCGTCTTTACGAGATGACTATAGACTAGTCATGGTGGGAGGTATACCAAATGATCAAGTTTTAGTTTCAAGTTTAACTAGCCGTTTATCGGTAATTAATTGTTTACAAGTTTGGTTGACAAGTCTGGCCAAGCAGGAGTAACTGGGTTGTCTTGATGCTTGTCTTGATCCAAAGCGCGAGTGGGGGAGGAAGCCCCTCAGGTTGGTGCATCCGCGCTATTCGAGGTCTCGGCATCAGCTCCTGGCACGACCCTGGAAACTATGGGCACAAGACCTTTGATTCAACAAGCCCATGGCTGTAATCAACCCAACTGGGCAGTTGATTGATTGCAGTTGATTCGCGATCGCTAAACCAATAGCTAGTAATGGATCCCTATTTCCGCCGTCTTTTACTAGCTAATACTTTTCGGTAAAATCCAGTGTTGATTGACCGAATAATTTTCCTACAAACAGATATTAAAGGTTTAAAACTGGCTCCTAGGCTGTTTGGCAAAGGAGCAATTCCTTTAAATCATGTTTGCGGCTCACAATCTTAAATTGCATAGCCAGCACGATTGGGTAAATTCCGAATTTATAGTAAAATAATTCCACCAAGAGACTTGTCATCGACTTGCCATCGACTTGCCATTTAACTAGGCAGAGGTGTATCTATGCTGTTGCATTTTCCTAAAAACTATGGAAAACCTTAAAACTACATTCAACAATACAATCAACGTTATCAAAGAAAGAATCTTTGATACCGATTTCAAGTTCGCCAACATCCCTCTTTCCACGATAGTTATTGTGGTGCTTATCCTCATCATCACCCAGATATTGCGAGGCTTGTTCACTGCCATAATCATTAACAGAATCGAGCGTCTGACTAGCGGTACAGAAAGCACCCTAGACGATGAGTTCATTAAGATTCTTAGGGCACCATTAGGCTGGCTAATTTGGCTGGCTGGACTATGGGTAGTACAGCTAGTTGTGGCAACCCATCTTACTCCTGAACAGAATCAGAAAATCCCCGAAATTCTGTTTGTGAGCGCTCTGTTCATTGCCACCTATATTCTTTACCGTGCTGCGCCACTACTGGGAGAGATTCTAGCGGGATTGGCGGCAAATACGGAAACTGAACTCGACGATTTGTTCGTGCCCTACTTCCCAAGGCTTTTTCAGATCACAGCAGTGATGATTGCGGTCATTAAAGCCAGTGAGATTTTGTTGGGGGCATCTGCTGGTGCACTGATCGGTCTACTCGGTGGCGCAGGTGTGGCCTTAGGTTTGTTATTCAAAGACATTATCTATGACTGGTGTTGTACAGTTATTATCTACGCTGATGGTCTCTATAAACCGGGTGACTATGTAATAGTGGACGGAGTAAGTGGTTTTGTTCAGATAGTCAGTATTGGTCTGAGAAGTACAACACTTCTTATTACTGAGTGGGGTTCTATCAAAAAAGTACCCAATTCTCAAATGATTGCTGGAGTTGTGGAAAATTGGTCCCAGAAGAGTACCAAGACGTTTCAGTGGGGTATAAATTTAACTCTGAAAGTTGATGGAACTTCAGCTGATAAAACTACCCGAATTTGTCAGGCTATTAAAGAAAAAATACCGACTATAGATGGCTTGCACAAGCAGAAAATGAAAGTTTTGTTTTCCCACATTGAAGATAATGCTCGGGTAATTAAAATTATAGTATATGTGATTGATCTCAACCTCTACAGTGCTGCCCAGCAAACCTTGAATATATCCATATTAGAAATCCTGGAGAAAGAAGAGATTGATCACCTGCATATTGAGCTAGAAAAGCAAATTGAAGACTACAAAAATATGAAGGGAAATTTAGTTAGTGAGGTGCTATCTAAATCCTAGGAATCTTTTGAACAAGTGATGCAGCGTTGCCTCCCTTCGAAGCTGCATCGCTTTTAGGTGCGCACCGCCACGCGAATTTAATTCTTAATGGTAAGAGCGCACCTTTGAAATTATGCAAAAATTATAATAAAATTCCTGCGCCCAGGCCGGACACTCCCCGCGCCTGGGCCTCTTCTTTTTTAGAAATATCAGATGCACCCCAGATAGTAAACGTTTCAAACTCGCTCCTAGGGTGCTACGCAAACGGGCAATTGGTA
>NZ_JAAHHS010000512.1 GCF_010692395.1 Moorena sp. SIO3H5
CAGCTATCAGCTATCAGCTATCAGCTATCAGCTATCAGCTATCAGCTATCAGCTATCAGCTGTTCCCATAGCGTGAGGTTTTAGCTGACGGCTGACGGCTGACGGCTGACGGCACCTCAAGTAGCGTGCGCGTAGCGCTTAAGCTAAATGCTGCTTAGGTTTATTACTTTACTAGTTTCCACAGAAACGTTTTAATTTCGTAAGTTGGTTCAAGTTTATGGTTCCATTTGCCAATAAGTTCTGATTTATAGTTGTATTGTTTCTCGATTTTTTGTCGCAACTCCCTAGATGGATTATATAAAAATACATCACTGAATTCATCGGTATTTTTGGGGATGATTAACTGTTTGCTTTTTTCGCCATTAGGCATCTTTACGGATTTCTGGCTTAACCAGCAAAACTTCACTTTGGGGTCGAGAAGGTAAGACAGGGATATAACTTCCAGACTTTTTGTCAGCAATAGCGGTTCGTCAGCCTGGTTAATAATTGCTGCTACCTGGGTATGGTTAGCACTAGTATACTTGTTCCACCAAAATTCCGCTTGAGAACTGATCACACAGGAGACAATTCCACCAGACAGTAGTAAAATCATTCCGAGTCGCCATAGCTTCTGTTGCCATACTCCCTGAAAAATGCTAGTTATTTTGTTAGTTATTTTGTTAGTAAATAGGTAAGCAACTGCTAGCTGAATACCAAGATAACAGGGAATTAGATAGCGAGTTACACTAGAACGCTTACCTCCGGAAATTAGATCCGGTAGCACTAGGGCTAAGGCGGTAACTCCAATTAATGTCAAGATGAATAGACTAACTCGTTTGGGACTATGACGACAAAGAAAGTATATGGCATAGCCCACTAGGATTAAGATTATTACAGAGACTACTACACTGGGGAAATTCAAGCCTTGGTTGATATCAAAGAAACTCCGATTAATATTAATCAGCCAGGTTTGGGCTAATGATGATAAAGGAACTTCTTGGAGTGCCCATTTGGTTTTGCTGGATACTTTAGAAAGGTTACTGTTAGAAACCAGTAACCAAGGAACAAATACCATCAAAGCCATTAACGATGATATCCCATAGTAAACCAGAATTTTACTAAAGCGGAACCGTTCTGTTACTAGTACATAGATGCCATGGCTGATGGCTACTAAAATAGAAAATAAAAATGTATAAAATCCTGTCACTAACGTGAGGGCGTAAATTCCCCAGGTAGAGATAAAGTGTAGGATATCTCTAATCTTATTAGTCGTGTTTCTTCGTTTGGTTAACCGTATTGCCCGTAACAGTGCTGCACTTGATACCAAAATAGTTAAGCCCCATAAGCCATACTGTCTTGCTGCTTGGGCATACAAGACCTGAAAGGGAGAAACGGCAACTAAGGCCATAGCTACCCATCCCACCAAGGACGACTCGAATAATTCTTGACATAACCAATAGATAGCAGGAAACACCAGCAAGCTAATCAGAGCTGAAAAACTTCTCTTCACTGCTACTGAATTCCCAAATAACTGCGACCAAAATCGCGCCATTACGTAATATAATGGGGGATGTTGAGGTTCTTCAAATGCTAATCCCTTAATGGTACCAATCAGTTTTTTTTCTGGATTTGTCTGCTGATACTTGTGTAATTCTTTAATAGCGATCGCATCCCCATTGGAAATTTCTGGTATCATGTCTGACAATCGATAACCAGAAATCCGTAGCGAGGTAAAGGTTTCATCAATCCAGTAGGTTTTTTGGTCAATATTTACGAATCGAAACACTATCCCTAGCATCAACAGGATAATAATTAAAAGCCCTAACCAAGTTGATGTAAATCTACGAGTTTTCTGCAATTTGTTTACCATATATAGCAATTATAATACTTGTGAGGTACACAATTTCTAGATTTTAGGGAACAGGGAGCAGGGAGCAGGGAGCAGGCAATAGGCAATAGGCAATAGGCAAGAGGCAAGAGGCAAACAATTTTGTGTACCTCATGAGTTCTATAAACGCTATCTTGTTATGAAGTACATTAAATTTTATTACCCCTAAAACCTAAAACCTAAAACCTAAAACCTAAAACCTAAAACCTAAAACCTTTTGCTGTTGACGGTCAACAGTCAACAATTAACTGGTTATCGTTATTTTTGCGTCACTCGCCAGTTGAGTTTTAGATTAATCCAGAAATTCCAGAAAGTAACGGCTGCGATCGCAATACCATTTGCCATCAGATAGTTAATTCCCAGGAGATTAAACAACAGATTCAACAACAGCACATTTAGGCACAAACCGATCAAACAGACCAGGTTAAACTTCAAAAACCGTTTCAAGCGCTTACCCCATCCCCACTGCTGACTCGCTATATCCTTAAAGGTCCAGGCATCATTCCAAATAAAGTTATTCATAATGGCCGCTTCAGCAGCAATAATTTTACTGCGGGTGAGTCCCCAACCCAAACTAGCAGGGTCATGGAGTAAGTAAAGCACAGTCATATCCACAAATACCCCACTGAATCCTACTAACCCAAAACGAATAAACCGCTCTAAAGGGAAGGGAATGCGTTTTCTAAGTTGACCAATGGTTCCGAGAGAAAACCTTAACCGGAGTAAGTGTCTAATATAGTCTAAATACTGTTTCCAGGTAACTTTGCTCTCTCCTGAGAGTCTCTCTTGAAATACATAGCCAACTTCTGCAATCCGACGAATTTTTCCCCTAGCTAGTACTTCAATTAGAATCTTGTAACCCAGAGGATTGAGGTCTTTTTCATTAATGGCACTACGGCGTACCATAAAATAACCGCTCATCGGGTCAGAAACACGACCGATAACCTCTGGTAAAATCGATAATCCTAAAAGTTGAGCACCTCTGGATAAGAAACGCCTCACTACACTCCAATCACTAACACCACCATCCTCTACATGACGACTGGCAATGGCGATATCGGCTCCATCCTCCATTGCTACCAAAAGTTTTAATAATATTTCTGGTGGATGCTGTAAATCCCCATCAATTACCCCCAAAATTTTTCCAGTACCTGCTTTCCAGCCTTGAATAACTGCTGTAGATAACCCCCTTTCATGCTGACGGCGAATTACCTGTAACTGTGGATAGTCCGAGATTAGAGCCTGGGCTATTTCCCAGGTACGATCGGGACTATCGTCATCTACAACAATCAGTTCGTATTGGTTTGGTATAGCTTCATCGAGCAAATTGCTCAGGATTCTAATTAGCTCCCCGATGTTTCTACTCTCGTTATAGGTCGGAATTACCAAGGATAAGGAAGAATCACCAAGGTGAGATTCTTCTGGTGTTATGTAGTCATTACTGGTATCCAAAGACATACTCTCTTGGTTGATGGATTTTTGGTTGGTTAATGGTATTAGATGTTAGCTGTTAGATGTTAGCTGTTAGATGTTAGCTGTTAGGTTTTGGGTTTTAGTACTTAATCTCTAGGCTCCTTAATCTAAGGGTGCTACCAAGCTTATTGCATTAGTCATTAGTTTAGTTATTAGTTATTAGTCATTAGTTATCAGTCATTAGTCCAAATACGTAAGCTATCAGCTATCAGCTATCAGCTATCAGACCAATTAAAGTAGGGTGGGCAAAGTAGTGTAATCTAGAATACTCACGCATAAGCAAACTGTTTTTGCCCACCCTACAAGCTATCAGCCAAAGTATGACGGCTGACCGCACCTCAAGTAGCGTGAGCCTTTATCTCACGGCACCTCAAGCAGCGTGCGCGTAGCGCATATGCTTACCAAAATACTAATCAGCAACGACTCCCCAATCAGCCTTGAGCGTAATGGTTTAGTAGTTGCTCTATGTTGCTCTATGTTGTTCTATTTAGTTGATCTATTTATAATCCTACAGTAGAATTATACTAATTTATTCAGGGTGTCAAGTAGTCAACCTCAAACCTGTATATAAATCTTTGTGTTGCCCTGAATTTGAGGGATAAATCCCAGCTAATCACGGGCAAAATTTGCATAACTTTATTTATGTAACCAAGGTTATGTAAAGATTTAGTGAAGTGTTTAGTGGCTCAACCTCTCTACTTAACTCAAGGCTAGGGAAATTGGGCGGGGATTATATAAATATTATGTAAAGTTTTAAGTTAATCAAATTATTTGCTTATTAGTTAAGGTTTAAGCTTATGAAGCTAAGTGTTGTAATACCCTGTTTTAACGAAGTCAACACAATTGCTAATGTTATTGAAGCTGTGAAAGCATCTCCCGTTAAAGAGTGTGAAATTATTGTTGTTGATGACTACTCAACCGATGGCACTAGAGAGATTCTAGAGTCATCACTGCAATCCCACATTGACCATGTTGTCTATCATCACAAGAATCGGGGTAAAGGAGCTGCGTTACGGACTGGCTTTGGCTTGGCTACTGGAGATATCGTAATCGTTCAAGACGCTGATTTAGAGTATGATCCCCAGGAATATCCTTTGTTAATGCAGCCGATTGTTGATGGCAAAGCAGATGTGGTTTATGGCTCCCGCTTTGCTGGTGGTGGTCCTCATCGAGTAGTGTACTACTGGCATATGGTGGGCAATAAATTTTTAACCATGCTCTCCAATATGTTTACCAATATTAACCTTACCGATATGGAAACCTGCTATAAGGCATTCCGGCGTGAACTTATCCAATCTATCAAAATCCAAGAATCTCGGTTTGGCTTTGAACCGGAAATTACTGCTAAGGTTGCTAAAAAGAAATGCCGTATCTATGAAGTAGGAATATCTTACTATGGTCGCACTTACGAAGAAGGTAAAAAAATTGGCTGGAGGGATGAGACCGCATCCCAAAA
>NZ_JAAHHS010000513.1 GCF_010692395.1 Moorena sp. SIO3H5
TCCCCAGAGTCTAACGGTTTTATCCCCTGACGCGGACGCAATGGTTTGACCATCTGGGCTGATGGCAACTTTGTAAATGCGGTCATTATGCCCCTGAAACGTCCTTAGTAATGTCCCATTATAGCCCCAAAGTTTAACAGTTTTGTCCCCTGACGCGGACGCAATGGTTTTACCATCTGGGCTAATGGCCACTCCATAAACAGTAGCGCTATGGTCTTTAAGGGTAGTAATCAAGGTACCGTCAGCTTTCCAGAGTTTGACGGTTTTGTCTCCAGACCCTGAAGCAATCATCTGGCTGTCGGGGCTAATGGCAATACCATAAACCCCAGCTTGATGGCCGTTGAGGGTTTTATAGGGTCGGGCTTGAAACGTTCCCTGACTATCCCGTTTCCAGAGTTTGACGGTTTTGTCGTCACTAGCGGAAGCAATCAGATTCCCGTCTAGGCTAATGGCAATGTCGTAAACCCCAGCTTGATGACCGTTTAGGGTAGAGATTAGTTTACCATCCAGTGTCCAGAGTTTGATGGTCTTATCGTAACTAGCAGTAGCGATTAGATTAGCATCCTGGTTAATGGCAACTGCCCAAACCTGATTACTATGCTTTACTAAGCGATTATATTCAACAGTCCCATAAACTGCCTGTCTTAGCACGGATTCTACTTGAGTTTCCGTAGCCTGGTCTGCGTTACCAAAGGTTTTCAATCGTTGCTTGGCTCTGATGGCTTCTACTAGGGCGTCTAATTGTTGATTGGAGGCAAAGAGGGCTGCTGAGGATTTTGCGATCGCATTCATTTCGCTAATAGCTGACCGTCTATATCCCAGGTAAGTGGTCACCCCTAACCCCGTAGAAACCATCAATGCTGTGCCCACTGCCATTAGCAACAACTTCAGTCGTCTGGCACTTTTTTTCTGTTCTGCTAATCTTGCTTCTGCTTCCTTCGCCCGTTCTGCTTCTAAATACCGTTGTTGTTCAATCCAGCTTAATTCTTGAGAAGCAGCTAAGAATTCATCATCTATTACGCTCAACCGTTTGCCCGCTTTCCAGTTTAAGGCTTCTGCTAAAGCTTGTCCTCGCAACAGCCGAGAATTATCTTCACGGTTGGACGCTAACCAAGCATTGAGGGCTTGATTATAAGGTCGGAGATTCCCTAATTTTTGCTCAACCCAATTCTGATTAAAAATATACTGGTAAATACGATTATAAACCCTTAACACTGGGGAAGTTTTATTATCCTGACCAGGCTGTTTAACAACTAACCCACTTAGCCGTAATTCTATTTGTTCAGGACTGTCATCCGCAGCAATTTCTCCCTGTTGTAAGATTTGCTGATAAAGCGCCAATAACCGACTAGACCCTTGTTCATTTCTGATAATCCGTTCCCGTAAGGTTCGTAAATGCTCCGGTTGATCATTGCCTTCCCAGTTTTCAATAATTTCCTTACGCACAAGCTGCTCTAACCAAAATCCTTCCGTACCAGGGGGAATAGTCAGAGAGCCACTAATTGCCGTTTGATTCGATATCTGCACCAGATAGCAGAGCTTTTGAGTCAGAAATGGTTGTCCTCCTGTCCAAGCTAATATCTCTTTAAGAACAGTTTGGGGATTGTCTACTAATCCTACTAATCCTGATGCTAATGGTTGAGCTTCTTCTAGGGTAAACCCATGTAAATCAATAGCCTTACCAATATTAAAAGGAGTTCGTTCTTTCTGGGAAATTAAATCCGAAGGGGTTGCTACTCCAAATAAAGCAAAGGTGAGGCGATTGTAGTCAGGATTTTCCGCTCGCTGGTTATAGCAGGCTCGAATCAAAGCAAAAAAATCATCGGTGGGAAAATTAAGGCTAATAACGCTATCGATTTCATCGATAAAAATAAAAATATTTTCGCTTTTCAGGTTAACTAATAAAATCTCTTCGATTACCTGACTCAAGCGCTGGATTTCCGATAAATCATCGTGTTCACGCCACCAAGTTTTTAAGTTAACTTTCCTGGAAAGTTTGAAATTCCTTAATAACTCAACTACTAATCCTTTGTACCACTGCTGGGGAGTAATAGTTTCGCTACCAATTATGGTCATATCAATAGAAGCGCAGCTAAAACCAGCTTGTTGCAGTCGATGCTTGATCCGTAAGCGCAAGCTAGACTTACCCATCTGTCGGGAGTTGAACACATAACAAAACTCCCCCCTAATTAAGGCGTTATAAAGTTCAGCATCAGCTCGACGCTCTACATAACTAGGGGCATTTAATTTTAAACTACCACCGACTTGATATTCGTAGGTATCCATGTGTAGCAGTTTTCAATTGGGTGAGCTATTTTTTTTCTGGGTTTTAGGGAGTAGGGAGCAGGGAGCAGGGAGCAGGGAGCTAAGCTATCAGCTATCAGCTTCTGGGCTACGTTACGTCACAGGCTAGAAGCCTGTGCCACCTGCTGACTGCTGACGGCTGAGGGCTGACGGCTTACTGGGAATCAAATCAGCCCACAACATTGCTATGTCTGTTCCAGCAGTCTTATTTCTAAATTTATCAGATAAACGGGCTATTTGTTCCTCAGAAAAATGATTCTTCCAATCTCCGATTTCTCCTTTGCGGATAAAGGGTGTCATTTCGTTAGGTCGCTGACTCGACCACCGACTTTGGTCTTGGCTCATGCTGGTAAAACTAGTGTGTTTTAGAATGCTATTGAAAATTTCAGCATTATTGAGTTTGTCTAGATATGAACTCCCTAAAAACTTAGCAATTTCTCGAATATAGTTGGGAGTATCAGCTTTCATAGCTTCGTAAGTGATAAACAAAACATTGTCATCGTGGCGATGGTCATACCAAGACAGTAAATGTTCGAAATAATCGCCCCAATCAACTTCCCCTTCAATAAAGCATTCAAAAAAATCATTAAAGGTTCCTTCAGCAAAATTATAGTGCTTCACAAACCCTTTAGTATGGTAATAAAAAGAAACAACACAATCAAAGGGATTGCGAGCAATATAGATATACTTGGCATCAGCACAGTAAGGGGTGAAGGAGAAAGGAAGATGAGTTTTAATAAACCTTGGTGATGGCATTGCTGCTACAAACTCAGCACCCACTTCTTCTAGATGAGGTACTTCTAAATTGATGTCTTTGCCCACAGGTAGGGGTTCGCCATCATGGTGTAGCATCCAGACAATATGTTGAACCCAAGTTGTGCCACATTTGGGATACGTAACAATAAAGTTATCCTCCGGTTGAGCAATGTAATTGAGTCCAGATTCAAAACAGCTTACCGGAAATCCCATAGGAATACGGAATCCCCGACACTTGGAGTAGTGGGGTTTTTGTCGTTTTTGGTTCATTGTTGATCGTTAGGGAATAGGTAATCGGGAATCGGGAATCGGGAATCGGGAATCGGGAATCGGGAATTGGGAGTCGGGAGTCGGGGGAATAAACTTAACTGTATATCATAAGTACGATAAACGGTATAAAAGGGAACAGGGAACAGGGAACAGGGAACAGGGAACAGGGAGTCAGGGAAAGACAATTGACTGTACCTCATCTAGCAATTATCAGACTCATTCGGAGATTTTTTTTTATGGTTATGTTACATCAGGAATATTTGTGATTATATATACATAATACTATAGCATTAAATCTAGATTTTATTGTTAATAAAATAATTTATTTTGATTTTTTATTACTATCAATAGTGTTGAAATATAATATAAAATATGGTTTATAAAACGCTGATAAATCGCAATTTATTTTGTATATAATTTATAATTATTCCTAACACGATACTCCTGAAGTGATATTCCTGAAGCGATACTCCAAATTATTAAATTCTGGATAACGTTGGTTATATCGAAATAAGGTAAATCCGTTTAACTACATTATTTATAGTAATATTGTTTGTTGTCGTTTGTCTTTTATACAAAATTAATTAAAAATTCACTATATAGCGTTTATCCTACTTATGAGGTACAATTTTTTACCGATTCCCGATTCCCGATTCCCGATTCCCGATTCCCGATTCCCGATTCCCTACTCCCTGTTTCCAATTCCCGATTCCCTGAAATGATTATTCAAACCCTACCTAAAAACGTAGTTCATCTAATTGCTGCTGGGGAAGTGATTGATTCAATAGCCGCAGTGGTGCGAGAACTGATCGAAAATTCCCTTGATGCTGGGGCAACTCGGATTACCGTTTCCCTGTGGACTGAGCAATGGCGGGTACGAGTGGCAGATAATGGCACAGGGATGGAGGTCAAGAATTTGCAAAAAGCGGCTTTTGCCCACAGTACTAGCAAAATCTCTAGTAGTGATGATCTGTGGAAGATTACTAGTTTGGGATTTCGTGGGGAAGCGTTGCATAGTTTGGCGGCTGTGGCAGAGTTAGAAATTTTGAGCCGATGTCCAGGAAATAGTCAGGGGTGGCGAGTAATCTATAATTCCCAAGGTGAACTGCGTCAGATTGAAAGTGCTGCGATCGCACCCGGTACGATTGTGATCGTGTCTAATTTATTTGGTAAGTTGCCCGTGCGTCGCCAGGGTTTACCGGCGATGGCACAACAGTTGCGTGCTGTCCAAACCATTATTCATCAACATGCTCTGTGTCATCCCAAGGTTAGCTGGCAAGTGGAGCAAAATGGACGTCCATGGTTTAATCTTTGTCCTGGTCATACTGCCCAACAGATTCTGCCTCAAATTATCAAGCAGTTAAAGGAAAGTGATTTGCAGCCGTTAACGGTAGAAGTGCCCATACCGGATTCCGCAACAGAGCAAGAACAGGATAAAAGCA
>NZ_JAAHHS010000514.1 GCF_010692395.1 Moorena sp. SIO3H5
CCGGTACCATCGGGAGCAGTTAAGGTAAACCCATAGAAACTATCGTCACTAGTACCAGGTTGACCATCACCCCCGTCTTCCCACAACTCAACCCGCACCCCATTGATACCCGGTTCACTATTATCTTGAATCCCATTACCGTTTTGGTCATCCCAGACCAAGTCTCCAATGATGGCAGGGGTAGGGGGTTGAATCACAATGCCGACTTTAGGGGGTTCTGCCGGTAACAGAGTAGCTGCGGTACCGGATTGATCCGTTCGTGTCGAGACGAAAGCAAAGGAATTCCAGGCAATCTCACCATTCGTTGGTGCTCCAGCTGGTGCTCGCATTGGCCAGTTGAGGATCACCGACTCTAGGGGGTCGAGAACCAGGTTGCCCAAGTTAAACCTCAGAGCGGTGACCGCACTGGGGTCACTGGGAAAGGTAGTACTCCAGTCATTGACGCAGCCACTAGGCCAATTGAGGTCTTGACCATCACTAGGATTGGGACGGCAAGGATTGGAGTTGGTGGTGTATTCAACAGTGACACCAGGAATCGCCACGGTAACCGGACCTGCGAGATTAGGACGCCATTGGGAACCCCTGGCTGAACTAGTATTGAGCACTTGAGTATCGCCGATGGCAGGCAAGATATCAACTACGACTATATTAGTCATCGGCACTGTGCCTTGATTGGTGATAGTCAGCTGGTAATCTACTCGTCCCCCCGGAACCGTGGTGCCACTAGTGGAGAAACTGGTATCGACCTCACCCTGAACTACTTTTTCTGAATCAAGGGTTGCGATTCCAGCTACTTCAATGTTTGCTGTTCTTCGACAAATCGTCTCATCGGTGATGCCATCCCCATCCACATCAAAAGTATCCTGACTCCTGCGGTTACTACTGTTGCAATCAAACACGCTATCGTTGGACATCACGAAGAATTCATTAGTCAACGAACCTGTACTTACACTTTGCTGAACCACTGTATCGACATAGATTCTCAGCCACCTATTCTCTGGTATTTGGGTTCCTGTAATTTGCCAACGCAGCAAGGTGCGACCGGTGCCGTTATAGTTGGGAATCGCCTCAAAGTTAATCGGAGCGTCATCAGGCAGAGTAGTTGATCCGACACTATCAAACCTCCAGGCACCCCCATACTCAAGTCCTGCTGGTAGTAAATCAGTAATAATGGGATTGACATAATCTGCGGTAGCGCTCGACTCATTGCGAAACTGTAGCCGAAATTCTATGGTGTCACCAGGAGCATAGGGTCCACTACTAGTTTCGTCTCTTTTGTTTGGATTTAGGATCGCTTGTAATCCCAAGATTTCTGTCTCTTGGCACTGTTCTAGGGGGTCTGTTGGTGAATTGGGCGTCCAAGTCAGTTGGGCACAGTTTTTGATCGTCTCCCCAATCGAGCGGTCAGGCTGAACCTCTACGAAGAATTTTGGTCTATTACTGCCTCCTGTAGCTTGAAAACCTACTGGTACATTGGTGTACTCGAACTCAACCCCTGTAATGTATTCCCCTGCTCCTAAGGTGATGTCGCTCCCAATGGTGAGGGTGGTGTTCTGAGGGTGTGAGGTACCGGCGGTCAAGGGGTTGAGATTAGTTTTGTAGCGCACAATCACATCCCCAGTGTAATTGTTGTATCTGCCTGTGCTAATTTTAGTGACCCGCACCTGATCTAAGAGGTTAATCCCATCGTCATTGACTTGATCTAGGTCGTCAGTGACGGTCAGAGTAGTCATCGGTACATTACCGGTATTTCTTGGGTCAAGCCGAAACTCAAATTCATTGCCAATGGCCACCTGACCCGAGAAGGATTTAGAATTCAATGTGCCTTGAGAGTTCGCGTCTGCAAAACCATGTTCAGCCTGACCATTTAAGTTCAACTCGGTGCCATCAATCAGTTGTCCTGTTGCGGTAGCTGGGTTAATCACACTACTATTGGCACCAGTAGTGTTGAAGGTAGCACTAGGATACTCAACAGAAACTTGTGCCTTGAAACAATTTCTGCCACTCTGAATAGTGAGGTTACCTACATTCCAAGTGACAACCCCTGAGTTATGGGTACCCCCATTGGTAGCACTAACAAAACTTGACCCAACCGGAAGAGTATCTTGCACAACTACATTTTCTAGGTTGATACCACTCTCAAGATTCCGGGCATGGCAAAGCTCAAGCTCATAGGTCACTGGTGCATCAAGAGCCGGATCACCATTGCTAGGAATCACCTGATTTTTCTCGAATGTCCACTTATTTAAAGCAGCGTTTGAATCGACATCAGAGTTAATAGTGAGAGCATTGGAGGTGGCATTCCCGGCATTAGTACTCGTCCCTTGGGCTTGGTTAATCGCTTCTGTATTGTCTACAGTCGTACCGGAGGGAAACTGGACTCGAATCTCCAAGTTGACCGGGGAACCGGCTGGAATCGGTGAATTATACTCAACGGTAGCCTGTCCTGTCTCCTCGTCATAGCTGACAGTAGCAGGACGTCCAGGAAGGATGGTGACATTGTTAGAAGACCAATCAATCTCAGGAGGAAGTAGGTCAGTAATCACCACATCCTGGCAGTCATCATCTCCACTACAGGAGACCCGGATGGTGTAGATAAATTCTTGTCCTGATGGAACTTCTGTAACGATATTACCATCGGCATCATTAGCAACTTTTACCAACTGGAGTTGGGAATCAGCCCATACTGGAGTCGCGTAACCTGCGATCGCACTGACTAACATCACACTGCCAATCAGTGTCTGGCCAGGAAACTGAGAAGGGAAAATTTTCCCTAGAGGATGGGGTAGGCTTTTTGAACCCAAATGGGGTGCGATCCCTTGGAGATAGTTCAATAAAGATTTCATGACTGGCCGCGATGAATAATGAGAATTGAGAAATTAAACTAAACACGTTTTTATAGACAAATCCGGTATCGAGAGATTACTCCAAGGATAGGGAGTGAGACACAAATAAACTGAAACACAAATAAACTATATAAACCCATGGTGTGTGCCCAATTGGTTGTGCTAAAGGCCAAGTGAAAACCCGCCATAGTTAGTCAGTAAATCTCCAGAGTGATAACACAGCTTTTACGTTAATTAGTTTGATTTTGTGTGCAAGGCGATGCTCGGTACGAGCCGCTACGCGAACGCACCCTGATTTTCGGCTGGTTTTAACTCGTCCCGTTAAACTTTTGTTATTCTCCTAATCTAGCCTTTATAAATGAGATGTAAACATATGAGATTTTTTTTATTGTCAAAGAAAACTCCTTATCTCTTTACCCTATTGCTTTTTGCCTATTCTATTTTGTCTTTCACTGCGTTTTTTTGTTTACAACCCAAATAAATACTATATTTATAATTTCCTGATTTAACCTGCTGTTGCCTAGATATAATTACTGAAATTTCAGCGGAAATTTAACAATTTTAAATAGATAATATCCGTGAATTCCACATGATCATGTTTTGGGAAGCAGCTTCTTAACTGGAATAGCACTGACGTAAAAGTTGGAAAAGACTTAAGATCGGGATAAAAGAGGGAAGATGGGGAGGATGGAGAAGCAAAAGTGTTGAGTTGCTTAACAAAACTTAATATAAATAGTTATAGGAATTCTATAAAGCGAAAAATTGCTAAAAATATAGGCTCTCCCATACCTGTGGTGATCAGCTGTTAGGCATTAAAAATGCCTGACAGCAAGGCATAAGGCAGAAGCAATGCATCTCCCTCGTTATAGGTTTACAACAAAAAGATGCACCGCGTTTTGACTCGGTGCATCCCTAATCCCTACTACCTTGAGAGTCTAAAAATTCTCCCGATTCCGATTTGCTTGCTCCATCTTTTCTACAACCAGGTCTATGGGCATCATTCCCAATTCCCCAGCGGCACGGGTACGAATATTCAAACTGTTTGCTTCGACTTCCTTGGCACCAATCACACTCATCACGGGGATTTTAGCCTTTTCGGCATTACGAATTGCTTTACCGAGCCTTTCCCCACTGGTATCGACTTCTGCTCGAATGCCATGCGATCGCATTTTTGTTGCCACTTCCTGAGCAAAAGGCAACTGTGCGTCCCCAACTGGCAACAATCGTGCTTGTACTGGTGCTAACCAGAAGGGGAAGTCTCCCCCATACTGTTCAATCAATATCCCAGTTAGCCGCTCGATAGACCCAAAGGGGGCACGGTGAATCATAACCGGGCGTTGGCGAGTGCCATCTTCTGCCACATACTCCAAATCAAATCGTTCTGGCAAGTTGTAATCCACCTGTACCGTTCCTAACTGCCATTCCCTGTCGAGGAGATCCTGGAAGATAAAGTCCAGTTTCGGGCCATAAAATGCCGCTTCCCCTGGTACTTCAACGGATTCCATGCCCAAGGTATCTACAGCACGGCGAATTGCTCCTTGGGCTTTTTCCCAAGCCTGATCCGAACCAATATACTTATCCGAGGCCGGGTCACGGAAACTCAACCGTGCTTTAAATTTCTTCATTTGCAGAGTTTTGAACACTGACAGGATTAAATCCACCACATTGAGGAATTCCTGATCCAACTGATCTGGCATCACAAATAGGTGAGAATCATCCACCGTGAAACCACGCACCCTGGTCAACCCCCCCAGTTCCCCAGATTGCTCATAGCGATACACTGTACCAAATTCTGCCAAGCGCATGGGCAATTCCCGGTAGGAGCGCAATTCACTCTTATAAATTTGGATATGGAAAGGGCAATTCATCGGCTTTAGGACAAATCCTT
>NZ_JAAHHS010000515.1 GCF_010692395.1 Moorena sp. SIO3H5
TCTCAAGCTCAACAAGAGCTTGAGTAGCCCGTTGCTGAGCTTGAGTAGCCCGTTGCTGAGCCTGTTGATTTCTCTCATTTTCGGAGGGATACCGTCTGGCATTTTGGTCATACCAATACAACCACTCCCTAGTCCAATCAAGATAAGTTCCCTAAGTCAGCATAGTGTGACATACTCCTACACTGACTCTGCTCTTACAGAGCCGCTTCGCGAACGAGTGAGCGTGTAGGCTTCTTGCCAACTCCACCCAACGGTTCGGATACTCGGCAAGCTTTATTAACGATACGGGATGCCCCTCCGCACCGGAACAATACAAAAAGTTCTATTTTTAAACACGCAGGTGGCGGTTAGCTCTTAATTTGTTTTCCCTGCTATTTTTATTATAACGTTTTTCAGGCTGTTTATCAGAGTTCCAGCTCCGCGATTCATCCCACACCTCAATGCGCATTGAGGTGTGGGATGAATCGCGGAGGAAGCTAAACTTAGGAATGCATCCGGCACTATGGCTGACGGTTTGGGATTGTAATAGTATCCCATATCTATACCAAAAAACCAATCCCTGCGCTCTGACCAGATTATCGCTAAAATCGATTTCAATAAGTGAGGGATGGTATCTTGCAGTTCATTATCCACAGGGGTTTCATCAGAAGAGGGTAATTCTTCTGAAGTCGGAAGGTATTGTAACGGGTCATAGTTTAGCATAGTTAAATTGCCTAGACCTGAGTGGTGATATGTTAGCAGATTAGCTAAATACCATTATCTTGACCATAAATCCGATTAGGTTGATGATCAGTTTCTATAGTATTTTAGGGACAAGTCTATTTTGCTTTGTTGTTAGCTTTGTTATGAAACAGCTCCTCAACCAACTACAAAACCAACGCAAATACATTAAATCCCTAATTATCCCTGTTTTAGGTATCTTGTTAGCAAGCGGAATCATTGCAGCACCAGCCAATGCCATCAATGTCTATCAAATGCCTAACATTAGCGCTGGAGAACCGACTTGGGTAATTGACAAGTCAGAAGTTCTCTCTCGCTTTACAGAAGGCAAGTTGACTCAATCCTTAGAGGATTTAGCCAAAGCAACGGGCAATCAAGTTAGACTTGTCACTGTCCACGGCCTAGATTATGGTGAAACAGCAGCAACCTTTGCCCAAGGGTTGTTTGAAAAATGGTATGGTAATCCAGAAGACCAAGCTAATCAAACCTTGATAGTGCTGGATACTGTCACCAATAACAGTGCTATCGTTACTGGCAATTCCGTTAAGGAAATTATGTCTGATGACATTGCTGAAAGTGTGGCTTCTGAAACCCTACAGGTGCCGCTGCGGGATGGCAACAAGTATAATCAGGCTTTCTTAGATGTAAGCGATCGCATAGTAGCTGTCTTATCTGGCGAAGCAGATCCCGGTGCTCCTGTATTGGAAGAAGACATTAACATTGCTGGCAACTTTAAGAGTGCAGAAGAAACTCAAGAGAGCAATGCTACTCTTTGGGTTGTAGTTATTTTAGTTGTTGCTACAGTTGTGCCGATGGTTACCTACTTTTTCTATCAAGGTTTTTCCTAAGTATTTTGCTGTCAGTTGTCAGCCTTCAGCTGTCAGCGAGTTGTGTTAAAAACTCATCAATTGGTAATGGGCAATAATTTAGATGTTTGCCTATTACCATTAAATCTTTTGTTGATTACTTCGTAGTAGTTTAATTCTGTGATTAAGCATTTTCCCTGGAAGGGGATAAGGGAAATGCTAACCAGATCCAGACATAAAACAGCGTTATAATCGGGCCAATTGGGCTAATCACAATCGAAACTGCCACCGTCACAATCCGTACAGCCAGAACTGAAATCCTAAACCGTTGAGCAATGGCTCCACAAACCCCAGCAATTATCTTATGGCGTCTGCTCCTCGTAAACCGGTTTCTTGTGCTCCCTGAAATCTCATCATCTGACTTTTTCAAACGCTGTACTAAGGTAATCACCAATCCTACAGTACCCACAAATCCAGAGGGAATTGTCAAGATTGCAAACCAATGAGAAAAAGTCATAAACGAAAAAATATTCCCAAGCCAAGGCTTTTGCGGACAAGTAAATGTAATCATTACCGATTCACAGCCCAACAACTCTGCCAATTGGAGTCCACCAAAAGTAAGCAAAAGTGGTAGAATACCGAAGATAATACAAATTCCAATCAAACTCCAGTGTTGCCAAAGTTTAACAGAACGACGGACAGGAATAGCAGCTAGTACTGGTCCAATTAAAAATAAAAACAGGAGTAAAGGAAGGTAAATCATGCCAGAGTCAATGGCATACTAAAACCACAGACTTAGAGCCCTTGGTGTTAGCACCCTTGGTTAAGAACTACTCCGATGCTAGCCCAATCTCTCCGAGATCGGGAGATATGTGAGGCTCCTGTGGGGTTGATAGTGTCAAAGAGATGATATATATCTCATCACTTCTGGAGTCGCATCAAACCATTCCCCAGAAATCCTAAGATGTTGGAATTTCCTGTGAAAATCGGTTTCCATCTTAGCACTTCCTGGGATAATTTTTATTAGTTCTAAAGTCGTTACACTCTTAGTTTCAAGCCCTCTAATATTACCATTGGGGTTAGTAGTGTAACCGATCCGAATCGCATTGCGTCCCTTGTCTAAGATAAAGTAAAGCCTAGCTGGATTTTCTTCTTCAGGGCTGGATAGGCAGCTTTGTACTAAATTCCCTGTGGCTTTGTGCAACCGAATAAAGGTTTGAGCGTCACTAGCGTATTCTGGAAGCTTAGAACGCTCTACAGCCATGGTCATATAACGCAATGCAGCTGCGTGTCTTCCCTCCGACGCTTCATCGACAGCCAGGGCTAGCAGGTCATAGGGTGAGCATTGGCGAAAATTACTCATTATTGTTGTAGTTGGGCTGAGCAATACCTGATTTGTATGCTAGGAATTGGTAATAATAGCACACCTAATGACCTTATGTAAAGACCTGATCTCAATTCAGATCCGGGAAATCTGATCGCATAAGCGCGGAAGCTGAGGCCTTTGGCCAATCTGTGCTTTGTGCAAAAGCCACTTTTATTCAAAATACTCCTCAACTGCTAATCAATCCGGAATCTGAAAGTTAATCTCGCGCTTGGTAAAGGGCAAATCTTGATTAATAGCCTCAATTTCCTCACGCTCCATGAGGTTAACCTCATCGATATAGTTTTGAAAAATCCGATCAAAGCGTTTATCGTAGAATCGGTGAACACTATGGTTAGCAGTTGCTGGAAAACCACGACGCTTCTTGTGACGCCCACCAGCACCAGGGTCAAACATGGTGATGCCCTGGCCGATTGCCCACTCAATCGGTGCATAGTAACAGGCTTCAAAATGTAAGCAGTCAAATTCTTCAAAACAGCCCCAATAACGACCATACAAATGATTGCCCTTATTAACACAAAAGGACATTCCCACTGGTTTTTGGTCATCCTCCTCCTGGTAAGCAGCAATTAATACCACTCGCTGACGGTAGTTAGGATACAATTGCTTAAAAAATTGGCGCGTGAGATATTTGCTACCCCACATAAATTTATCGCAGGTGCTGCTGTAGAAGCTGTAGATTAAGGGAAACAAGGATTTTTCAATGTCATCCCCGGTGAAGATTTTCAGGGTCAGACCTGCTTTGGCTACAGCCTTGCGTTCTCGTTTAATATTGCGGCGTTGATTAGCATTAAAGACCTTTAGGTAATCCTCAAAACTGCTAAAACCTTGGTTTTGCCAAATATAGCTGTGATGTAGCCAGCTCTTAAAACCATTGCGTTCAATCACTGGTCGCCAATCCGGGTCAACGAAGAGGAAGTGACAACCAGACAGATGATTGCGATCGCAAAAATGATCGATGGCACTTACCATGATTTCTGTCAGCTCATCTTCATCTTCTCCCGGTGCTATCAAAAACCGATAGCCTACCGCTGGGGTAAATGGTGTCATACCCAACAACTTCGGATAGTAGGAAATACCCAAGCGGTAGGATAAATCCGCCCACTGTTGGTCAAAGACAAACTCTCCGTAACTGTGACCTTTGACATACATAGGTGCAGCAGCGATCAGCTGTCTATCTCGCCACACCGTTAGGTGATTGGGCAACCAACCGGTTTTAGCAGTAGCACTACCAGATGTTTCAATATTATTCAACCATTCCCACTCGAGAAAAGGAGTCAAAAGGGGTTGGGCAAGGTCATCCCAAGCGGATTGGGGAATATCTGCCATGCGGTTGACCCAGATAACGGAATAGTCAAGCTTAGGTTGTTGAACCATTGGGGTAATCTAGGATTAGGGGAACTTGAGATTGGTAAAGTCAGCAAATCTGTTCGCGTAGCGTGGCCAAACGCGCACGCGTGGCCAATAGGCCAAGGCCAAGTCTGAAACAATTCCTTTGTCTTGATGCAGTCGCTCATGGTTTGGGTTCTGTGTGCGGAACCTGCGTCCGCACCTGTCTTGATGCAAAGCGCGAGTGGGGGAAACCCCCAAGACCGCGCTGCATCGCTCTCCAGCCCCGTGGAAACCCCCGCGTGAAGGCGCTGCATCGCTCGATCAATTACTCAGAAACTGGAATGTTTGTTACCTTAAGCCTTAAGGTTTTTACCGTCTTCTTAAAGTATTACACTTCGACTTTCCGTTGATCAATCGAGAGGGTTATCAGACGAGATATGACCAGATATTCCGTCTCTTAGTTTAAG
>NZ_JAAHHS010000516.1 GCF_010692395.1 Moorena sp. SIO3H5
TGCCTAACGGGCCCCAACGTACATAGGTCTCGGGATTACTAATACGGGGGATATCCTTTGGTTTAATCATGCCGGTTGCCGCTAACTGAGCATCCCGCAAACGAGCCACAGTATCATAGATGTAAAGACCATCCTTTGCCCGAGTAGTCGATTTGACAGCCCAGACTCTCACAGGCAAGTTTAGTTCATAAGCCACAGCATGAGCCAAGCGGGTTTTCCCACATCCCGGTTCCCCTTTCAGTAACAAAGGGCGTTCCAGGTAGATCGCTAAATTGACTGCTTCAATTAATTCTGGACTAGGTAGATAAGGATACAACAATTGTCCCTTGCTGTCTCGTTCTCCAGGCTGCGGTTGTAGTGCTGGATTACCTGTATATTCAGGTTTTGGGTTGTTCAGAGTCTCCACCGTTGCTTTACGTCATTAAACCAATCAACGCCACAGCGATCGCATATTTCTGCCAGTACATACTCGGGAATGCCATTATCACTGTTTTCTAGAACGACTTTAACAGTTTCATCGACCTCATGGGTAAATTCGATCGGTAATTCCTCAGATTCTCGCATCATCCAGTCAATCAACTCTTCTTCATGAAATTGATTAATCTTGGGAGATTTGACTGGCAGGTGGGGTTGAGTACGGTCTATTTTATCAGAAAATATAGCATCCAAATTCCCCACAGTGCCTTCGTAGTCTACTAAAAACATCAATAATTTGAAGCGACTGGCACTAGGGTTAACCTGGCGAGCGTTAGTTGCCAAAGGTGTCCAGAATTCACGGATCAGTTGATCTAAATAGGCTTCTGGCATCACATTTACATCATGGAAGACCAGTAGCACATTCTGGGTTTGCCAGTAGCGATAAACTCGTTCAGTAATAGCAGTAACTGACGCTCCCTTTCTCCACAAACCAACCTGATTACCCAGTTCACGCCAAAGGGTTTTGATATCAGTTCTGCGAGCTTTTCTCGCTAAATTAACTTTGATAACTTTGCCAGTAATAGTATTAGGAAGATGTTTTTCTACTAAGCGATTCAATAACCAACGTTGTCCGTAGTCTGGATCGCCATGAATTAAAAAAGCCGCGACAGACTGTGTTCGGATTAACCTAAAAAATAAGCGTTCCTGGTCCTCGTAACCAAGCTTTACTAATACCTTATAAAGCTGATCACCATCTAAAACCCGCCAAATTCTATCAAGAGCACCAATGGATATGGCTAAACCAGTTTTACCATCCCCTTGTCGATGGCTAACTACTCCCAAAAGCTCACCACTAGCTTCATCCACCACCGGCGAACCACTATAACCACGCTGTAGCCCATAGTCATCAACAATGTGCAAATCCCAACTTTGAATTCTTTCCCCTGGTTGTTTCGACCATTCCACTTGCTCCCCTAGGGTACCGTGCAGTGGTCGGATTAAATGGTCCTTAGCAAATAATTGAAAGCCAGCAGTTAGGAAAGAGTTACCCTTCTCACCAAATCCTTCTTGTCGGTGTAATTCTGGCTTATTCCAAAGTCCATCTACTCTCAACACTGCCAAATCCAATCCATGATCTTCCCCAGAAGCAATCACCGTGCCAGGTATGCCATCAGCTTTGACATTCTCTGGCCCACCAACCTCTTTCACCACATGAGCACAAGTCAACAAGAAAGCGGTGCCACTAACTTGGCGAATCACAAAACCAGTGCCAAAACCAGTGATTTTAGGGTCACGACTGGTAATTAAAACCACCGACTGCTGTAGTTCTTTTGGGGTCATTCTTTAGCAAAGGGAACAGGGAATAGGGAACAGGGAATAGGGAGTAGGGAGTAGGGAGTAGGGAGTAGGGAGTAGGGAGTAGGGTATCAAAAATTATCACAATTCCTATACGAATTGCTTACAATTAGTCTTTTGGTTTAAGTAGCAGTTTCACTTTCAGGTTAGCATTTGCCGTTGACTTAGTAATATATAAATTACCTTCTCCTTCAAAACTAAACCCCAATTCTACCTCAGCCTTCTCAATATCCATCTCCTTATTCAGCTCTTTACAAGTCTGAGCAATGGGCTTGCATGTCTTCACCAACAGCGGTCGAATTTTATCGAAAGTAGCACTAACTTTATCAGCAAAACCACCAGCGATAGGTTCGACTTGATTCCCTGGTACTTCTACTTCTACCAACGTGCCATCTTCTAATTCAATCAGTTTAGTTGCCATTACAAGTTGCCACCTTAAGTTTATATAGGTTAAGTTATCAGCTTAAGCGCTACGCGCACGCTACGCGAACAGCTTTCAGTTATTATCTATCATATATATAGCAATTCTACGACTTGTGAGGTACAAATTTCTGGTTTTTAGGGAGCAGGGAGCAGGGAGCAGGTAAGAGGGAACAGGGAACAGGGAACAGGGAACAGCACAAAATTATGTGTACCTCATTAGGATAATAATCGCTATATCTCGGTTGTAAAGTCATCGATTGCCGATTCCCTCGGTGCGCTTTCCGTTGGCGAATTAAATTCGCCAACGGAAAGCGCACCGCTCCCGACTCACGACTACCTAACAAATTTGTTACAAAAATTTTTAAAATATGTTATAATTAAAGATTATTTTGTGTTACTATAAAAATGTGGTCGTTAAACGTCCACGGGAAGAGCCAGCCCACAGATTTTCGCGGGTCTCCGGCTGGCTCTTGGTCCCCATCTAAGGAGATAGATCAATTATGTCCTATTCTGAACGCCTTCATCCGTGGGTGATAGTCCGTCTATTACCAAAGATGCAACGAGTGATTGTGGCTCGGTTCCGCAACCGATCGGATGCAGAGGGTCACTTGCAGGCTCTGAAACGACTGATGCCCGATGCTCAATTTATAATTATTTTCGATTTAGGAAAGCCGATGGAACAAGACTCTCAAGACTCTTAGGGATTTGGGTGATTAGTTATTCCATAGCGCTGCACCCAAGTAAGGATTAAGCTATCAGCTGACAGCTGACAGCTTAATGGTTACATATTTAGGACAAAAATTTTAAGCCTAAAAACAAAGCAGCAATTGTTCCAGAAACACAAATTTCTCCTTGTTCAATTTTTTTCATAACCTCGTCTATAGGTACTAAAACAATTTCCACCTCTTCCGTAATATCTAGATTTTGGATACCCGATGGCTGAGCGTTCTCCGCCATAATTAAATGAATTGTATTGGTATCTTTTACCGGATTATCATATAAGGTTGCTAAGGAAACCATATGCTCGGAAACATAACCAGTCTCTTCTTCTAATTCCCTAGCAGCTGCCTCCAGACTATCTTCTTCCATTGAGTTAAAACCACCTCCAGGGAGTTCCAATAAAATTTTTCCCACTCCATGGCGATATTGACGGACAAAGACAACATTGCGATCGCAAGTAATTGCCAGTATCAGCACAATATCCGGTCTAACATTGATGAAGTAGTCATCAACAATTTCACCACTTGGCAATTCTACTTCATCTTGCCTAACTCGACACCATTTATTGTCAAAAACCAACTTTGATTTAAGGGTTTTCCATGGCTTTATTGAAGTCATTAATTTAATAAATAATCACCAAACTATAAGTTAAAGTATTAAGAGTGAAGGTTACAGGTTACAGGTTACAGGTTACAGGTTACAGGTTACAGGTTGTAGGTTACAGGTTGGGTTATAGGTTGTAGGTTGTAGGTTAGAAGTTACACCTTATAGGTGGCACATGATTGGGCAAACCTATTCCTCACCATCGTCCTAGTAGAGTATAACCTTGAACCTTCAACCAACTAACCTTGAACCTTTAAGCAACTAACCTTGGCCTTTGGCCACCCGTGCGCGTTTAACCAAACCACCTTGGCCTTTGGCCACGCGTGCGCGTTCAACCTTAAACTAAATAACCATTACTAAATAAACAATGCGTATTGGCGTTGAAACCTTCACGGTACATAAGCGGTTCCCTTTAACCATCAGTCGTGGCACCACGTCTGAAACCACCAATGTTTGGGTCAGGATAGAACAGGAGGGTATTGAAGCGTGGGGCGAAGGGTCTCCATTTTCCCTAGGAAAGGGAACTAGGCTCAGCAGTAGCTCGTCGGATCCAAGCACAGAGGGTTTCCTGCCCCCCACCCCCCATAAGCAAACTACTGAGATTCTGCTGGAAGCCCTAGAGGTGGTTATCCCGATGCTGGAGGCATTTAGTCCTTGGGAACACCAACAAATTGAACGGGTGTTGGAGGAAGTACAGGTGCCATCAGCAGCTTGGGCGTCTATTGATTTGGCAATACACGACTGGTTAGGGAAGCGGGTGGGATTGCCCCTCTGGCGGCTGTGGGGATTGAACCGCCGCCGAATTGTGCCAATTTCCGCTACGGTAGGCATTAGTGACCCAGAAAAGGCCAGGCAACGGGTGCAGGACTGGATTCCCATGACTGGTGGTCATGTACTGAAAATTAAATTAGGTTCACCTGACGGGATTGCTGCTGATCAACAGATGCTGCTGGCCATTCGAGATGAGGCACCACAAGCCGAGTTGAGTGTAGATGCCAATGGGGGTTGGAGTTTGGAGGAAGGGGTAGAGATGTGTAACTGGCTGGCGAGTCAGGGAGTGAGGCATGTGGAACAACCCCTCGCTCCGGGAAAAGAGATCGATTTACCCGAGTTGTATAAGCAATCTCCTTTACCAATTTT
>NZ_JAAHHS010000517.1 GCF_010692395.1 Moorena sp. SIO3H5
CGCAATGTTGGGAATTAGTTGATAAGTTAATGCGTTTAAGTCGTCATAAGCTCGATAATTATTTACGAGGTATGAGAGCTATGAAGCTTATACAGTCTACTTTTTAGCTCTCATGTCGCCCCCCCAGATTCTTGCCATAATGAACGGTAACACCTACCAATTAAACAATCCCAATAAAGCCATGCTATATCAGAAGCAGGAAGAAGGGAGTGTTTTGTGTCAACTGTGTCCTCATTACTGCCTTATTCCTCAAGGCAAAAGAGGCATCTGTCAGGTGCGCGAAAATCGGGGAGGATCCCTTTATACCCTGGTCTTTGGTCGTACTGTAACTCAGAATATAGATCGGGTTGAGAAGAAGCCATTATTTCACTTCTATCCAGGTTCAACCACCTATTCTATAGCCACAAGTGGTTGTAATTTTCATTGCCAATATTGCACTAATTGGCAAGTCTCCCAAATGTCAACAGAGGAGTTTGCCGCAATTGGGGTTGAGGCTTCAGCTGAGAAAATTGTTGCGGCTGCACTTCAGGTGGGTTGTCGTAGTCTTGCTTATACCTATGTTGAACCAACTATCTTTTTTGAATATGTTCACGCCATTGCTACTTTAGCTCACCAAGCCGGACTTTTTAATCTCTTTAAAACCAATGGTTTTATGAGCAAGGAAATGCTGGACGTTTGTCAGTCCTATTTAAATGCCGCTAATGTAGACTTAAAAGCCTTTAGAGACCAAACCTATCGACAGTTTGGAGGTAGATTGCAGCCTGTATTGGATAGCCTCAAATTAATGAAATCTCTTGGGATATGGTTAGAAGTGACTACTGTAGTTATTCCTGGTATTAATGACGAATCTGGGGAATTAGAAGATATAGCAGGATTTATTGCCCAGGAATTAGGGATTGATACGCCGTGGCACATCACACGATTTTTTCCAGCCTACAAAATGGAAGATGTACCACCCACACCCATTGAAACTCTATACCAAGCCCGTGACATTGGACTAGCAGCAGGATTAAGATACGTTTATTTTGGTAACTTTTTGGAAAAAGGGAAACAGGATACAGTATGTCCCAACTGTGGAGAAATTTTAATTAAACGTCATGGTTTTAAGTTGTTGGAAAATAAAATTATAGATAACCATTGTCCGTCTTGTGGCACACTGATTCCTGGCATGGGTCTAGCCGATCAGATATCCCAAAATTTGACCTAACTCTTCTTTTTGTCTAGCACCGACACTCTCCCATCTTTCGCATAAACTACCAAGTGCCGGAATTACATCGCAGGAGGGATATTGAATAAAAAGTCCCCGCAGTCCTTGAATCCGTGGGATTTTCGCTTCAGCACCAAACCAAGGCTGAGTTAATAATAAGATCATCGGTTCAAGTCCACTTTCATTTCTGAGATTGCTTCGGACTGCATCAGCGAGTTTCAAACTCCGTAATTCATTAGGGGGTTCCATGGAGCGTTGTGTCCAAATTGAGATTAAATCAATTGAATTATTCAGTTCTATTAACCGTTCTTCGTCTTCGCCAGTGGTAACTAAAACAACCGGTATTCTAGCTTGTTGTAACAAACAACTGATAGAATAAGCTGCCATACGGGTAAGAGCTTCAACTGGACCAAACACAGGGGGAGTGACATCCAACAGCAAGACGGTCGGACGAAGGCGTGGTGGTTCAGCCAGTTCACGGGTACGAAATAACAATTCTCCCCGTTGGTAACGGTAGCTAAATAAAGATTTGGGCATGGCTAATTGGCTGGGAAGTAGGGAATTCCAATCCGTGCGGCTAGCTGTCTCTACACCACTTACCTGACCTCGTTCTACTCCCGGTGCATTGCCAATGGCACGTCCTGAATGCTCGCCGAAACAGATGCGTACTCCTAATAACTGGCGTTGAATGGAATTCAAAACTGGCAAGTCTTGGACACGGGACAATAAACGTAGGGGTAAAGCCGGTTCCGCTTCTACAGCTTGAGGACCGAGAATAGCAAGTAAAGATAAGAGGCGCTCATCGATGTGTTTGGCAGACTCTTGCAAGAGGGAAATCGGGGTTGGTGGGGCTTTTGGCTCAATGGGTTTCCCTTTTAGGCCAGCTTTGAGAGCTTCCCAGACTTTCCTGGGAGAGATACCACAGGGAGGTTCCCAGTCCGTGAGAGGGAGTTTGTGTAGCAACAAAGCTACCATTCCTATCCGTGCAGGAGCAGGCCAGCGCAGGGCAATTAATCCAGGAATTCCGGTGTTAGAATCTTTTGCCAGTTGAGACAGGGACTTATGAACGGTACGACCACCAGTGAGGTCTAGGAGGTCTTGGACTAGGGATAAGGGGGGATAAATGCTAAGTCGCTGTAGTTGTGCTAGAGCCGTGGGAAGTAGGCTAAGGTTACTCGGTAAAGACTGGGTAGGAGTAGAGTGAATTACTTTCCGACCTACAGTTCTAGCTTGACGAGTAATGTAGGAATTAAATTGTCCTTTTGCATAGTGACTCATGTTGTTAATGTATAGCAACCGAAGTATAGTTTAGGACAGAGTATTTTGCTTGAAAGGGAGCAGGGAGCAGGGAGCAGGGAGCAGGGAGCAGAAATATGTCTTAAGCTTTACTTCGACTGCTATACATAACTATAAAAATATTGTGATTAATTTTTTCCAAATTCTAAATTCTAACTTCTAACTTCTGACTTCTAACTTCTAACTTCTATAGCGTTTCTAGGACTCATGAGGTACACATTATTTTTTCCCTCTTCCCTCTTCCCTTTTCCTTCTTCCCTGCTCCCTGCTCCCTGCTCCCTGCTCCCTAAAAACCAGAAATTTGTACCTCACAAGTCGTAGAATTGCTATAACTTCTACCTTCCCCTCCTCTTCCCAATCCTTTCATACAACCGACCCGCCTGTGCTGAATAACCGGCATTTTCTAACAAAGCTGCGGCTTTGACTAAATCTCCCTTCAATTCTGCTTGCTGTGCCTGTTCCAACGTTCCAACTTCTTTAGTAATATCCGGTTTAGGTGGAAAAAGTTCCTGGAGCCACGGTTTGGTTTCCCGTTGTCGCAACTGTTTAGAAATGCTATTGAGCAACTGTTTACCTGGTTTGGAAAGTCCTGCTTTCACCTGGGGAACTTCCCCTACCCAGAGTGTCCAAGCTGGAGTCATCTCGGCTATATTAAAGCGATATGTTTGATTACGAGCCACCACCACAGCAGCCTCGGAGTTTAGGTTAAATCGCTGCTGACGAGCTCCATTAGGTAACGAAGGATAAAAGTCCATACCTAACTCTAAATAGAGGGAGCTTGGTCCTATCCAGATTAAGGGAATACCTAGGGGGATTTGTGTAGGTAAGCCCCCTGGTGCAGTTAAAAGATGGTATCCTGGTCCTGGTAACAAAAAAGCCATTTCCCCTACAGGTCTTGCCATTAGCAGGGAGCGCACCCACGATAGTTCTGTATCATCCAGTAGCACTGCATCCACTTTTTGGCTAGGTCTAGGACGAGGCACAAGCTGCACAGCTATAGGCTTT
The DNA here is from genome assembly GCF_010692395.1 of Moorena sp. SIO3H5. Taxonomy (GTDB): domain Bacteria; phylum Cyanobacteriota; class Cyanobacteriia; order Cyanobacteriales; family Coleofasciculaceae; genus Moorena. The sequence goes on from NZ_JAAHHS010000517.1 coordinate 3,509, forward strand.
GGTAATCGGTTAGAAACTAAGGAAGGAGCTTCAGCTTTAGGCAGTTGAGGTGCATCTAAAAGCAACCCTCCGTCTATCTGATTGCCAATAGTGCGTAGTCGCCAGTGGCCTAGATCAGCAGTTCCCAATACCCAAATTTCATCTTCGGGAATCATTGGCTCAATCAGACTAGGAGTTAGGGGGAGGCGATGGCGCACATCCACCAAAATTCTTGCCCTTTCAGTCTCTAAAACCGGGACTGCTACTGTAGTATAGGGTAAGCTGGTTAAACGATGGACTAGAGCAGCGGGAATGGTGCGGTTGCCATCAGACTGCAGTCGCATCAATAAAACTCCGGAGCTTTCCTGATGATTATTATTATGGTTATTATTAAGGGGCTGTTGTGAGGCGCTGGTCAGGGTTACCTCTAGACCTAAAGCTGTGGCACGACCCAAAATCCACCGACCTAGGGAGCCAGGGGTGACAACCTCTAAGACAGTGGCTTTTTGATAACGACTAGGAGGTAAACTCGCTTCTGCTAATAATTCTGCTAATTCTACAATTGACCAAGTGCTAACATCTAAGGTTTGTGTGTCTTGATCCTGACTAGGCAACTCTCCTGAAAGGGACAACTTTACCCATTGTTGATGATGACAAGCAAAGGGTCTACCTCCCGCTGTCCAAATTAGTGGGGCGATACGCTCATGGGAAACAGCCACTTCTGCCCACCATTTTCCCTGGGGTGCCCGGCGGACAACTGCTGCATCTGATAACCTAGTACCTAAAACTGACCCTAAGAATGCCAGAACATGATTAGCACTCCCAAAATGCCCCCCTGTAGATGAATCTAATAACCGTTGAGATGCTGGTGTTTTTGAGGTTGTTGTCTCTGATGAAGGCTGTTTAGGGGTGGGCTGGGGGTCTTTTGCCGGTGAGGGTTTTCCTTCTGCTTCGGTTAACCGCCGAATTGTAAATTTGGACTTTTTTGACATTATCAAGAGGGAATCGGGAGTCGGGAATCGGGAGTCGGGAATCGGGAATAGTAATGACTTGGCTGATTATGGCTAACTCCTCCCAACACCCCGAGCCACACGAAAACCCACAAAGTTGTATAGTTCATCGCGCGCGTCATAGTCGAGGCGGGAGGCAGAACGGCAATCCCTAGGA
>NZ_JAAHHS010000518.1 GCF_010692395.1 Moorena sp. SIO3H5
TGCACGTTGGTAGTCTCCCTGGACTAACCGCACACATTTTTCTTCAAGTAAGTCTATAGCTGGAATAACTTCCATGACTCAATTTCCCCCTAACCTATAGTGAACTAGCCGACACCAATCCCAGCAGGTATGGTGTACGCTTCTGACATGACGGGGGTAGCCCAAGTCTAGGAGTTACGTCCTCGATTTCATCTTAGATCCCCTCCAAGCCACTTCTTACCGGCTACCCTTGCTAGCAATAGTCCTTATTGTTCGATTGAAGCACTACCACTGGGCAATTCTGCCACAATCTTAAACCGCACATGATTAATGGCTAACTCACCAATCGAAATATCTTCCTTTTTCACAGGCACCCCTTGACTCTTCAGGATTTCAAACTTAATTCCTTTACCGATCTCTATATGGTACCAGGCAAGACCCATCAAAAACCGAGTGGGATAAGGACCCCCTTCAACCGTATCATCAGCACTCGATTCCATCGGTAGCCAGCCGATTCCTGGGATATAAAATTCCATCCAAACATGATTAAAATCTGGTACCAAAGGAATACCGATTTGGTCAGGATGGGGAGGGCATTTGTAACGACCAATAGTACGGCACGCGATACCATTAAGGCGTCCCAAAGCTAGCAATACTCCCAAATACTCGCCGCAAGACCCCACACCCCTTCGTAGCACAATGTCTGGAGTATCTATTTTAGGGGTCACGTGGTAGGAAAGTTTGTCGTAGACATAATTGCGAATACTGTAGACTTGCCGCAACAGATTCGTCTCGCTACCAATTGCTTCAAGAGCCGAACGTCTGATGATTTCTGTATCCATGGCTAACTTGTCATCATCCACCAAATAACGGTTCTGAAATTCTGGCGGTAACTCAGGCAACCCCTCCATATCCTGTGGTGTCAGGCGGTACTTGATACTCCAGACTTCTAGGAGTGCCTTCCAGCCAAAGATATGGCGTTCCCCTGGCTTGAGGTTGTCAAACTTAAAGACGGCAACTTGTTGACCATCTTGAACGTCTATAGTAAAGGGTATACCCACGGGTTCGACTTTTAAGACCTTTTGTCGGTCAGTTTCCGATGGCAAGGCAATTCGCCATTCCAAATCATTCAACTCGATATCCTTGAGGGGGTCAAGTTCCTCGACGTAGGACATTTCGATTAAATAGCCATTGGACAGTGCGTAGCGACCTTCCGGATTGTAGGTAAAGTGTAACGGATGAATAAAAGTGCGATCGCGATACTGCAATTCATAATTAGGATCAGCGTTAGGGTTATCCCGGATGTAAGCCTCCTCAGTTGCATAAGCAACATAGAGGGTATCGTCTCCCGTCTCGGGGTCAGTACAAAACGCTAAACCAGTAGGATTGTCAAAGGGGGTGAGTACACTGAACTGAATTTCGCCAGTTGCTCGATCAAGACAGTAAACTGTCTGTTCTTGGTCATCCGATACCCACAGTTCTTCATCGCGGATTGTTATATGTTCAATACCAACTCCGGGAGAACGCAACCGGGTAATCTCATCACCTGTCTGACTGCTATATATAATAATATCTCCCAGTTTTTTACAGGTAACATAAACAGTTGAATCTTTAACAGCGATTCCATTAGCGGTGTAAGGCAAATCAACAAAGTGGTGCAGAGTTATTTTTTTATTTATCTGGCAAAAATAGACACTATTTTGTAACGTTAACCATAAGGTTTCTCCTGCCAAGGCTAAACCAGTAACACCGACCAAATCTGATTCACGATCTGGATTCAAAATCGTTGTGTTATCCGTAAAGGGATCAATTTTTATGAGATAGCCCTTTATGGAGTCGATAGCAATTATTTTTTCTTGCAAAAATGCTATTCCTTGCAAGGAAGATGCTCCAATTGGTCGGATATTTTTGTCAATTTTTTTTCGTTCTTTAAAAAATGGATTTGAATTGAGAATCATGAGCAAATCAGATGAAGATCATATAAAGATTTAGACAAGATTATAAGCTTAGAGTGGCGATGTCTCAAATACCTGAAGTTATTGTTAAAATGATGCAGGTAAGGTTTGAAAACCTGATCCTCTTAGAGGGGTTACAAGTCCCTCCAAGGGCTGTTGTTCTGCCATACTTCTCACTTATCCTGCTTACTTAAGAGAAACTTGGCTCTATCAGGGAATAGTTTTATCATGGCTTGGTTAACACGTTCATCAAAATTTACGCTCTTAATGGTTGCTTTGGCTTTCAGTCTGGCAGTCAATCTTCAAGCCCAGGTACAAGCTCAGGCGAGTTCTTCCCTAGGGAGGGAACTGATTGAGAAGATACCGAACCACTGGGAAAGTTTATATTTATCTGAATTTGATCCACCTCCTACAGGGGAACCGGAGGATCTTGGACGTCCTGGAGGAACTAGGGGTCCCGACTGCGTGAAACCAAACCTCAAAAATCCTCCTGTAGCGTTGGTTCCCAGTTCTACGATGGGAACAACGGTTGCTGAATACCCCACTTTCTCTTGGTATATGCCCTCTATCGAATCAGCATTAGGGCTAGATTTAAAGTTTGTGCTGAAAGATGCCTATGGAAAGGAGCTTTACTCAGTCAAGTATCCCTTACCCGATACGGTATATCCTGGAATTAGGAGTATAACGCTTCCTCCCTTTGTGAACCTACCTCCGTTAGAAGTTAATCAGAAGTATGACTGGCAGGTAGGATTGATTGATTCCCTGTGCCCCTTTAACAATATCTATATTGATGGTCGAGTCAAGCGAGTTGAAGAAGATCCAAACCTTGTGCAGCGTCTAAAGCAAGCAACCCCCGAACAGCGTGTTGTGATCTACGCAAATGATCGGCTTTGGTACGAAACATTAACCACTCTGGTAGAGTTGCGAAGGCAGAGCCCCAAAGACGAGAATTTGAAACAAGCTTTGTACAAACTGCTGACTTCGGTCGGGTTAGATCCAATTGCCAAAAAACCCTTGTTTGAACAAGCCAGTAGGACTAACAACTAAATAACGAAATATAATAGGTTATTATTACCAGTATGAATACAAGGTATGAATACAAATCGGTATAATAACACTCAAGACCCTTACTACCAAGAGATTCTCAGTCCTATAGCCCAAATTATCCAACAAGACTATCAAAGGTTCCCAGCTGACCAAACTTATAGCATCTACGCCTCAGACGTCTATTTTAAAGACCCCCTCAACCAGTTTCGCGGGCTTGAGCGTTACAAACAAATGATTGCCTTTATCAATCGCTGGTTCCTCGAGCCCCATCTAGATTTGCAACACATTTCCCAGTCAGGAGATACAATTAAAACCCGCTGGACTCTCAGCTGGACTACGCCATTACCCTGGAAACCTCGAATGACTATTCCTGGCTGGAGCGAGTTAAAGCTGAATGCTGAGGGGTTAATTGTTTCTCATATAGATTATTGGGACTGTTCACGCCTGGACGTAATTAAGCAGCTTTTGTAGAGTAATGTAAAGTAAATAAATGTAAACTTTTCTCAGAACAGCTGGAGCATACCATGCGCGTAATTTTGATGACTGGTAAAGGAGGAGTAGGAAAAACCTCTGTAGCTGCTGCTACTGGCTTGCGTTGTGCCGAGTTAGGCTACAAAACTCTAGTTCTGAGTACTGACCCAGCTCACTCCCTAGCAGATAGTTTCGATATTGAACTCAGTCACGACCCCCGATTAGTCCGTCCCAACCTTTGGGGAGCAGAACTTGACGCTCTGATGGAATTGGAAGGAAACTGGGGAGCGGTTAAGCGTTACATTACCCAAGTGCTGCAAGCTAGGGGCTTAGATGGGATACAGGCAGAAGAATTAGCGATTCTGCCTGGTATGGATGAAATTTTCGGTCTCGTCCGCATGAAACGCCACTACGATGAAGACGAGTACGATGTTCTGGTTATTGATTCAGCTCCTACTGGTACTGCGCTACGGTTACTGAGCTTACCAGAAGTCAGTGGCTGGTATATGCGCCGTTTTTATAAGCCACTACAAAGTATGTCAGTTGCTCTGAGACCTTTGGTTGAACCTTTATTCAAACCCATTGCTGGCTTTTCTTTACCAGATAAAGAGGTCATGGATGCTCCTTATGAGTTTTATGAACAAATTGAAGCCCTAGAGAAGGTACTCACTGACAACCAACAAACATCAGTGCGTCTGGTGACTAATCCTGAGAGAATGGTGATTAAGGAGTCCTTACGAGCTCATGCTTACTTAAGCCTATACAACGTTGCCACTGATCTGGTTGTGGCCAATCGGATCATTCCTGACCAAGTTACTGACCCATTTTTCCAACGCTGGAAAGAAAATCAGCAACAGTACCGCCAAGAAATTCACGACAATTTCCGCCCTTTACCCATTAAAGAAGTTCCCCTCTATTCCCAAGAGATGTGCGGTATTGAGGCGTTGGAGCGTCTAAAAGAAACCCTCTATGGTTCAGAAGATCCCACTCAAGTTTACTACCAAGAAAACACCATTAGAGTTATACAGCATCAAAATGAGTACAGCCTAGAACTCTACCTACCTGGTATACCCAAAGACAAAATACAGCTGACTCAAACAGGAGATGAATTGAATGTTCGCATTGGTAACCATCGGCGCAATTTAGTCCTCCCCCAAGCTTTAGCAGCCCTAAAACCTTCAA
>NZ_JAAHHS010000519.1 GCF_010692395.1 Moorena sp. SIO3H5
TGTCGGATAATTCTGTCGCCGTAACCGCAACGGCAAGATTGGCATTTAAATAGCCATCCTTAACTTTAAAAAATGCATCATCTTGAATAGCGCTAAGAATAGTTTGAGCCAAATAAGGTTCAGTAATTCTTGTAAATGGCAGATTTTCACTTACTGACAGGGATATAAACCAAAAAATTAAGTGCCGCGCCATAGTTTCTTCAAGAAGACCTGATCTAACCCGAAAAATGGGCACGTTTAACTCATGATTTTTATAGGTATGATAAGCAATTAAAGCTAGGGGTTTATTTTCTGAATTTAAAATAAAATAACACTTAAATTTATCTGGACTCGCAATAATAGTTTCCAGCTTTTTTTTTAACTTATTAAGCTTTTCTCCCTGAGCATCTACCAAAAACGTTTCACTCAATAAACGTACCTGATCAAATTTATGAACACGTTGTCTAGTTATACTTGTGCCTGCTAAGCGTACAGGCTGATAGTTAATATATTCGTGAAGATAATCTAGCTTAACAATTAAACTAGTAGGACTAAGGATTGATAAGTTCAATTCCTCATTGATAGCATCTGCGATCGCTAGTATTTGTGAATTACGAGTCAAAAAAAATGGTGCATCTGAAGCTATGGCTATAGCTAACTGACGCAGTTCAGATTTATTGATAGTTCCCTGAGTTGATAACAAAACCTGGGTGAGAGCGCGAGAAGCTGTTTGAAAGTCTTTCTGATTGTAAGGGAGTTGAGTAAAGGTATCGGCTAACTGGCGTTTACCATTCCTTTGTTTAGTATCATCAATAGTATTGATAACCTTAAATATTTCATTAGTTATACATAACTCCAAGTCAGGTTGTAACCAATCAGCTAGTAGAGAGTCGGATTCTGTCTTTGACCTAGCTTCATCTCCTTGCAAGTCAAAAAACACGCTGGTATCAATGACTGCACATAATTTAGACTCAAGTTTTTGGGTAGCAACCGTAGAAAATAGGGTGGGATGGTCGTGATCGCGCCACCAAACAGTAAGTAGTTTTCCATCCTTGCTCCTTCCGGGTTTTTCAGCCAAAGGAACAAAGTCTAAGTGAGACCACATTTTCTCTAATCCATAATCACGACGGCATTTGAGTTTAATGCCGTAAAAGTCCTGAGTGTTCTGACTTAGATAATTAACTAGCTTTCTAGCAATACCGTTACCACGCCATGATGGCTCGATGCATAGATGAACAAGAACGATGATATTATGTCTACGCACCTTCCGGTATAACAAATAACCGGTACACTTTTTTTCAGGAGTAAGAGCCACAAGTATTTGACGATCGAGTGCGTGTTGATCAAAAGCTCCTTCAGGAAAATGACCAAGAGTGGTTGCATGTGCTCGTCCCAAAGCCTTGACTGTGCTTAGGTGCAGGGATTTTTGATCAATTGTTTCAATTTGAAGCTGTATCTCTTGTGTCACGTTACCAATTACCAATTACCAATGGCCAATTACCAATTACTATGCATGGAATCGACCCTATTGTACGTGATTAAGCATACCTAATCTTACTGGTTAGCTGTCCGGTAAAATTCATCCCACATCCTAATGCGTAGCATAGGTGTGGGATGAATTTTACACAGAGTCTTTAGGATTCGGCAAAGCCGACGCTACGCGAACGGGGAAGCGAGCTATTAAATTTCTAAGAACTTCTGACTGATTAATTCCCCTTCTCTCTGCTTCTTGTTCTAGTTTTCTTTTTTCATATTCGGTTAATCGTATCGTCATTTTTATAGATTTCATTATGAGTTGCCATTTGACTAGCTATATACTATAGTAATAGTAGGTCGAAAAGCATAGTATTGCAACAATGAGAGCAGCGTATCAATACCGACTAAGGTTAAATAAAAATCAAGAGTATCAAATAGAAAAATGGCTGGACATGCTCCGACATCAGTATAACTATTTACTTGCTGATAGATTTAACTGGTATGAACAGAATCGTTGCTCCATTAACTCTTGCCCTCTTGTCTGTCATTTGCCAGATTTAAGGAATAACCCTGATTATTTTTCCCAAAAGAAAACTCTCCCTCAACTAAAGAAGGATAGACCCTGGTACGGGGTTGTTCAATCCCAGGTTTTGCAAGACTGTGTGAAGAGAGTTGACCTTGCCTTTAAACGGTTCCTTAAAGGTGACAGTAATGGTAAAAAGAGCGGAAGACCTCGATTTAAAGGGAAAAATAGCTGACAGGGGGACATAAAGCTTATAACGTAGACAGTGCTAACTCTATAGCCCGCTCACCTTTCTTGTAATAGTTGAGCCAACGACGGTTAATTTGCATGCATTTCGTCCACTATTTTTTCGCACAATCCCCTTAAGCGAAGCCACAAATGCTGATGTTGGCCAACATAAAAAGCGGACGGTGCGCTTTCCAATGGGCGAGTAAATCGCCCTTGGGTCGCACCGCTATGTCGCCTTTGTCCACTTGATTGGGTTTCAGGCCTGACCACATATTTTTGAATTCCCATCTGCTTAATGTCTCGCCCTTGAAGCATCGCACTGGTATAGGCAATCGCCACAACAATCATCAATTTTGAGAGATGCTCACTTGTGAGTTTAGACCCTTCAATACTATAGCCTCCCGACTTAAAATCTCGCGCACATTGTCTTGATGCAATAGCGAGTGGGGGAAACCCCCAAGACCGCGCTGCATCGCTTCCTCAATTGAAAATCGTCTTTGGTAGGCGACAATAGCCGTATCTAACTCATCAAAGTTAGTTAAAATATACCAGGGCTCTTTCGTTTTAAATCCCTGGTACTTTCCCTTCCACTTCCCGGCTATATTAAACCTCCCAAATCCTTTTTGTTTGGTAACCTGGCAGTCCTTAATAAACAGCTTTACTCCTGGCTTAAGCCCATAGTCTTTCAACTTTTGTTCCATCTCAGTATCGTGACAAACAAGCGTGTTAGATTTCTGTCTCAAACAAAAGTATGCACCCTCCAAGCTCAGCCAGTTGCCCAGTTTGGGTGAACAAAATTCCCGGTCCCCTAACACCACCACCCTATAGTTGGAGAGTAACCCAAGACTTTTCCCCAAAACAGATATTTGCTCATCAAAATTACTGCTGCCTTTTTTCTCCAAGAACTCCCAGTAAATCGGCCAGGCTCGATGATCATAGATGACGCTAACCATCAAGATATTAATCACCCCCCAGCTAGTGCGGTCTATTGCCAAATATATTCTATCGTTCGGTTTAAACATCTCTTCTAGAAGAGCACTTACACAGGGAAACCATATTGAAACTATGTTAAACTCTCTTAGTCGCAAAAACCGACGTAATTTCTTGCGACGACTCTCAAACAAAATAGGTAACGGTAGCGCTTGAGCTAACACTTCTAGTTTGACCTGTCTGAGTAGTTGTAGGCTCGCAACGACTAAGGTCACCAACAAATACCTGCTGTGATACAGCTGATTTTGTAGAATTTTCTGGTATGGCGCACGCTATCATTTTTGGTAGATAGGTCAGGGTTACTATATTTGACCTATCTTTTTTTTGATTACTCTGCTGTATCCCTTGCTACACAAGGGTTATAACCGCTATGTCCCCCCGTCAGGAAAAATAGATATAAGTCGTTTACTTTTCCCTCTCTATCCAAGAACCCAATAAATGGAAATATTTTAACTCTCCCAAAATTTGGAAAAGTTAAAATGATTTACCATAGACCCATTCCAGAAGGGTTCAAAATAAAGACAGCGACTATAACTAGAAAAGCTGATGGCTATTACGTCACACTGTCAATTCAAGATAATACTGTGCCGGATGTTATCCCAGTAGATAGCGTTAAAAACCCTATTGGAATAGACATGGGACTCAAGTCTTTTTTAATTAAGTCGGATGGTTCAGAGGTGCCAATCCCTCAGTATTACCGAAAGGCTCAGAAACGACTAAAAAAAAGACAGAAAGCTGTCAGCAGATCTAAGAAGGGAAGTAACAATAGACAGAAGGCCGTCACTAGACTAGGAAAGGCTCACAAGAAGGTTGCGGACACCAGAAAAGATTTTCATTTTAAAACCGCAAAAGAATTACTAGATAATCACGATTTAGTTGCCCATGAAAAATTAAACATTAAAGGTTTAGCTAAGACTAGATTAGCTAAATCTATATTAGATGCTGGGTGGGGACAATTCCTTTCAATCTTGTCAGTCAAAGCCGTTCGCGTAGCGTGGCCTACGGCCTTAAATGCTGGACTGGTAACAAAAGCTGTGAATCCCCGAAATACTAGCCAAAACTGCTCTAACTGTGGCAAAAAAGTTGCCAAAAAATTACAAGACCGTATCCATTCTTGTCCTCACTGTGGATTCACAGTGGATCGAGATGTAAATGCGGCGATTAATGTATTGAATTTGGCGGTGGGGCATCCCGCCAGTAGTAAAGCTTACCGAGCAACCGTTCGCGTAGCGTCGGGCAAAGCCCGATAGCGATAGCTGGTGTTGGTAAGAAGCCCACACTGAACCTGTAAGGTCAGTGTGGGAGTATGTCACAAGGAAACCACTTTTGCTCTAGGTTGGTGAGTTCTCCGTCTTCCTGTAATTGCAAAATAATTCGGTTGATTGACTCACGATAATGACTACCTTGAGGCAAAACTATGCC
>NZ_JAAHHS010000052.1 GCF_010692395.1 Moorena sp. SIO3H5
TCGAGAGGTTGAGCTTGAGGATTTGCCAGAGGTGGAGCTGGAATTACCTACAGAGATGGAATTGCCCAGAGGTGTGGTGCCTCTGAATTCTTCTTTTTATATCGAGCGTCCCCCCAATGACTCTTTATGTTACGAAACAGTGTTGCAGCCAGGAGCATTAATCCGAATTAAAGCCCCTAGACAGATGGGTAAAACCTCCCTGATGGTTAGGGTTCTCGATCATGCTAGGTCATCTGGCTTCCGCACAGTCGCTCTGAGCTTGCAGCAAGCCGATGCCAATGTCTTCACGGATTTAGAGCGATTTTTACAATGGTTCTGTGCCACAGTCACTCGTAGCCTAGAATTACCGAATCGACTGGCTGATTATTGGGATGATATCTTTGGCAGCAGTGGAAATACCACAGATTACTTCGAGAATTATCTATTAAAAGAAATAGATACACCGGTGGTATTGGCATTAGATGAGGTCAACCTGTTGTTTAATTACCCTGCCATTGCCACGGATTTTTTGGGTTTGTTGCGAGCTTGGTATGAGAAAGCCAAATACGGTGTAACCGGTAGCACAATTTGGCAAAAATTGCGCTTAATTATTATACATTCTACTGATGTTTATATTACGTTACATATCCACCAATCCCCCTTTAATGTGGGATTATCTATTGAATTGCCAGAGTTTACTAAGGCCCAAGTCCAAGAATTAGCCCGTCGCCACGGCATCAATTGGGGTAGTGATGATTCCAGCTTCGATCAGGTATCTTTAATTATGGCCAAAGTAGGAGGAAATCCTTGTCTTTTAAGGGTAGCGTTATATCATCTTAGGCGCGGTGACGTTACCTTTGAGGAGTTATTGAATTCAGCAGCAAGCGAATCGGGAATTTATCATGATGACCTTCGACGACAATGGTGGAATCTACAACACTATCCACAACTGGTTCCAGCCTATCGAAACGTAGTGATGTCATCCCAGCCAGTGGAATTAGAACAAAAGCTAGCCTTTAAGTTGCAAAGTTTAGGATTAGTACAGCTCCATAAACAGGGGGCTGTGCCTAGTTGTGATTTGTATCGTCAGTACTTTAGTACTCACCTGGGTTAAAACCGATGGATGCCTGTAAATCATGAAAAACCACAACTATCAAGTGGGCGGGAGTTTACCCCCTGATACCCTCTGCTATGTGCGCCGTAAAGCAGATCAGGATTTGTATCAGGCTCTGGTAGCAGGGGAGTTTTGCTATGTCCTTACCTCCAGGCAAATGGGTAAGTCTTCTTTGAGGGTGCAAACTACTCACCGATTACAAGCAATAGGCATCCACTGTGGAATCGTTGATTTGACGGAAATTGGTACCCAAGATTTGACAGCAGACCAGTGGTATGCTAGCGTAATACGCTGTCTTGTCAGCAGCTTCAACCTCCAGGTCAATTTACGGGCTTGGTGGCGCTCACGTTCTTATCTATCCCCAGTCAAGCGTCTTAGTGATTTTATTGAGGAGGTGCTACTGGCTTTTGTTGAGGGGAATTTGGTGATCTTTATTGATGAAATCGATAGCATTCTGGGTTTATCGTTCCCGATTGAAGATTTTTTTGCCCTGATCCGAGCCTGCTACAACAAGCGCACAGAAAACCAAGCCTACCAACGCCTCAGTTTTGTCTTGTTAGGGGTAGCCAGTCCCTCGGATTTGATCGTAGATAAGCAACGCACTCCTTTTAATATCGGACGGGGGATTGAGTTATGTGGATTTACTCTCGAAGAAGCCAAACCCCTAGCGTTAGGTTTTAACGGCAGGGTTAGCAATCCCAAAGCCTTACTTAGGGAAATCTTGGCGTTTACGGGAGGACAGCCTTTACTGACCCAAAAGCTATGTCAGCTGATTCTAGAGGATATAGAGCATTGTACTAGACTTCTTTCAGAAGAAGGAACTTCCGATCCCCCAACAGGGAACAGTGAACAAAAATTCACCACTACAGTATCAAAGACAGTATCAAAAAACTTCTGTGGCAAGAGGTGTACTGTGAATCCCACATCGATTGATTACCTTGTGGGTAGGCGGATTATCGACAACTGGGAAGTCCAAGATGAACCAGAGCATCTCAGGACTATACGCGATCGCATTCTCAGCAATGAGCAACGGGCTGGGCGGTTATTAGGACTTTATCAGCAAATTCTGCAACTCGGAGCAGTAGCCGCAGATGACAGTTGGGAACAAATGGAATTGCTACTGTCGGGATTAGTGGTCAAGAGTGAGGGCAAGGTTAGGGTTCGGAACCACATTTATGCTGCTGTTTTCAACTGTGATTGGGTCAGCAAGCAACTATCAAATCTTCGTCCCTATGGCACAAGTCTAAGAGCTTGGTTTAATGGTGATTGTCAGGATGAATCGAGACTATTGCGAGGTCAAGCCTTACTCGATGCCCTAGCTTGGGCAGATTCCCGTAGCCTGAGTGACCAAGATTATCAGTTCTTATCGGCTAGCCAAGCTTTGGATAAACGGGACACTCAACGGGCTGAAGCCGCACGAACTAAAGCCGTGGCAATACAATTGACCAAAGAACAAGAAATTTCCCGACTGCAAAAGCTCCTGCTGGCTACAGTGAGCACAGGATTTTTAGTGTCTGCTAGTTTAGGGCTGATCGCTTTCCTGGAGTACGAAAAAGCTGTCATTAACGAAATTAATGCGATCGCTAAATCCTCTGAAGCGTTCTATGCCTCCAATCACAAGTTGGATGCCTTGATCTACGCCATCAAGGCTTGGAACAAACTCCAACACGTAGCTGGGGCAAAGGCACATACCCAGAGTCAAGTTGAGAAAATGCTCTGGCGAATCATTTATGAGATTAAGGAGTACAATCGCTTCTCAGGACATCGGGCTGCGGTTTACGACCTGGTTTTTAGCCCGGATGGTGAAATGATTGCCTCCGCTAGTGGTGACAAGACCGTCAAACTCTGGCAGCGGGACGGCACTCTAGTCAAAACCCTAGAAGGTCATCTTGAGCAAGTCAAGGGAGTGGCATTTAGCCCAGATGGTAAGATGATTGCCTCGGCTAGTGCCGACAACACTGTCAAACTTTGGACTATTGAGGGCATCTTGCTAAATACCTTCACTAACAATAGTGCTGGGTTTGAAGCAGTAGCCTTCAGCCCGGATGGTAACCTAATCGCCTCCGCTAGTGAAGACAACACTGTCAAACTTTGGACTATTGAGGGCAAGTTACACAAACTCCTGACAGGGCATAGTGCAGGAGTTGAAGAAATAGCCTTTAGCCCCGATGGTGAAATGATAGCTTCTGCCTCTGAAGACAATACTGTCAAACTCTGGACTATTGAGGGCAGGTTGCTTAGAACCTTTACAGGCCATGGGAGTGGAGTTGAAGGAGTAGCGTTTAGCCCCAATGGTGAAATGATAGCTTCTGCCTCTGAAGACAATACTGTCAAACTCTGGACTATTGAGGGCAGCTTGCTTAAAACCTTAACAGGACATCGGGATGAAGTTTATGGAGTTGCTTTTAGTCCTGATGGTGAGCGGATTGCCTCGGCTAGTGAGGACAATACCATTAAACTCTGGACAAAAGATGGTAGGTTGCTCACTATCCTAGAAGGTCATCGGGATGAGGTCGAGGGAGTAGCCTTCAGCCCCGATGGTGAGATAATTGCTTCAGCTAGTGAGGATAGTACAATTAAGCTTTGGAAACAGAACAGTACTTTGTACACAACCCTTACTGGTCATTGCCATGGGGTGAGGGCAGTGGCATTCAGCCCGGATGGTCAAACAATTGCTTCAGGCAGTAGCGACAAAACTGTCAAACTCTGGCAACCAGACGGCACCTTAAAACTTACCCGAGATAATCATAGCGCGATAGTTACTGGAGTAGCATTCAGTCCCGATGGTGACATTATTGCTTCGGCAAGTAGTGACAAGAAAGTCAAACTCTGGGATAAAGATGGCATCTTGCTAGATACTCTGAATAACCATTCCGGTGGGGTGGAGGGAGTAGCATTCAGTCCCGATGGTAAGATATTTGCTTCAGCCTCTGAAGATAAAACCATTAAACTCTGGCAGCGGGATGGTACGTTGCTAAGCACCCTAAAAGGTCATACCAATGAGGTGGAGGGAGTAGCGTTTAGTCCCAATGGTAAGATAATTGCTTCAGCGTCTGAAGATGAAACCATTAAACTGTGGAAGATAGATAGTACCTGTACACAGGAAGCAAAATCGAGTAAGAACAGCAATTTACTACCGGAATGCTGGAGCGATAGTCTCTATACTCTCACAGGTCATGAGGATGAGGTGAAAACAGTAGCAATTAGCCCTGATGGTAAGCGGATTGCTTCCGGTAGTGAGGATAAGACAGTGAAAGTTTGGCAAGGAGACAGTCAAGACTGGTATCTGACCAAACCAAAACTGCTACATACCCTGACAGGACACAGTGACCGGATTACGGGAGTGACCTTCAGCCCCGATAGCACAATGATCGCGTCTGCCAGTGCTGACAAGACGGTGAAACTTTGGGATCACAATGGTTCCTTGCTGACTACCCTCACCGGACATCAGGATGAGGTGGAGGGCATCGCTTTCAGCCAAGATGGGGAAATTCTAGCCTCAGCTAGTGCTGATAGTAACGTGATTTTGTGGCATGTGGAGCAAGTCCTCGATCTTGATGAAGTCCTAACCTATAGTTGTGATTGGATTCAGGATTATTTGAGCACAAATGCTGAGCTAGAAAAACGCGATCGCACTCTTTGTGATCGGATTAAGGAATTGAAAAGGGAGTAGGGAGCAGGGAGTAGGGAGTAGGGAGTAGGGAGTAGGGAGTAGGGAGTAGGGAGTAGGGAGTAGGGAGTAATCGGAAACAGCTCCAAAGAGTTTTTGATATTATAATAAATCAGCAAGATTGTTGATGATATAATTATAAATTATATAGATAAATAAAGTTATATCATTTCAGGATAATTACCCTTAATAAAAATCTCCCCATCTCCCCATCTCCCCATCTCCCCATCTCCCCCATCTCCCCATCTCCCCATCCTTTCAGGGGTAGGTTTTTAATAAACTGGAAAAAACGCGATGCTCTTTTAGAGCCACTAGGAGAACGCAGCCATGAAGAAGAATCAAGAGTACCAAAAATGGCTGAGGACAGTGACTAAAAAAATGCCCCATCTGAGCAAACCTCAAGCAGTGGTTTTAGGGATGTGGAGTTTTGGCATTGTGATGACCGGCTCGTGCGGACTGACCACAGTGGCAGTTTTTCTAGCCGCCTTGCTTGGTAAAAAAGAAAACACTGTGCGTCAACAGTTGCGGGAATGGTACAGAAATCAGCAAGACAAAAAAGGGGATAAACGAGCTGAACTTGATGTCACCAGCTGTTTTGCCCCACTCTTGCAATGGGTGTTGAATGGATGGCCACCCGAGGAAAAATCGATGGTTTTAGCTCTGGATGCTTCTACCTTAAGTTGCCGATTTACCCTCTTAGTGGTGAGCGTTGTCTATCGTGGCTGCGCTATTCCTGTAGCCTGGAAAGTGATTGAAGCCAAGGCTAAGGGCAGTTGGCAACCCTATTGGCTGGATTTACTGTCCCACCTTACAAACACAATTCCCCAGGACTGGTTAGTTTTGGTGATGGCTGACCGAGGACTTTATGCCAAGTGGCTCTACGAAGCAATTCAAAAACAGGGTTGGCATCCCTTTTTACGAATTAACCAACAAGGACAGTTTCATCCGGTCGGTCAACCCAGCTTTGTGCCTTTAAGCACTGTGGTGACCCAGAATGGTCAAAGCTGGTCAGGTCGAGTCACTTGCTTTTCTAGCAATCCTCTCAGTTGTACCTTGTTGGCTCGATGGGACTCTGGCTACTCAGATCCTTGGTTGATTGTCACTGATCTCGACCCTTATCAAGCTGAGGGTTTATGGTATCGAATGCGTTGTTGGATTGAGTGTCTGTTTAAAGATACGTTCGCGAGGAGGTTGGCAATGGCACCAGACTAAAATGACTGACCCCCAACGCGCTGAGCGTCATTGGTTGGCCATCGCCATCGCCACCTTGTGGGTGGTCAGTGTTGGAGGGGAATCTGATGCTGATCTATGCTCCAACGACTCACAACAGTTACCGACAACCCCTCTCGAAAGTCAAAACTCGTTCACAGGCACACCGAACCCCCGTGTTTTGAGCTGTTTTCGTCGGGGCTTGTTACTAATTCTTGCTGCTTTACTCAATCATCTTCCGCTACCGATCGGTCAATTTTTTCCCGATTTTTCTCCAAGTATCCCTGTTCTATCCTCAGCCTAAATCTTAAAAACCTACCCCTGAAAGACCCCCTACACCCCACACCTCACGTCTTTGTTAAAAACCTACCCCTGTGAGATCTCCCCATCTCCCCCATCTCCCTATCTTAATAATGAACAAAATTCCCATCCTCCAACCTGGTAAATCTTATACCTTTAGAAGTTATTTTGAGATGGTGGTTGAGCCAGAAGACATTCTGGCTGAATTTGGCTATACCTTGAAGCGAAGCTCCTTGAATTTAGAAAAGTCTACGACAAAACTAGACAGACTACCTAGTCTCAAATCTAGAATTGAAGAAAGCTTACCCTATGTTAGTTTAACCAGTGAAGCAGCTCGACGAGAATTACTAATCGCTCCCATTTTACTTGATTTAGTTCACTATACTCAAGCCCAGTTAAGAATCGAATATCCCCTCACTGTTACAGAATACTTAAAAGGTTATCTAGACTATTATCTTTATACCGATAGTAAACTATTGGTAATAGAAGCAAAAAATGCTAATATCCAAAGAGGCTTTACCCAACTTGCTGTAGAATTAATTGCCCTGGATCTATGGAGTGATGCTGAGCAATTGATTTTACAGGGTGCTGTTTCTACAGGGGATATTTGGCAGTTTGGGCTTTTGCACCGAGAGCATAAACAAGTTACCCAAGACCTGAATCTGTACCGAGTTCCAGCTGATTTAGAAGAATTGTTCCGAATTTTAGTAGCTGTTCTTGGGTAAGCTATAGCGCGTGTCGCGGATCAGCGATTTTGGGCTACTTTTTGTATCTCATCTAATTGAAAACCGCTATAAAAAACTAAATCGCTCCAAAATCCTTAACCCCATGAAAACCAACGCGTTTAGAGTGGCGACGGGTAAACTCGCCCACTGAAGAGTTACCATTGGGATCGATTACCCCTGTTACCTGCTGCCATAACTCAGCAGGAGCTAAAGATATTTTATAGGTGCGATCGCCACTCTTGCACACGTGATACCACTTGGTTTCTTGGCACTCACTACACCAAAAAGCCTCTAGCCATTCTCCTTCAATAGCTACTGTGGTTTTAGTCGCTATCAGCATCAAAGCATATTTTTGTGGAACACCACGCTGCTTAAGTTGTCCTGGACGGTCAGCAAACAACCGATATTTTTGACTAACGCTATCAAGGTAGCAACCATGAATGGGACATAAAATAGCTCTTCGTTTAGAACGCTTCCGGTTGCGTTGAGATCGTCTGGTTTGACTGGTTGATTGTGCCATTATATAGGAGTTCTAAATTCAGTGAGGGACTTTTGGAATTTTAGAGAACACGCAACAGCGGATTACCGGAACACGGTAAAACCAGCGGTTATTGATAAATTACATTTCTCTGAGTCAAAAACAAATTAAAATTAATCAGTCCATTGACTTAAATCCATATTTATCTGTCGGGATAGTTTGTATATATCATCTTTAAAACTATCCCTCAATTTGACTTTAAAACTACTGCTAAGTGGTTTACGCCTGTGTTTTTTAGTATTGTAATCACGTAGCTTCTTGATTATTCCTAACCTTTCAACACCCAAAATAGTTTTGGTTTGCATAGCTAATTTGGATATAAGACGTGGTGTTTGTTGAATAAACCGACCAATAAAATCTATTTTATGAGTTTTCTTGGTATTAAGGGGAGTAAAATTGGTTATACCATCATAAAAATAGTTAATTAATAACGTCTATTCATCACCCATTGAAAAAAATGATTTACTAAATTAAGTCAAATAAACTAGTCAAATAAACCATTAGTAATTAAGCACTAATCCTATATTCTTAGTAGCCTAAAAGATGTCAGGACAATTTACGAAATTTTTATAAGACTTGATGAGAGAATTTTAGTTGAGTTTTAATTTGCTATTGTTGGACAATTATTAAGTTAAATAATAGTATCAAAAAACAGCCCATAAGTCAATGTCATAGGGAACAGGGAGCAGGGAGCAGGGAGCGTTGCTTAATAATAGAATGATTTTAAGAGTGAGGTGGAATGGGCATCTTGGTGGAATGGGCATCTTGCCCGTTACAATGTCCAATTTCCCGGCAGGCAGGATGCCCACCCTACTCCTATTCATTCTGCTCCTCAAAAATCCCAAAATTAACTCAAAAATTCCCACACTCCCCATCTCCCCACACTCCCTGGGAGTAAGGGGAGAAAGATTTTGTCTGGATATCGTAAGTGTGGACAATTATCCGGATTTGATATAAATTAATAGATTTTTAACTATCAACAATCAATAATTTTCAAGACTTATTTTTTTTGTATCAGGACTTACGCACACAATCCATTGGTAGGGTGGGCAAGGTTTTGCTCACCCTACAGGTAGCATTAAATTGAGGGATTTGCGTAAGTCCTATGTATAAACAAATATGGATTTAGCCTAAAAGTGTTATTTTTTGATTAAAATTTTCCTATAGGCGAGTTATATGGCATGGTGCAAATAATAATGCGGGATAGATTAGCCTTGATTAACATCTTAACTAAAAATGCTATACAATATTAAGTTAAGTGTATGCAAATTTACTGATTATACACGTGGCTAATTTAACAGAATCTGAAGCATTTAACCTAATACAGCAACCAATAAAAAAAGAAATAGAATTAGCATCTCCTGTGCTAAAATGGGCAGGTGGAAAAACTCAGCTTCTGCCACAAATTCGAGAGAGATACTCACCAAAGTTACGCAAGGAAACTCTGACGACTTATATCGAGCCCTTCGTCGGAGGAGGTGCAGTTTTTTTCGATATTGTCAACAGTTTTGATATCCAGAAAGCTTATCTATTCGATACCAATCCTGAGCTGATTATCCTGTATAAGGTTATCCAACAGGATGTTGAATCCCTGATTACAGAACTGTTAAAGCTTAGTAATACCTACCTCCCTAAAGATGCTCAACGTCGGAAAGCTTTATACTACGAATATCGTAACCAATATAACACCTTTGATAAACAAATCGATGCTAACGGTTACGATCAAGATTGGTTCAAGCGAGCTGCCATAACGGTTTTTCTGAATAAAACTTGCTTTAACGGTCTCTATCGGGTCAATAGCAAAGGAGAATTTAATGTGCCAGTAGGACGATACAAAAATCCTAAAATTCTGAATGCCAATAACCTGCGAGCTGTCTCCAAGCTATTCCAAATTGCTCACATAGAACAAAGGGACTTTAGTCAAGTTCTGGAATATGCTGATCATAGCACCTTTATTTACTATGATCCTCCCTATCGTCCGATCAGCAAAACTTCCAATTTCAATTCCTATCATTCCCTGGAATTTAATGATAATGAGCAGCGTCGTTTACGGGATGTGTTTGTGAAAGCTGATCAGGCAGGAGCCCATCAAATGCTCAGCAATTCTGATCCAACTAACTATGTTGATGATTTGTTTTTCGATGAGTTATATCAAGGGTTTACTATTGAGCGAATATTGGCATCCCGTAGAATAAATTCAAAAGGAAATAGCAGAGGAGAAATTAGAGAAATTCTGGTTACTAACTATTGACTGATTGTTAGATAAAAAAATCTCTTATGTCAAGGCAAGAGGCATGCTAGCAATAGGCATGCTAGCAATAGGCAAGAGATTCTATAGTGATTTTTGGTAATGTCAAAAACAGGAATTATTTTTTTATGCTATAATATAGAATCGATCGCACTGATTAGGTACAGTATGTTTTGAGGCTGACTCTCTTAAAAAACTATTGCCTATTGCATTTTGCCTGAAAACGATCAGCTGTGTCTATCACCTAAATAAGAATTGCTATATGAGCGAAGATAGTATTCCAGCACGCTTACTAAAAACAATCCAAGAAGTCTGGGAGGAAAACAGTCAAATACTCAATTTGAGTAATTTAGAAGATAATTTAATAATCAAATTATTAGTAAATTTATTGTTAAATGAAACAAACGAAATTAGTAACATTATAGAGATTTTTTTAAAGTTTGATAAAATTAAACAATTAAATTTAATGTGTAATAATATATATAAAATACCAGAAAGTTTTACTGATAATTTTTATAATTTAACCCACCTATATTTATATGGTAATCGACTAAGATATCTCCCGGAATCAATTGGGGATTTTTCCACTTTAATCCACCTAGATTTATCTTATAATCGACTAAGATATCTCCCGGAATCAATTGGAAATATTTCCACTTTAATCCACCTAAATTTATCGGGAAATCAACTAAGCAATCTTCCTGAATCTCTTGGCAATCTCTCCAAGTTAAAATTTCTATGTTTGACGGGAAATCAAATAAACTACCTACCTAAATCTCTTGGTAATCTCTCCAATTTAGAATATCTATATTTATGGAATAATCCCCTCATTTGTCCACCGCCAGAAGTGGCACATAGAGGCGTAGATGCCATTATACAATATTTTCGGCAATTAACCGAAGAAGGGTTATATTCTATCATAGAATACAAGCAAGAGAAAAGTCAATGTCAAGAAAATAATCAGATGGTGACTGATCCGAGTTTAGCTGATGATAGAATAGATGTGAAACATTTAATATCTACAGAGCAACAAGATATTAATCAATCAATTAAGTTTGAAGGCACGATTCAAAACTCATCCCTTATTATAGTACAACAAGGTAATAATTCTAGCAATTTTAATGAACCAATGGGTAATATCAACGATCAAAGTCGCCATATAAATATATCTGACAACGCTACAGTTACAAATAGTGGTGATGGTTTGTTTAATTTAGGTGATATTAGTGGTAAGGTTGCCAATACTATTAACCAGTTACCTAGCTTTGATCCTGAACCTGACAAAAAACAACTCAAGGAATTACTCAGCAAACTTCACAATGCAGTCATAGAAGAAGATTTGGATGAGACAGACAAAGCAGAAGCCTTAGAACAAATTGAAGACATCGCTTCTTCTTTAACTAATTCCGAAGATAGTGCTGTCAAGAAAATAGCCAACAAGGCGATGAAAATGCTAAGCAAAATTGCTGATAATTTGCCCCGAGGTGCTGCGATTGTAACTATATGTAAAGAACTTCCAGCCTTGATTAGTAAGATATTTTAAGTAAAAGGCAAAAGGCAATACTAGGTAACAAGCAACATATAAAAAATACAAGTCTCAAACATAAAAAAAAGCCGTAGACATAATGTCCACGGCTTTTTCAATGCCACAGTAAGTGGATTTAAATTTTGATATCAGTCAGATCCCAAACCTAACCTGATGTGATCTTATTTGATTGGCCAAAGGTCACGCTACGCGACCAGACCGGAGCCTTTGCCAGGGGGGTTTTCCCCCCTGAAATTTAGCGATGCAGCGCGGTCTTGGGGGTTCCCCCCATGAGCGACTGCATCAAGACAGGTGCGGACGCAGGTTCCGCACACAGACCCATGCGCCATGAGCGACTGCATCAAGACACGGCTTGACGAGAGCCTTTCATAGTGTGCTCAACAGGTTGTTTTTTTAGGTTTGGGTTTTTTGACATGAATCAAACATTGAATTCGTAGTTATAAATATAATCATTATAATTATATTTATTTTTGTCAAGGGTTTTGAAATTTTTTTGGGGAGTTTTAGGGGCAATAAAAAAAAGCGTTCGCTCTTAGCGGAAGCGTTCGCAAAGCGTGGCCTATGGCCTCAGCTTCATCGCTTAGCGTCTCTTTCAGAGAATTGCATAACTTTAGCGACCACTTTTTGAGGTTAATTTAATTTCAATTATCTAGGGTTTTTAATACCTATTAATTACACAATTTTTTTTCCTACTCGCTGCTCCCTACTCCCTGCTCCCTACTCGCTGCTCCCTACTCCCTACTCCCTATTCCCTATTGCCTATTCCCTACTCCCTATTCCCTTTAAATAGAATCCCCTCCTGCCTTTTTTGCCTCTTCTACCCAGCTATCAAACAACTCTTGATTATTCTCAACCCACTCTTTAGCATGACGATTAATATCTTCTGGAGTGTTCTCACCCTCTTTGATCTTTAGGCTTTCAATATTAATGTCCTCAGCCGGAATTTGAACCAGTTCAAACCAGCGCTTCGCAACCGGGTTAGCTGCCAAAAATTTCTTGTTAGCAACAATGCGCTGGCGATCCACAGCAAATCCGAGATTTTTTCCGTCTACTGAGGTTCCTTTTTCGGTTATATTTTTTTGAGATTCCGGAAGAGAAGTAAAAGGAACTTCTAACCAAATTACATCTTGATCCGGTTTTAATACGGTAGATATCCAGTGAGGATTATAAGCATAATATAAAACACTTTCCCCTTGCTTGTAGCGAGTCATAACATCTGCAAGTAGCACAATGTATTGTCCTCTAGTGTGTTCAACGGTATCTTCTAATCCGTAAGCTTTGATGTGATGATCGATTACTATTTCGCAAAACCAACCAGGATCACAACCGATTAAATTGGCTTTACCATTCCCGTCTGTATCAAAAAGTTTAGCAATCTTTGGATCTTTAAATTTTTCTAGGTTAGTAATGTTATATTTATCAGCCGTTTTTTTATCAATCTGATAGCCTTGCATCCCATCAGTACTAATAACTCCAACTCGCTCCATTTTTTTTGTGCCCCCAGCATTTTCAAAGAATTCTTGGTGTCCTATTTCATAGTTAATAGTACTATAATCTAGGTCACCATTAGCCACAGACACATAAATAACCGGATAGGTTATTTCTTTCGGTTCTTCGATTTCATAACCAAGTTTTTCCAGACCAATATTGACGATTTTGGTTTGAAACTGTTCCTCTACCCAGTTACTATGGGCAGAACGAACTTTATTTTTTTTTCCAGAGGAGGTTGACTCACAGGCACTTAAACCGATTAAAGCTGTCAGAGTTATTCCTAAGGTAAGTTGTTTGATCAGTTGTCTTACTTGTCGTTTCATTAAATTATCTCCCAGGGTTTTTATCACTAAGTCTTACCCTCAATCATAACCAGTCATACCAAATTGGCTCTTCAGTACCTTTTATGCTCAACCGACTGCCATGACCATCTGCGTTATTTCTGCCCACCTACTTAGAAGTATGACTTCAATGTGCCCCGTCTGCGCACATCACAAGTTGAACAATGCAATCCTCCACCAAATATATAGTGATCTTTAAAGTCTACCAAAATTGGTTTGAGTCCAATCTCTTTAAAAAACTTGATCGTTGGTTCTTCACTCTTTTCCACAACCACTCGTTCCTCATCAATCATCAGAATATTCATAGAAAGCCAGCGGCTGGACATATGAAATTCGGCGTTTGCCACGCCTCTAGGAGGATAAAGAATCTCCCAGCCTCCCTGCTTAAACATCTCTAGGATATCGGGTGAGATGCACGGACGATCGGGGCAAGACAAGACACGCCCTGGGCCGATGGGAACCCAAGTTGCATCCATATGTATTGGGCTTGGATCACGAAACTTGACTGTGTGGACTTGGTACTCCGAGCCAAGATGCCTCTGCATCCACTGAATTCCCAAGTCATTAGTGACTTGGCTTCTCTGGGCCAAAATATCTCTGCCGAAGCGAGTGAAATCAGCTGCATCGAAGCAAGGTTCCGACTCGGTGGTAATGAAGCGACCATTAAGAGGACCGACGCTATGTGGCACAGTAGATTCCCCCCGGAAAAGGGCCATATCTTCTTCAGGATAGTCCCAATCGTAGAGAGCATCAGACATTTTGGGCTTGGGAGCCGCTGTCCAGCGTGCCCCCTGCTGGAAGTATTCTTGGATTAAGGGACGATAGCGCAAGAACTCGAAATAGCGGCATCTTTGAGACATGGGCGCTTCTATGATTTCGTCACCCACAACTAGCAAGACATCCCTCACATCAGCATTAAAGAATCCTGGTGATTCAAAATAAGGTGTTTTAAAGATACGATGGGCATAATCAACAGATTCTGGTCTTCGTACAATTACACCTTCTCCTTCGAGTACTTCTTGAAGGTTATCGAGAGCTTTCGCTGCCTTCTCGACTAATTCTTTAGGGTAGGGTCGTCCACCGTACTGCTGATAGAAGCTCCAGTAGTCCTTTCGTATAAATGTCTTCATATCATGGGTTAAAACAGGTGCTGTAACCCCGTCAATAGTTCCAACAATTATTTCTTCGAGAGGGTCCCATTCGTTATAGCTACAAATCAAGGAGTTGTTCATCTTAACTCATCATCTATGGGCAGATTATGGATATAATTTTGGCACTAAAAACCATAAAGTCGGAAGCATATGTGCCATTGAGCTTATTCTAGTTTTTTTACAAAAATGAGGTACACATTTTTTTCTGTTCCCTCTACCAATCCTTTTAGGGGTTAAGGGTTGGTTTATTTTACCTGTTCCATAAAACCAGGAAAATTGTACCTCACAAAATTGAAACAATTTATATCAAACTAACGAGTAAGTTATCTTTGCTTCAGAGTGTATTGTACAGGGTAATCGCATCTAATTTGGATCTAATTTGGTATAATTGTAAATCTCACTTAACAAACGACAGGGCGTATAAGTAGAATCCTTGTATTTCCTCCGGGTTTTCCCAGAGCGGCTCTTGGGGTTAACCGTTGGATGTGCGAAGATTTGCATTCTCTAGTCATAGACTACCCTAATCTTTTTTGACTCTTTTGGCGCTTACCCCCCTTCACTACTACTCTTTACTCCCCTTGTCACCCTTTAAGGCGAAGCGGTTGAATCTAGGTCGAATCCCCTCCTGCCTTTTTTGACTCTTCTACCCAGCTATCAAACAACTCTTGATTCTTCTCAACCCACTCTTTAGCATGGCGACGAATATCTTCTGGACTGCTCTCACCCTCTTTGATCTTTAGACTTTCAACATTAATGTCCTCAGCAGGAATTTGAACCAGTTCAAACCAACGCTTGGCAACTGGGTTAGCTGCCAAAAATTTCTTGTTAGCAACAATGCGCTGGCGATCGACAGTAAATCCAAGATTTTTTCCGTTTACAGAGGTGTCTTTTTCAGTTAGATTTTTCTGGGATTCAGGAAGAGAGGTAAAGGGAACTTCTAACCAAATTATATCTTGATCCGGTTTTAATATTGTAGATATCCAGTGAGGATAAAACGCATAGTATAAAACGCTTTCTCCTTGCTTGTAGCGAGTCATAACATCGGCGAGTAGCACGATATATTGTCCTCTAGTGTGTTCAACGGTATCTTCTAGTCCGTAAGCTTTGAGGTGATGATCGACTATCACTTCGCAAAACCAACCAGGATCACAACCGATTAAATTAGCTTTACCATTGCCGTCTGTATCAAATAGTTTCGCAATCTTTGGGTCTTTAAATTGTTGTAGGTTAGTAATGTTATATTTCTCAGCCGTTTTTTTATCAATCTGATAGCCTTGTATCACATCAGGATTAATAACTCCAACTCGCTCTAATTTTTTGGTACCCCCAGCATTATTAAAGAATTCTCGATGTGATATTTCATAGTTTATAGTACTATAATCTAGCTCGCCATTAGCCACAGACACATAAATGATCGGATAGCTAATTTCTTTCGGTTCTTCGATTTCATAACCAAGTTTTTCCAGACCAATATTGACGATTTTGGTTTGAAACTGTTCCTCGACCCAGTTACTATGGGCAGAACGAACTTTATTTTTTTTTCCAGAGGAGGTTGATTCACAGGCACTTAAACCGATTAAAGCTGTCAGAGTGATTCCTAAGGTAAGTTGTTTGATCAGTTGTCTTACTTGTCGTTTCATTAAATTATCTCCTAGGGTTTTTATCACTAAGTCTTACTGTTAGTCATAACTATAGCAGTTTTCAATGGAGTAGGGAGTAGGGAGTAGGGAGTAGGGAGTAGGGAGTAGGGAGTAGGAAAGCTAATCTCTATCATTCCAGCCTTGCTAGTTTGTCGCAGGTACTACGCCATAGCATCTGAGCTAAGGTACATCGAGAGCAAGTCTCTGGCAAAAAGATCGATGATGGTGATATTAAGAAAAAATTTGGACTTGGCATCAGGTAGTTTTGATACAGCTATCTGTGTGGGTACATTCAACGAAAAACATACTCCACCGACATGCCTGGATGAGTTGGTTTGGATTTCCAAAGATGGTATTATTATATTTGACTACCATAATTTATGTGGATTTAGGGTTTCTGCGCTGATAGGAGTATATCGAGAAGTCTAGAAGATGAACATTGATCGAATAGACGAATACTTTTCAAGGATTACCTTATTATCGTGCTGAAATCTGGTTTAGTGAATTTGTATACTATCCCCACGGAGTAAGTTCATTTAAATATACAATTATACAGGAGGTTAACTAATGAAAAAAAAGGGTTATACTGTGACATTTCCACATACAGATGAAAATTTAATTCGATCAGAGGAGTATTTTATTATAGCCGAAAATGGCCAAGAGCAAAAATTTAAGATTCAAGATTATAAACAAACCTACAAAATACCTAGTTTATATGAATATGTTTTAGTCGATTTGCTAAAATATAATACACACAATATACTTAGCAAATTTTTGATAAATGAAGTTACCAAATCCCAATCCCTTGCTTCTGAATTATCGGTTTTAGATTTAGCTGCAGGAGTTGGTTTACTTGGTCAATGTCTTAAGGATAAAGGTGTCACTTCAATTGTAGGAGCAGATGTGGTTATAGAAGCAGCAGAAGCAGCTAAACGAGAACGACCAAATGTTTATAAAAAGTATTATGTTGAGGAATTTCCTAATGTAACTAATGAAGTTCATAATGAGTTAGAAAATGCCAAGTTTAACTGTTTGGTGTGTGCTTCTGCCCTAACAGGAGGATTACCGGCTTCGGCATTTGCTTTTGCCTATAATTTAATTGTTGATGGAGGCTGGATAGCGTTTAATCTTAGAGAAGATTTACTTGATACTCAAAGCCAGCATTATGCTGGTAAAATGTTGGCAACCATCATTAAAGAAGGTATTTTATCAGTCAAAGCTAAACAGTCTTATCAACATCGTCTTTCTGTTAATGGTAATTCCCTCAATGAGCTAGCATTAATAGGAGTTAAAATATCAGATATTCCTCAAACAATGATTAATAGGGATTAATACCTAGATAATCTTTTTGGATTTAATTGATTTTTAGCTTTTTTTTAAGGTGAATGTGAAGGATATGAATAGAGATTCTTATAGACCTTTGACTCCCAAAGCAGATGCAACTGGTTATCTGCTCAAGATGATTCCCCAGTTTATTGAGGAATTGATACTAAAGTATGGAGAAGATATAGAATTTAGAATTGCTGATATCGGTGCAGGAACAGGTACATTGGCAATCCGTATTGTTGAGGAAGCTATAAAAAGGGGAATAAGTTCCTGCATTGTATATGCTGTTGAACCAGAAGAAAAAGATGTGGAAGTAGGTATCAATATCTGTAAAGAAAATGGGTGTTTTTACGAAATTACTAAAAGCTTAGGTGTAGCTTTTAAACAAGAACCCTATACAAAAACCACTTTTGAACCTCAGTTTCTGCATGGCATTATCTGCAATCCCGGTCAGTTTATTGCTCCCAAAAAAATTGGCGATCATTTGCCTTCTTATGGTCAGACTGGAGATGAATTAGGATTGGGAAGATTAGAGGTATTTGTTCGCAATGCAACAGTTCACTTATTACCAGACGGACTTTATTGCGGACAGCATTTATCCCCTGCTAAAGAAGGTGATCATATCGCTGCTCTGGAACTAATACGAGATGCTTTTGGCTCTGATGCAGAGGTTCGATATCACGACAAAATCTTACCCAGAATCACGAGTCAGGAGTTTATGAAAGGCGAATTAGCCTTCTTGCTTGAAGATTGCCATTGGAGGGATTATGCCCAAAACTGGATTGACGATTTCTCAGTTAAATTTCCCTGGTTAGCCTCTGTGGCTTTTACTGCTTGTCCTACTGGAGGAGGAGGAAAAATTACGAATACTAGTCAACCATCTTTCGATCCATCCCTAAAAATTGAGGATAGAATTGCGATTCAAGCTACCACCGTTCGAGAAATCAAAGAACTAATTGACAGGGAAAATTTTGGGCGGTTTAACAAATAGTACACCTTGCCATAAATACATTGCAGGATATAGTTGAGTTTAGACTTCATTGTGATTAGTCATTGGCTACCGCAATATTATAACAGCTAGTGGAAAATAGTCCGATCTGGAAGTAGGGATTAGGGAGATGGGGAGATGGGGAGATGGGGAGCGGTGCGACCCGTGGCGAATTTAATTCGCCTACGGAAAGCGCACCGAGGGAAATTTTAATTAAGGGTATCCTGACATGATATAAACCAAAATACTATGTAAGCATATGCGCTACGCGCACGCGTGCGCGTTCAGCCGTGAGCCTTAGCACAAAGCAGATAGCAGATAGCAGATAGCTAAATTATTACAGAATAATTAATTTTTTTATTTGCTTGATTTAATATACAAAAAGCTGTTATGATTGATGTCGTTGCAGTTTTTGTATATTAAAAAAAATCATAAAATAGCTATCGATAATATATCCAATTATAGCGTTTTTATTAGTAATAATATAGAGTCAATTTTACCAACCAATACTCCCTACTCCCTACTCCCTACTCCCTACTCCCTACTCCCTATGAAAGATACAGAAACAACCCTGACTAAAGCCCTTGCCATACTTATTAAGTATTTAGACGGTAATTTGGAACCCGATACCAAAGTCGTTAATTATCAAACCGCTAATGATCTTAAGGAAAAACTCGATTTAACCTTACCCGATGAGGGAGTGGCCTTAGAAGCGTTAATTCCTATAGTAGAATCTTACCTGAACTATAGTGTTAGAACCGGTAGCACTCAATTTTTTAATCTACTTTTTAGTGGGTCTAGTATTCCCGGAATTATAGCCGAGATGGTGACCAGTGCTACCAATACTACTATGCACACCTATGATGTCGCCCCAGTAGCCACCCTGATGGAAATAGAATTGATTAAAAAATTGACCAGTTTAGTGGGGTTTAATCCAGGTGAAGGGTTGATGGTAACTGGAGGAAGTAATGCTAATCTGATCGGAATGCTTTGTGGACGACATCACGTTTTACCGGACGCTAAATTGCAGGGATTGGGGAATCATCAGTTAGTCGCCTTTGTTTCCGATCAAGCTCATTATTCTTATTTAAAAGCTGCTAATTTATTGGGGATTGGCATCAAAAATTTAGTCAAGGTTAAGTCTGATGTTGATGGCAAAATGATTCCCGAAGCACTAGAAGCTGCCATTCAACAGAGCTTATCAGAAGAAAAAACACCGTTCTTTGTGGGTGCAACTGCCGGTACAACTGTGTTAGGCGCTTTTGATCCGTTACCAAGCCTTGCCGAAATTACTAGGAAATATGGCTTGTGGCTGCATGTCGATGCGGCTTGGGGTGGGCCGGTTTTATTTAGTGAAAAACACCAGCATTTGTTAGCAGGGAGTGAGTTAGTTGATTCCTTTACTTGGGATGGCCATAAGTTAATGGGAGTTCCTTTAATTTGTTCCGCTATTTTAGTGAAACAAAAAGGACTATTATCGGAAGCTTGCTCTGGGGGAGGTACCGATTATCTATTCCATGATGATGAAAATAATTTCTATAATTTAGGGACTAAGTCATTACAATGTGGTCGGAGAGTAGATGCCCTAAAACTATGGCTGTGTTGGAAATATTATGGCAAAAAAGGTTATGAGCAGCTGGTCAATCATTTATTTGATATAGCTAATTATGCCACCGAGTATATCCGCCGTTGCGATAATTTAGAATTAATCGCTGAACCACAATTTTTGAATATTTGTTTCCGTTATATCCCCAAAGATAAACAGCTTGACTCTACTGGGTTAGACCAGCTGAATCTAGACATACGCAACCGATTATTTGATTCGGGAACAGCTTTTGTAAACTATGCTCATTATGAAGGTCTGGTTATGATTCGGTTAATTCTCGCTAACCCGGAACTGCAAAAAGCTGATTTAGAAACGTTTTTCCGTAATTTACTTGATGCTGGTAAACTATGTGTCAGTACTTACGCAAAGCACCCTGAAATCCGCCAAACCCAGAGCAAAGGGGGTTAGGGGGCGAAAGCAACTAAACTGCGTAAGTCCTATGTGTACAAGGTTTATAGTAAATCTTTACACTTTGTTACGCTTTGTTGCACTGGATAGTGATGACGATAGAATTCTGGTGCAATCAGAATAAAAATTATCAGTATAGATAGGAGAACTGCAACCATCTCAGAACAGGTAAATATCAAAGATCTGAATCCAGAAGAGGAAGCAACCACAGGGGAGTTGCCCCTACCTAAATTTCACGAGTGATTTCGTAGCTATATAGTGAGATATAGTGATCACATTGAAAAATAAAATTGATTTGATAATTTAGTTCACAATAAAACATTATGAGAGATTTTGTTCTAACTATTGTAGGAGGAGGCAACAGTACACATGTATTAGCAGGTCTTGCACCTAAAGAGGTTGAGACTCGCTTACTGACTCGACGTCCTGGGGAATGGAACCAACGAATTGAAGTTTTCTCTGAAAGTGATACGACTCCAATTTCTAAGGGCTATCTATCGGTGATTAGTTCCAACCCAGAAGAAGTCATCCCAGGCAGCGATCTCATCGTCATATGTAGTCCTGTACATGCCTACGATCAAATTCTTTCTAAGATAGCGCCTTATGTTAACCAATACAGTCACGTTGGTTCACTTTTTGCCCAAGGATGTACTCACTTTCTCGCTCAATCATTATTACCGAATTCATACTTTTTTGGATTTCAAACAATCCCTTGGATTTGTAGAACTATCCAGTACGGGAAGAAGGCTCGTATTAATGGAATACAGAAGTACCTCCGGGTAGCCACTAATGCTCCAGATAAAGGTAAGTTGTCTTCATACTTAGAGAGCTTACTAGGAAACTGTGTAATAACATTCCTACCTAACTTTTTAAATACAACACTCACTCCATCGAATCAGATTGTTCATCCAGGTCGGTATTATGGAATTTTCCATGATTGGGATGGTGTCTCCCCTTACTCGGAAGAGGATATTCCATTATTTTATTCTGATATGGATGAATTTTCAGCAGAGTGTATTCTCCATCTCAGTGATGAGCTTCAATTAATAAAAAAAGGGATTATAAATAAATTGCCAGAGGTTAAGTTAGATTCTATAAAGCCCTTGGCAGAGAGATTGATTGAGGACTTTGATGAGCTAATAGAGGACAAAAGTTCTTTGAAAACTATTTACGCCACTAGCCATGCTCATAGGGGAATTAAAACTCCTGTTCGAGAGATTGAGGGTGGTTTTGTTCCTGATCCTGACTCACGTTTATTTACGGATGATATTCCCTATGGTCTATGTGTTTTGAAGGGATATGGTGAAATGTTAAATATTGATACTCCATGGATTGACGTTATTGTGGAATGGCATCAAAAGTTAATGGGTCAGGAATTTATTGTGAATGGCAAGCTTGTTGGAAAAGATGCTCACAAATGTGGTAGTCCAGTGTCCTATGGTGTTCAGACATTAAAAGAAGCAGTTATTTGAGCATATTTTATTTCCCATTGCTGAATGAGTAATGATTATTTTCGTTAACTGCTCATTGTTAACTGTTCATTTTTGATTATTCATGGTTGATTGTTCATAGCGACAATGAACAATCAACCATGAACCATTCCCCGCTTATGATTACTTAATCAGCAACACCACAAATCTTCTGTCAATTTCGAGTTAAAACTTCCCTCTGCTTATCAATCCTCTCTGCTACCAAATCCGGCTCGATCTCTTCAGGTTTAAAAACTAAATCAGGTTTGAGGTAGTGTAACGGATAATCTTGGCGCATCCGTTTATACCCTCCACTAGTAATATTGAGCACAATGGTGTCCTTTTTACCTATTTTCCCCGCCTCAACCGCTTGAATTAAAGCACCAGTTGCCACACCGGCAGCAGGACTAACATCTATTCCTTCCAATTCCTCAAATAAAGCCCTTGCTTTCTCTGATTCGTCATTAGTCACACCATACATTTCTCCATCAGTATCCGCTAATGCTTCATAAACTCCTCCCGCAAGAGAGTAAGCTGGATTTCGGTTGGTAAGTACCTTAGCAGAAACCTGACTAATGGATTTTTTTGCTTCTATTTCGCTCAAAGCAGTAATTTCTCGCTTACCCGCTTTCCAAGCATCGGTCATAGGTGTAAAAGGAATGTTTTGACAGAGGTGAAGCTTCATTTTTTTGTTGCCAAATCTGCCATCTGCTAAAAATCTCAGATTTGCTTCGTAAGCTGAAATCCCACCAGTACCGGAACCGACAGCTTGGAAATAGTGATCAGGAATTTCCCCAATGGTTACTGTAGCATCTACAACCGTTAGCCCCATGCCATCCCGTCTGGCTACATTTTTAGCTCCTCCTTCCGGAAAGAAACCCTCTAATTCACTGATGATTTTTCCGATACGAATGGCATCGGAGTAGTCACTATTCCCACCAACAGCAATCAGACGAACACAAGAAGAATCAAACGGCTCCTTTGACCAGATGGCGGATAAATTTTGCTCTGGAATCACCAAGCAAAAGGGGATTTTCAGCTTAGAGCAAACCGTAGCAAACGCTCGGCCTGTATTTCCAGCTGAAGCAACGACTAGGGTTTTGGGGTTATCCTCTGGTATTCTCCCTAAGATAGGGAAAGCTTCTAATTCTTTAAACGAACAAGTAGAAAGATGAGCATCTCGCTCTGGCCAGTAGCCATTGAAACAAATGAAAAGATGATCTAATCCGAGATGGTGAGCCAGATTTTTGCTTTGATAAGTAATCGGTTTACCATCTGCCTCTAAGTATCGATCAACCGGTAGCCAATCTATATATCGAAATAAACCTGGGAGATTCTCTTTGACTTCTAGTTTTTCGTTAGCATAGACAGCACGCAGAAGGGATGGCTCATGTTTCTCGTCACAGCAAAGGCGGAAAGGGTCTGGTTCATACTCTTTTCCACACAACGTGCAACGGAGGATATATTTGAGTTTAGACTTCATTGTGATTAGTCCTTGATTACTGGAACATTCTAACAGCTAGTGGACAATAGTCCCATCTGAAAGTAGGGAATAGGGAATAGGGAGTAGGGAGTAGGGAGTAGGGAGGTGGGGGAGATTTGGATTAAGGGTAATTATCCTGGCTATAGTTTTAGGGTTAATAAAAAAAAGCGATACTCTTTGCTGAGCATCACTTTTTTTTAGGTATATAGTCGTGGAATTCAAAGTTAAGACATAGTTCTATTCCCTGTTCCCTTTAAAAAATTAATAATAGGTTCCCGACTTACGATGATGCAGGGCAGTTACTCCATCAGATAGCACCTTCCCATTTTTAACTACCCCATAAACTAGCCAATGGTCACCACATTCCATCCGATTTTCTACAGTACATTCCAAATAAGCTAGGGCATCACTTAGTATTGGGCAACCATTGTCTCCTTCTTCGATCTTTATCCCACCAAATCTGTCTTCACCAGGTCCAAATGGTTTGAGAAACTGTTTCATCAAGGGTAAATGTTTACCATCTTCTAACACATTCAAGACAAAGTTATCTCCAGTGTGCATCAAAGACTCAACTGCTCGTTCTTTAGCTACCGCTACGGTTAACCCTGGAGGGGTAAAGGTAGCTTGAGATACCCAGGAAGCTAGCATCGCTCCGGTCAGGTCTTGTTGTTTAGTAGTTACAACACACAGTGAACCAATCAACCGTCCCACCGCTTGCTCCGTGCGGGCAGCGGAAGACTCACCAGCAGGTTGCTTGGGTTTCCGGGCTTTTTTGGCTTTTTTCAGGGCTTGAGCAAAATCTGTACCGGCTTCTTCACAGTATTTGAGGTCTTTGTCTGTAGGCTTAAATTTGACCCGAATCGTGTCAAAACCAAACTTGTAACCCGCATCCCGGAACTTACTTTCTAATAGGTCAATGGCTTCCCCACTCCAGCCATAGGAACCAAAAACACCCGCTAGCTTAGTTTTAGTAGCGCTAGATAAAACCATACCCAAAGCGGTTTGAACCTGGGTTGGTGCATGACCTCCTAGGGTAGGAGAACCCATGATAAATCCGTCTGCTTTCTCCACAGCATCGCCAATCTCTTCCGGTTCAGCTGCTTCACAGTTAAGGGATTCTACCGATACACCAGCTTTAGTGATACCTCGTGCGATCGCTTGGGCAATGGCTCCAGTATTGCCGTAAGCTGAGGCATAAATTAGGGCAACATTGGCCTCTTGAGCTTGTTGTTGCTTACTCCATTTCCCATAGGACTCAGTCAGTTCTTGAAAGCCATAGCGCACCAAGGGGCCGTGACCGGTAGCATAAAGCTTAGCATCAAAGTCTGCTAATTTAGCTAAAGCTGTTTCCACCTGTCGGGCGTGGGGTGCCATCAGGCAATCAAAATAATAGCGTCGGTCTTCGTTATAAACTCTCCAACCTTCATCCATTACCTGGTCCCCACAGACATGAGCACCAAATAATTTATCTGTAAATAGGATTTGAGTTTTAGGATCGTAAGTACAAAGCTGATCAGGGAAACGGGGATTAGGGGTAGGGATAAAATCTAGGATGTGACCTTCACCTAAATCGAGAGTATCATCCCCTTTCATCACTAGGATTTTGAGCTCCTGTTCTGGAATCGCTTTATCCTCTAGTTTCTCAAACAGAGTGCGCAAGGATTTAGCACCAGGATTGGAACAAACAAAGGTAATCTCAGGAGCAAGTTTGAGCAGAGCATTCAGAGTAACCAGGCGATTGGGATTAATGTGACCAAGGATCACATAATCGATCAGCTTTGGGTCAAGGCGTTCTTGTAATGCTTTGAGAAACACCTCTGTAAAGGATTCTCCTGGTGGATCGAATAAGGCTATTTGATCAGCTCTAATCAGAAAAGAATTAGCAGTGGTGCCTCGTTGCAAGGCATATTCGATTTCAAATTTGAGCCGGTCCCAAGTACGCGATCGCAATATGAGGGTATCGGTAGCAATATAGAGAGGTTGGACGTCACGGGGTTTTGTAGTGTTCATGGTTCAGATTAGCCGATTAGATTTAGAACTGCTATTAATGTTTAGTAATGATTTCCCACTTTCCGATGGTGGATAGCAGTCAGAGACTCTGGCTTAGAAACCCGTCCGGTCTCAACGGTAGAGTAAACAATCCAATGGTCACTACATTCCATACGGGTGGTAACTTTACACTCTAGATAGGCTAGGGCATCGCTGAGAATCGGGGAACCGTTTTGTGCGGTTTGTGTATTCACCCCTGCAAAGCGGTCAGCACCAGGTTTGAAGCGCTTTAGGAAGTGTTTCATTAAGTCTTGGTAGTTGCCTTCTTCGAGTACATTGAGTACAAAGCGGTCTCCCACTTGCATCAAAGATTCAATCGCCCGGTCTTTGGCTACAGCAATGGTGAAACCCAAAGGCTCGAAGCTAGCTTGGCTGACCCAAGAGGCTAACATGGCACTCTTGACATCCCTTTTCTTAGCCGTGATGATGTATAGTCCACCACTGAGACGACCTAAAGCTTTGTCTAGGTCTGTATCTAGGGATTTCATGTTCTTGATCAAGCGATCGCGACTCAGCCATTGCCCCATGTCAGTACCGGCTTCTTCACAAAGCTTGTAAATGGTTTCACTAGGAGTATCTTTGATCCGAATCCCAGGAAAGGCTTCTTTGAGTCCTAGGCTTCTAAATTGAGTACGTAGGGGGTCAATGGGTTCGTCATCATCGCCATAGGATTCAAACAAACCAACAGATTGCTTGGATTTGACCGCAGCCAGTACCGTGCTAACTGCTGCTGTAGTTGTGCTGTTTGTGGCTGGAGGCATGCCAATTACTATGCCAGCCGCACGGTTAACTGCTTCCTGAACCTCTTGAGGGTCAGCAGATTTGATGTCCATCATCTCCACAGCAATCTCAGTTTTGGTAATCCCTAGGGCGATCGCTTGAGAAATGCGATCGCTATAGCCATAATCTGAGACATAAAACACAACAACGGACTTTTCTGCCTTGGCCTTGGCTTGACTCCAGTAGCGGTAATTTCCTACCAGTTGTTCTACATTGTGGCGCAGTATAGGACCATGACCATTAGCAATAGTAGTCACCTCTCCCAATTTGTCCATCCGCTTGAGAGCAGATAGCACTGAGCGGGCATTGGGAGCCATCAGGCATTCGTAGTAAAATCGATAATCTGCTTCGATAGCGCTGAGGTTGTCATCATAGGTGCTAGCAGAGCAGTAGTGCATGCCAAAGACATCACAAGTATACAGCACCTTAGTCCCACCATCGTAAGTGAGCATGGTGTCGGGCCAATGAAGATTAGGGGCATTGACAAAATCCAGGATATGCCCATTGCCTAAATCCAGCTGATTACCACTTTTGACAATTTGCCGCTGAAACGGTTGGTGTACAAAGTCTTCCAGGAACTTGATTGCCACTTTTGAGCCCACCACAGTAATATCTGGAGCTAGTTCAAGGACATCTTTGACTAAGCCACTGTGGTCTGGTTCGGTATGGCTGATAATTAAGTAATCAATATCGGTAGGGTTAATTAGTCCGGTTAAAGTATCTAAATATAGCTGGCGGAATTTTTCATGGGAGGTATCGACCAAGGCAATTTTCTCGCCCCGAATCAGATACGAGTTGTACGTGGTGCCGTTTTGTAGTCCAAATTCGATGTCGAAGCGATCGCGATCCCAATCTAAAGAACGAATAGTTGTGGTATCTGGAGCAATCTCGTTAGTCTCTATGGTTAGCCGCTTTTGAACCCGGTCAGTCAGTACTACCATCCCTTTACTCCTTTATCCGCTATTTTTAAGATATGTAACTTTTCTTTATTTTTACACAAATATCTTCAAAAGCTGGATTTAAATATGCTATAGCTCTGATTTAGGATTGGTTATAGTTCACTCACCACAAATAATATCAAGTCAGGTTGAATACCCATAATTAAAGGAAGTGTGGGGAGATAGGGAGATGGGGAGATGGGGAGATAGGGAGATAGGGAGATAGGGAGATAGGGAGATAGGGAGATAGGGAGATAGGGAGATGGGGAAGGTCTTTATTAAGCGATGCAGCGCGGTCTTGGGGGTTTCCCCCATGAGCGACTGCATCAAGACAGGGTAATTATCCTGACTTGATATAACTGATAGCTAACGCCGTAGGCTCATGCTACTCTTACTCCCTACTCCCTACTTCCAGATCCAAGGCGAATAACCTAACCTTGGCCTTTAGGCCACGCGTGCGCGTTCAACCAACCAACCTTGGCCTTTGGCCACGCGTGCGCGTTCAACCTTCAACCAATCAACCTTCAACCAATCAACCTTCAACCTTCAACCTTCAACCAATCAACCTTCAACCTTTAACCTACCAACCTTCAACCTTCAACCAACCTTTAACCTATAGGTAGAGTAATCATAAACTCAGTGCCTTGACCCACTTCCGACTTAACTTCAATTTGTCCCAGGAGCTTCTGAGTCACTAAGTTATAAACAATATGCAGACCTAAACCAGTTCTGCCTTGAGGTCTAGCAGTAGTAAAGAAAGGTTCAAAAATTTTGCCTAAATGCTCCTTCGCAATCCCACAGCCATCATCATGATACTTAAGCATAACCTCGTCTTGAATCCTTTCAACAGTTAAGGTTAACTGTCCTTGCTCTGATGGTTGATAGCCATGGGTAATGGAATTGATCACTAAATGAGTAACAATTTTCCAAATAGCTCCTGGATAAGTATTGATCGTAACTGTATCGTCTCCTTCTAGGGTTAAACCATGGGAAGTCTGTTTAAGTTTAGGCTCTAAAGTAAGTAAGACCTCGTCGAGATAGTGTTTAAGATTTAACCTGCGCTTTTCTAAATCATCTTGGTCAACAGCAACTTGCCGGAAATTTTGCACCAACTCCCCAGCCCGTTGTAAGTTACTCAGAATTAATTCACTGGATTCTTGAGCCACTTCCAAATAGTTTTGGAATGCCGAGCGCTTTAATTTACCCTCTTGGAAACTACGGATAAATCCAAGAGTTTCATCAGCTAGAGTAGACGCAGCCGTAATCCCATTGCCAACTGGTGTACTAATTTCGTCAGTGACACCAGCCACAAAGCTACTTAAAACGGCTTTAGTCTCAGATTCCACTAACTGTTTCTGAGTTGCTTTCAGGTCTTCGAGAGTTTCAGACAGTTCTTGAGTACGTTCAGCAACTTTTTCTTCCAGGGTGTTGTAGAGATTAGCATTTTCTAGAGAGATAGCCGCTTGAGAGCACAACAGTTTCAGAATTTCTAACCTATCCTTGGTAAATGCTCCAGTACATTGATTGTTTTCAAGATACACAATACCAATTAGTTGGCCGTGATTGAGGATAGGTGTACACAAGATACTCTTAGGTTGTTGCTCAATAATATAAAGGTCAGCTGCCAACATAGTTTCCACACTAGCATTATCTAAGACTAAAGTTTCGGAGCTATGGGCAACATAGTTGATCACGCTAACTGAAATATCTTGACTCTTTACTACTGGCATTGATTGCAGTACGGTTAGAGAGAATTGTTGATCTGATTCTGAATTGCCTTCGTAGTTACCTTCGGAGTTACCTTGGGAGATAGGGTCAGTTATATAGTAAGCGTCGATCACCCATGTTCCAGCTTTAGGCAAAATCAAAGCACATTTTTCTGCTCCTGCATTCTCAATGATCACTTTCATTAAAGTAGAGAATAACTGCTCAAGTTGAATTTCTCTGGCAATGGCTTGAGATGCTTTGATCACTGTTGTCAAATCTAAAGCGTCTGAAACACTGAGGGTATTTGAGGTGATAGTTTGGATTGGGTGCAAACTCGATAAAGACTCACTATAGGATGTGGTAATTGAATTGCTAGGATCCAGGCTAATAGTCTGTTGTTGCTGGATCATAGCCAGTAATTCAGGATAGCGTTGTTCTAAATCCTCAACTTTAGCTTTAGCTCCCCAGCGAGCATAGGCATAGTAGGCATCAGTAAGGTAAACTTCCGCAATTTTTGGTTTGCCCCACTCTAGGTAAAACCTAGCAGCAAGTTCATTAGCAAGGGCTTCTTCGTGAAGGTATTCGTTTTCTTTTGCCCCAGCAATAGCAAGATCGTACAGCTCCATAGCATCGAGAGTATCCCCGACAACTCGCGCTATTTCTGCTGCCACTAAATTGTACTTGTGTTGGAAATTGGAAGGAGCATGGTGAGCCCAATTTCCCATGGTTGTTTGGTTAACCTTTACTTGGTTTAGGTAATGCTCTTGCTGAGTGCGATTGGCTGTAGGCCAATCGCAGTTAGGATACTGAGCAAGTAACGCTAGAGAATAGTAGAAGTTATGAGCAACAACTACCAGTAGACCAAATGCTCCATCTTCATACTCGATAGCTTTTGAACCATGAACAACAGCTTGTTGGTAATCGTGAAAGGTATAGCAAATGATTAATTTAGCTAAATGGAGGGTAAACAGCGACTGATAATTGTGAGTTTCGTGGAAATGATTAAACATTTCAGGCTCATTAAACTCATCACT
This sequence comes from Moorena sp. SIO3H5, assembly GCF_010692395.1. Lineage (GTDB taxonomy): Bacteria > Cyanobacteriota > Cyanobacteriia > Cyanobacteriales > Coleofasciculaceae > Moorena. The sequence continues at coordinate 29,741 of NZ_JAAHHS010000052.1, forward strand.
CACCAACTGGTAATTATCAGCTAATAATCCTTGAAAGCTTAAAGTTACGTGTTTCCATATATTAGTATATAATAAACAATATTGTTGTTGGGTGATAACTAGTAATTCTATATATTTACTAGCTTCTTGGTT
>NZ_JAAHHS010000520.1 GCF_010692395.1 Moorena sp. SIO3H5
TGTTTCTAGTACAATACTGCATACGTGATCCGGGTTCCTTAGTGCCTCGAGTTAAGACGTGTGGTCTAGTGACTTACCAGGGGTGACTGAATCGGGGCGGCATCAGCACACCTTGACAGATTTACTGTATTATGTTAGCAATATACCGGGGATTGAGCGGCTCCGCTTTGCTACTAGTCACCCCCGCTACTTTACAGAACGACTGATCCGTGCCTGTCACGAGTTGCCCGAAGTGTGCGAACATTTCCACATTCCTTTCCAATCTGGGGATAACGATATTCTCAAAGCTATGGCACGGGGCTATACCCACCAGAAATATCGCCGGATTATTAATACCATTCGTGACTATATGCCCGATGCATCGATTAGTGCAGATGCGATTGTGGGCTTTCCTGGGGAAACGGAAGCACAATTTGAAAATACCCTACAACTAGTAGATGATATTGGCTTTGACCAGCTCAATACCGCTGCCTATTCCCCTCGTCCTGGTACACCAGCAGCATTGTGGGAAAATCAGCTACCTGAGGAGGTCAAATGCGATCGCCTTCAACGTCTCAACCACCTAGTTGCGGTAAAAGCAGCTGAGCGATCGCAACGTTATCTGGGACGGATTGAGGAAGTGTTAGTGGAAGACCAGAATCCCAAAGACAATACTCAAGTCATGGGCAGAACCAAAGGAAATCGTCTGACCTTCTTCTCTGGGGATATTAATCACCTTAAAGGTGAGCTAGTTCTAGTTAAAATTACCGAAGCTCGTGCCTTTAGCTTGACTGGTGAGCCAGTAGAGGAATAGGGAATAGGGAATCGGGAGTCGGGAGTCGGGAGTTGGGACCCACCCCTCCCAGGAGGGGTTAGGGAGTCGGGAGTCGGGAGCTCTTGGGGGTTTCCACAGGGGAAACATACGTATCCACTCCCTTGAAAATAGGAAATGAAACTATAACAGTAGAAGTAAAGGTTTTGACATAATTTCTGTTCCCGATTCCCGATTCCCGATTCCCGATTCCCGATTCCCGATTCCCTTTAAACCAAAAACTATGTCCTAAACTATACTTTCGCGCTTAGACGTTTCCTAATCTTCCCGCTGGAACAAGCAAACCACATCCCGTATGTAAAAATCGTTATAGAGGTCACCAGCAGAGGGGTTTGGCAAATCTACGGCCTCAACCTCCAGCTCATTATCCCCATCCTTCAGGATGCCAGCACCAATGTTAATGATTTGGGTAAACCAGTGATTTGGATTAGCTCCCTCGTAGGAGTAGATCTTCCCGACACTTTTACCATTGATTTTGACATCTGCATCACTGTCGGTTGCTGTCAATCCTTTAACCATCAACATCAGGATGGCAGCGCCGCCCTTGTAGCGTCCCTCTGTGTTGAAAGTCTTTTTCCAGAGGCTAGCACCACCATCGCCAATTCTGCGATTGATATCTCCCTGGATCACCACAAAGTTACCGGTGACTAGTTTAGTAGAAGCAGTTGCTTTCTGTTCCATAGATTGTTGCCTTCTTATTTATAATTATCAACTTCTATTAAGTTATACGCTAGTTGGTGAGCAATCAGCAATCAGCTATCAGCAATCAGCGAATGCGCTACGCGCACGCGTGCGCGATCAGCTATCAGCGATCAGTGAACAGCTAAAGGCCTTGGCCTATGGCCACGCTACGCGAATGGCCACGCTACGCGAACAGTTATCAGGTTATGCGCTATGGGCACGCTACTTGAGTGAATAAAAGAGGTAAGCATTCGTTTAATCTGAGTTACGGAAAGCTGACAGCTGAATGCTGAATGCTGACGGCTGAATGCTGACGGCTGATTGCTGAGGATAATTGTAATGTGTCTTAATCTTTTAGTGTAAGATAACTTTTTAGGAATTGACAAAAGCGTCCGCAACTTATGAGTGAATTTCCTGAACATTCACCAAACCCAGACTTTCAAGCAACGACAGTTTCCACGGTTTATCACTTCCGTTTTAAAGATGTCCTCCAAGGCCTTGGCCTATGGCCACGCTACGCGAATGGCCACGCTACGCGAATGGCGCACAGATGCTGTTTGTTGCCTTTGGTGCGTTGGTGTTAGTCCCTATTCTAGCCGGAGTAAACCCGAATGTTGCCCTGTTTACTTCTGGGGTGGGAACGTTATGTTTTCAACTGGTTACGGGGGGTAAAATTCCCGTTTATCTAGCTTCTTCCTTCGCCTTTATCGCCCCTATCACCTTGAGTGTTGAGAAATATGGTTTGGCTGCAACCTTATCTGGACTTGCCGCCGCTGGCATTGTTTATCTGATTTTAAGTCTAATTATTTTTTGGCGTGGTGCGGGTATGATTACCCGTATTCTACCCCCGATTGTCACCGGAGCAGTGATTATGGTGATTGGTCTGAGTTTAGCGTCAACTGCTGTAAAAAGCGATGCAGCGCGGTCTTGGGGAGGCAGTGCGGTCTTGGGGGTTTCCCCCATGAGCGACTGCATCAAGACAAGGCTCCACTGTCTTACGGTAAATTCAAACCATGAGCGACTGCATCAAGACAGGGATTGGACTTTCTAGTATTCTTGGGGTGTTATTAAATGGGCTACTTCCAGACAGGGAAGAACATGGTAGCTTGGGTTAAGGTCCTGTAAGCTATCAGCTATCAGCGATTAGCGCTACGCGCACGCGTGCGCGTTCAGCTATCAGCTATCAGCCATTCGCGTAGCGTGGCCAACGGCACCTCAAGTAGCTTGCGGGTAGCGCATATGCTTACCTTTCAGCTTTTGAATAAAATAAGCACCTCAAGTAGCGTAAGCTTTTAGCTGACGGCTGACGGCTGACGGCTGACTGCTTACGAGGTACTTCAGGGGTGACAAGCAGCATTCCGCGCCTTACTGGGTCTGGGGTGTGGCCGCCAGAGCTGCACTGTTAACAAAAAGGCACCTATAAATGACTAGGTGCCTTGAGCAGACCAAAAAATATCAACTATCAACAACTATTGAAGGAATCAGAAACAGTGTCTTGATGCAGTCGCTCATGGGGGGAACCCCCAAGACCGCGCTGCATCGCTTGTCCATGCTTGTCTCCTCGACTAACTGTTCCCTTACTTAATACAATAAAAGAATGAAACAGGTAATGCATTCACGTTTTCTGCTAACTTACTTGCCAAGTTAAGAAATAGCAACTGCACAATTACGCTATCACGATTGCTGAAAACTGCAAAGCTTGCTTCGAGGTTGTCTATCGGTGTGAACTTACACTATCTGATTGAATGCCCGGAGAGCGGCACTGTGAACAAAAAGGCACCTATAAATGACTAGGTGCCTTGAGCATACCAAAAATTATAAACTATCAACAACTATTGACAGAATCAGAAACAGTTTTCCATGCTTGTCTCCTCGACTAACTGTTCCCTTACTTAATACAATAAAAGAATGAAACAGGTAATGCATTCACGTTTTCTGCTAACTTACTTTCCGATTTTAGAAACAGTAAATGCATAATTAAACTATGACTATTGCTGAAAACTGCAACACTTACTTCGAGGTTGTCTATCGGTGTTAGCTTTCACTATGGTGGTAAGCATATGGGCGTAGGGCATATGCTTACACTTAACTTAGTTACAAACTAGCTTTTTCCATTCTATGTCTAAAATCTGCTGGATTCGCTCACTCTTTTGGCTGCCATCTTTTGACTTTCCAGATGCCTCGATTTTTGCTAAATCAGTTAAAAAATTTCGCATTAACGCTCTATGTCTAGCATCGTCACCACAACCCACAACTTCACCGAAGGCATTATACCAGAAACCTCTTTCAGCATAGATATCTGCCCGATCAACGGGGTTAGTCGCTGCAGCAAGGGCTATTTTTAAATCTGGTGACTCTTGAACCACATCGATATAGGCTTCGGCTACGATAGCACTCGATGGGTGATTGGGTTCACAGATAATGACCACTTGCCACAGATATCTCTGTCCCACGGATAACCCTAGTTCATCCTGTGATAGTGAGTGAGTCATTATTCCTGGTTTCGTCTGCAATTCAATATTTTGTATGGGTTGGGGATTCTCATTTACATCATCTGGATAAATCTGAAATTTCATTGTCAAGGATTCAGCCTCTGGTACAAACCAAGCAAAGGTTGGGTGAGTCGAAACAGTTTGTCCAATATGTTCATCAGGAGCTAGTGTAGTTAACTTTGTTTTTCCATTCTTAGAACATCCTCCCCTTGTACCGCTAATAATTGTAGGTTGTTTGGGACGAGATGGCGGATCAGGTGGTTTATAGTCGGCTAGGGCTACAGTTGCCATCCCTAAAAATATACTAACCACAACAATAGTCAAGGGCTGATTCTCTAAGCAATGGTTGAGGAACTGAAATATTCTCTTCATTAACTTAGCCTATAATTATGCAAAAATAATAAAATTAACGATTAAAAATTGCAATTAAAAAATGATTAACAGCTATCAGCTATCAGCTATCAGCTATCAGCTATCAGCTAACCTGTAACAGGTAATACATAATAGTTAATATAGCGTTTATAGGACTCATGAGGTACACATTATTTTTTACCTCTTCCCTGCTCCCTGCTCCCTGCTCCCTGCTCCCTGCTCCCTGCTCCCTGCTCCCTGC
>NZ_JAAHHS010000521.1 GCF_010692395.1 Moorena sp. SIO3H5
TCCAAGGCCAGACACTCCGGTTTGAGCACCACCAACAGCAAAGTTTACGCTTTGATTAGTCGTCGCACCATGGAAGAAAAAACTCACCCGAGGACTATCGGGAGTGATACTGATGGGAGAAAGTGTCGGGGAATCTGGTAAAACCAACGACAAATCAGTAGATCGCTTCACCTCTATCTCCAGAGCATCTGCTAGATAATCTACCCAGATCGGACCATTGCTAAAACGTCCCTCAAAGTAGGGTGGACTCTGGGGGATTATGGAAATGGTGGGATTTAGCTCATTCCCTGCCTTAGTGATATTGAAGGTATTGCCAGAATCCGATAGGCTATCACCAAACACATAAAGATTAGTGAACTCTAAATCATATGCCCTAGCTTCACAGGGCAATATTAAAGTGAATAGAGAAAATCCTAAGGCCGTAATTGTGTTTTTCATTTTTGATTGTCTGTGATTGTGGCTAGCCCTTTCAAGACAAACCTAACAACCTACAGAAATAGAGTACTGCTTTGGGTGACCCTCTTTATTAAGAGCTGGCAAAATTTTTGAGTTATAGTATAAATAAACAATAAAGTCTTACAATAAATTTAATCAGGCTAGATCTGGTATTATGTCCGGTAACATCGATAGTGTAAAGCGTGGGTAATTGATAATTGGTAATCGGGAATTGGTAAGTGTGATTACTACCAAGCTATTCCCTATTTCCCCTTACCGGTTACTAAAATAAACAACAAATAACACTACCGAAACAACCGGACACGATCTGACAGGTTAGTCGCTTTTTCCTAAAATACGGTTATGGCATTTAGATACTCTACCAGTGGTGCTACATCAGTCATTTCCAGAAGAGTAGCTGAAAAATCTTCCACTTATTCTCCTAGCAAGAATGAACTCCATGATGTCCAGGAGCCGATTATCACTGCTCCCCTAGAAGTGCGCCGAATTATAGAGCGAGTATTGCAAGCAGAAAAGGATAAACTCTATATGAAAACTCCCCGTAATATTAATGACGATATCTTGAGAATTGTCAAGGAAGAAGTGCAATGAAGCTGCTATCGATTCAGCTATATAATTTTCGTCAGTTTTATGGTAAAACTCCCGTCATTGTGTTAGCTAGTGGCGAGCGAAACACTACGATTATTCATGGGAATAATGGTGCTGGTAAGACTACCATACTGAATGCTTTTTCGTGGGTGCTCTATGAAAAGTTTAGTGCTGCTTTTGCTTCAGAAGACCAACTGCTGAATAAGCGAGCTCTTGCTGAAGCTCAGTTCAATAAACCAGTAGACTGTTGGGTAGAAGTGGCATTTGAACACAATAATAAACGCTACCAAGTCAAACGTCTATGTCGTACTTACAAAACTGAGGTAGGAGTCGAGCAAGGTAACACAGAATTGTATCTACAAATCGCTGGAGATGATGGACGCTGGTTATTGCCTCAACAACTACCTGAGGATATTATTGGTCAAATTTTACCAGCTAGTTTGCACCAATACTTCTTTTTTGATGGAGAACGAATTGAACAACTGGTACGCTCGGATAAAAAGTCGGAAGTTGCGGAAGCAACCAAGACCTTGCTAGGGGTAGAAGTTTTAAATCGCTCCATTAAACATTTAAGGGAAGCGAAAAAAACCTTAGACTATGAATTGTCTTTAATTGGCGACTCGGAAACTAAGCAATTGCTTAAACAACAGAGAAAATCGGAAAAGACGAGTCAGAGTCTACTAAAGCGTCAAAGGGAAATCAAGCAGGAGTTAGAGGATCAAGATGAGTTAAAGAAGACAATTGGTCAACGGTTATTAGAACTCGGTGGCGCTCAGGAGTTACAACAGCTGCGGGATGAACTAGAAGCTAGGGAAAAGTTAATTAGAGAACAGCTAAAACAAAGCCAACATATTTTGAAACGAGCTATATCAACTCGTGGCTATACGGTGCTGCTCTCAGAGGTAAGCTCAACTTTTCAAGAGATTGTCAAAGATTTAATCACCGAAAGAGGGGAATTACCTGTTGGAATTAAGCAGCAATTTGTTGGGGATTTACTTAAACACAAGCGCTGTATCTGTGGTGTAGAATTAACTGAGGGAACTCATGCTCATCAGCAAGTAGCAGCCTGGATGGATAAAGCCGGAATGGCTGAAGTGGAAGAAAATGCAATAAGGATGGGTTCCCAGGTTGATGAAATTAACCAACAGGTGCCTGAATTTTGGCAGGATGTTGACCAACAACAAGATACTATTGCTCAGGGAAGAACTGAGCTTTCTAGAATTGAGACCCAACTAGATGATATCAAGAAAAAGTTACGTAACTTTCCCGATGAGGATATCAGTCTGCTCCAACAACAGTTGGATGAGATAGATACTAGGATTCGGGAGCTAACTCTAGAGCAAGGAGGTAATCAACAACAAATTGAACAGTTGGATACAGACATTGACTTAAAGGATAAGCAGATTGCTAAGCACAAAATGAATGAAAGTAAGCAGGCGTTGATACAGCGACGGATTGCTGCTGCTCAAGATTCTATTGAACGGTTAATTGAAGTTAGGGAACGTTTAGAAACTCAGTTTCGGACTTCTTTGGAAAAGCGGGTCCAGGAGATATTTATCTCAATTTCCTTTACACCCTACATTCCTAAGTTGAGTGATAAGTATGAGTTAACCTTAGTAGAAAGTACTCTTGGGTTAGAAAACCTAGTTGCTGCGTCTACGGGAGAAAATCAGATTCTAAGTTTATCCTTTATCGGGGGAATTATTGACCGAGTTAGAGATTGGAGTCAAGAGCATTCTCTGATGGGACCTGATAGTAGTACTTTTCCTATTGTAATGGATTCTCCCTTTGGAAGCTTGGATGAAATCTATCGTCGGCGAATTGCTAATATCTTGCCTAGACTGGCGAATCAATTAGTAGTTTTAGTGACTCAGACTCAGTGGCGAGGAGAAGTGGCTGATGAGATACTTCCTTTTCTTGGTAAAGAGTATGTGTTGACTTACAATTCTCCTAAGTCTGATTGTGAAGAAGATGTTATTCAGCTAGCTGGAAATCGTTATGATTTGGTAAGACGTAGTCCAAATCAGTTTGAATACACTGAGATTGTTGAGGTCGATTATGAATAAGTATTCAGCTATCAGCCTATGGCTGATAGCTGACCACTGAATTCTTACAATAGTAAGTGCCTGAGAGAATTAATAACAGCTACATATAGATAGCTCAAGCCATGTCTTACAGCGAATTTACTCTAGATACACTTAAACATCAATTTAACCTATCGATTCAAGAACGAGTTAACTTATTTGAATCAGTTGAACCAGTTACTCCTAGCCCTTTATTGAAAGAGATTCTAGCAGAAAACCTACCTCTAGGATTGGAAATCGATACGGAAAAAGCCCGCTCTGAATTGATTGTTGCTCCTATTTTAGTGGAAATTCGCAAGCAATTCAAGCGTCAAATCAGCCTTTTTTCTGGCACAGAGTTTACTATCGATAAAAGTCAAGGATTAAACGGTAGGTGTGATTTTATTATTAGTCATTCACCTGAACAGTTGGATGTTACTGCTCCCATTGCTATTCTAGTTGAAGCAAAAAACGATAACCTTAAATCCGCTATCCCTCAGTGTATTGCTGAAATGGTTGCTGCTCAAGTTTTTAATGAGCACAAAAATAATCCTATTCCGTTTATCTATGGTGGTGTTACAACTGGCAGTCTCTGGAAATTTCTGAAATTAGTGAAAAATTCGGTTTCTATTGAGTCAGAAGAACACTTTATTGGTAATTTAGAGGCTCTGCTCGGTATTCTGTCACATATTATTAACAGCACTCGCCCTCAATCTCTTGCTGAAACCTAGTGATAATTCTGGGATAGTGGCCAGAAAAGTCGGTAAGTATAATATAGACTACATCAAGGGGTAAGCAATAATATTATTTATTGGTTTTACTAAAAAAATGTAATTGTTATGATTATCAATATAATTAAAAGTTAAGATATTGTTTTGATATGTTGATGATTATTCTGTAAAATAGGGTTAATTACCACAACTAGTCAATCTTATTGAAGTGACTAGGGTTGAAGGTTACCTTACTCCTTACCTTGAATAAGATAAGGAGTGAATTATGCTATAATATTCTAAATTTGAACATCATTTCACGTAAAACTTAGAACTTAAGCTGATAGCTGACGGCTGATGGCTAATGGCTGATAGCTCACAATAGCACTCGATCGCGTAATCACTGCACAATAGGATAGTTCCTTGCTCTTTTCCCTACTATGTCCATTGTCCTAACCGATACCAAAAACTTACTCTCTGACCTAATTGCTCAATATGGCTCCCGTGTCGATTACTTAGCCATTCGCTTAGAAGAAGCTGAAGGAACTAGCATTTTATTACGGGGTGACAAGATCGAAACCCTTAGTGAAGGTCTGTCTATCGGTGGACAAGTAAGAGCATGTTATAAGGGAGGATGGGGTTTTTCGAGTTTTAACCAGCTTAGCGCTATTAAAGAACGAGTCGAAGATGCGATCGCAGCAGCTCGGATTGTGGGTAATGAAGAAACAGGAGTTTATTACGCAGATCTGCT
>NZ_JAAHHS010000522.1 GCF_010692395.1 Moorena sp. SIO3H5
TTATGAGTTATCAGCTAATGTGCTATGGGAAAAGCTTTTGAAAAAAATAAGCTGACGACTGACAGATGATAGCTGACAGCTAACGATTTCAATTAGTAATAATCATGCTGGGATTGTTGAGATTGATTAATGCGTTCGCGTAGCGTGACCATAGGTCAATCGCGTAGCGTGGCCGTTCGCGTAGCGTGGCCAAAAGGCCAAAAGGCCATCGCTCCCCAACTCCCCTGTTTCCTGTTCTGTGTTCCCTCTTTTCTGTTCCCTGTTCCCGTCTTGATGCAGTCGCTCATGGGGGAAACCCCCAAGACCGCGCTGCATCGCTGTTCCCTGTTCCCTCAAGAACCATAAATACTTACTTAACAAAGTCCCAAACCGCTATACTTGTTTCCAATTCCAGTTGAGACTTGAGGAGCAGGGGTGATGAGTTCAACAGATAGAGTACTCGTAGCAGGTGCTACAGGTGGTGTGGGACAGCTAACAGTGGCCAAGCTACTAGATAAAAGTTTTCAGGTTAGTGTTCTGACTCGCAGTGCTGAAAAAGCTCAGCAAATGTTTGATAACCGAGTAGAGATTATTGTTGGTGACATGCGCTATCCCTCTAGCCTCCCCCCTGCCATAAAAAATGTTACTCATATCATTTGTTGTACTGGAACTACTGCTTTCCCTTCTAAAAAGTGGGATTTCGACACAATCGATCAGGCTAAAGGATTCTCAAGTGTGATCGAGTGGCTCAAGATCTATCTCAAACCCAGCTACTGTCTTACTAAAGCCAAAAATAGTCCTGAGCAAGTTGATGCTATAGGAGTTAGCAACCTGGTAGCAGCAGCTCCAAAAGATCTCAAGCGGTTTATCTTTGTATCCTCTTGTGGTGTGCTACGAAAAGATAAACCACCCTATAGTATTCTTAATTCCTTTGGTGTACTCGATGCCAAAAAAAAGGCAGAAGAAATCATCATCAATTCAGGATTACCCTATACTATTCTTCGTGCAGGACGACTGATCGACGGTCCATTTACATCCTATGATTTAAACACTCTGTTGAAAGCGACAACAGCAGGAAAATTAGGGTTAGTATTAGGTACAGGGGATACTTTATCAGGTCAAGCCAGCCGGATTGATGTAGCATCACCTTGTGTAGAATCCATTGCTAACCCTGCTACGGTCGGAAAAGTTTTTGAGCTGATAAACAGGGGACCGAGACCATCAGTGATTGATTGGGCAGAGCTATTTTCTACTCTCGATTGACACTCCCCACACTCCCCACCCACCTGTAGAATAGGCATCGTGGTGGAACTGGCATCTTGGTGGAACTGGCATCTTGGTGGAACTGGCATCTTGCCAGTTTCAATATATTTCTGGGCGGGCAGGATGCCCACTCTACGAATATTCATTCAAAGACTGACGCAACTCCCCTACTCCCTACTCCCCACTCCCCACTCCCATCGATCTAGCTAACGTAAACCCTTCAGCAGTGCCTAAAGATACTTGATTAGGTAATTGCAAAGCGTCTAAGGTCGAGTTATCCAACAGCAGGTAAGATTGAGTTGACCACAACTGTTTTAACGTATTTTCATCTTGGGGAATCACTTTGCGATCGCTATAAAAATCCAAACTAGGACGCTGATAGGAAAAAGACGTATAGATAATATCCCCTGGATCCGTATGTTCCTGAATCAAAGCCGCCACTGGCTTGACTGGAAATGCTTCATTTAACTCCCACAGCCAAGAGTGAGAACTCATTAATAATACCAAAACCATGTACATCCCTATCAATAAAATTGGGATAAAATTGCGATTTTTATGTTTAATTTTCAAAGCTGCTAGGGTCATGGTTAGGCTTACCACCATACCCATAAGAATTAAAACCGGTTGGGGATCTGCTAAGATAAAATAAATACATCCCCCTAAACCAGCTACTCCGATAAATCCTAAAACAATTGTTAAAATCTTAGGATAAGGACTCCAATGTTTCCAAAATACAGTGAGTTTAGCGGCAACAGCTATCGCAAAAAAGGGATACACAGGCATAATGTACCAGGGCAGCTTGGTTGCCATCATAGAAATAATCGTCAAATAGCCGATAGTCCCAATTAAAATCAAACTCCCCCAACTCGTGAGGGGTTTTCGCCAAGCTAGATAGAATCCTCCTAGCCAAAACAATAGCCAAGGGAAAGTATACTTAATTAACTCCAAAATATAATACCAGGGTGTTCCTTGATTACCTTCCACCTTTTCAGAGATGCGAGCAAATCCTTGCGAGAGAAAATGAACTTGCCAAAAGGTTGCTCCATAATGCTGCCATTGGGCAATATACCAAACCAAAACCGGTGCGTAACCTAGGACTATGCCCAACCAAAAATAGCGACTCTTCAACAACCCTAAGGTTCTATTTGCCAGAAGAAAGACCAAAGCAATTGCCCCTAGAGGCACAACTAATAGACCTTTTGTAAACGTAATTAGTCCTAAACAAACTCCGATCCCAATTGCCCAATAAGACTGATCCTGACAAGCTTTAAGTAAGCACAATAGCAACAGCAACAACCAAGTATTGATCATGCCATCCAGCATCGCCAAACGTCCGTGGCGCACAACTGGCAACAGGGTCAAGTAGACGCTAGCCGCAAACATAGCACTGACACGTTCAACGAATAGTTCTCGTGCTACTAAATAGAGCAGTGGTACTCCACACGCTGACAAAAAAGCACCAGGCAGACGAGTAGTGAATTCTTGGACACCCCCTAGTTTATAGCTTAAGGCAATCAACCAATCCATCAAAGGGGGTTTAAGTAGATAAGGTTCTCCCCACAGAGTAGGATGGAGCCAGTTACCCGTGCGATATATTTCTCTAGCGATCAGGGCTCTAGTGCCTTCATCCCAGTCCCGTAGGGGTACATTTCCCAGAAAAATACCCCAAAGGAAAAGGGCAGCCAGGAAAAGGCTTAGGATCCACTTGATATCAGTGAGAGAGGGATTTTTTAAGGTAAGTGCTAATTTATTCATCTATAGCAAAGGGAACAGGGAACAGCTGATCTGGAAGTAGTAGGGAGCAGGGAGCAGGGAGTAGCTCATAAGGGTAGGTTTTTTACTTTGACCTCAGGTGTGGGGTATTGGGTGTGGGGTGTGGGGTGTGGGGCTACAGACAAGCGATGCAGTGGCCTCACGGGGGTTTCCCCCACTCGCGCAAAGCATGGCTGACAACGACAAGCGTGATTTGCGCGGTCTTGGGGAGGCAGCGCCGCCAAAGGGGGTTCCCCCCATGAGCGACTGCCGTGGTTTCCCCCACTCGCGCTTTGCATCAAGACAATTAAGTATATTTTCTTATCACCCACACCCTACACCCCACCCCCTACACCCCACACCTCACGTTTTTGTTAAAAACCTACCCCTGTGAGGTAGGGAGTAGGGAGTAGGGATGCAGCCGCTGATGGGCTAAACCCCATCAGCAGCTGCATCAAGACGGGGTAACAAAATTGAATGTACCTTATAAGTATGGAAAACGCTATATTAATTAATGTTTTTAATAGTTTCGCCCTAGGATGGTTATATAGAATTTCCATTTGAGTTGTAAACAGAATCTCTTAGGAAAAGGCAAGAGGCAAGAGGCATGCTAGCAATAGGCAAGATTTAATTAACTAAAGAATAATTTTTGGGATTCAAAAAAATAATGCTAGTTTAGCATAACAGTAAAAACTTCTTGGAACTCTTGACTACTGTTTCCTGTTCCCTGTTCCCTGTTCCCTATCTTGATATAGATTTACAATCAAAAGATGCATCCTCTATCTCCCTCCAATCAACTACCTCTCTATGGCAAAAGAATCTTAGTAACAGCACCGAGAAACTATAGCTCTCGGTTATCTCAACAAATCATTAACCAGGGTGGACTTCCCATAGTGATGCCAACCATTGAAACCTGTTTGTTAGAAAATTATCCTGAATTAGATGCTGCTCTCAGGAAAATTCAGGAATTTGATTGGATTGCCTTTACTAGTCGCAACGGAATAGACGCTTTTTTTGCCCGCATGGCATCCTTGGGTATTGCTACATCTGTCCTGAAAAATTGCCAACTGTCTGCCATTGGAAAAGATGCCGAACGATTGTCGGATTTTGGAGTAACAGCTGATTTAGTTCCGGCTGAAGCTAGCCCAACCGGAATTGTTACTGAATTGTCTAACTATCCAACTATTGATCAGAAAACTATATTAGTTCCTATTCCAGAGGTGGTCGGGATACCAGAACCTAATGTCATTCCCAATTTTGTTTCCGGTTTACAGCAATTGGGCATGAAAGTCACTCCAGTATTGACCTATCAAACCCGAATTTTGGATAAAACTATCTATGATGTAGAATTAAATCTAATTCGTCAAGGCAAGATAGATGTAATCGCTTTTAGTAGCACCGCAGAAGTAACCGCTTTTTTGACAATGGTTAACTCCCCCCAGGATTATAGCAATTGTGTAATTGCTTGCTTTGGTCCCTATACCGCAGCTAATACTGAAAAATTGGGTTTAACTGTTTCTATTGTATCCGAAAATTACAGCACATTTGAGGGATTTACAAA
>NZ_JAAHHS010000523.1 GCF_010692395.1 Moorena sp. SIO3H5
TCCAGCTTAGAAGATTATCACCCCCTAGAAATGGACCGCTTTACAGGCTTCCATTTGCTATCCCAAGAGATCATTGAGCTGATTGTCCGGGTTAAGGAGTCGGCATCTGACATTGAGTTTTTGGTGGATGAAACCGACCAAGTAACTCGTACCCTCAGGCAGGTAACCAATCAACTCCAAGAAGGACTGACGCGATCGCGTATGGTGCCCTTTGCCCAAGCAGCAGACCGAATGCCCCGTGCAGTCAGGGAAATTTCCTTGCACGAAGGCAAGGCAGCCGAGCTACACGTTGAGGGGCGGGAAACCTTGATTGATAAAATGATCTTGGAACACCTCTATGATCCTATGACCCACCTGGTCAACAATGCCATTACCCACGGGATTGAGCTACCAGAGGAACGGTTGGCTGCAGGGAAGCCTAGGGCGGGTAAAATCACCCTCGGGGCATTCTACCAGGGAAATCAGACGGTGATTTCCATTTCGGATAATGGGGGGGGCATTGATCCAGCTCGAATTAGAGCTAAAGCCCTTGAAAAGAATCTAATTTCCCCAAGTGAGGCAAAAACCCTGAGCGACTTGGAGTTGTTCAATTTTATCTTCCACCCTGGGTTCACCACTGCTGAGAAAGTGACTGATACCAAAGGTCGAGGAGTAGGTATGGATGTGGTGCGCACCTGCTTAAGTGAAATTCGGGGAACCATTACTATCGACTCTACTCTCGGGCAAGGAACCACCTTTACCATTCGCTTACCCCTGACCCTGAGTATTTGTAAAGCCCTCTGCTGTGTAAGCGATCGCGCCAAAATTGCTTTTCCCATGGATGGGGTGGAAGATATGCAGGATGTCTCCCCTGACTGCATTCAGACCAATTCCCAAGGTCAAGCCTTTCTTCAATGGCGGGACACCCAGATCCCATTCAAGCCCCTCTCAGAGTTGCTGACCTACCATAGCCAACTCAGCAGGGCTAGTGTCTATGGTAGCCAAAGGGAAGACAACTTGATTTCTGTAGTGGTACTGCGCAGTACAGGTAACATGCTCGCCGTAGAGGTTGATCAGGTATTAGGGGAGCAAGAAATTGTTATTAAGCAAATCGAAGGCCCTGCACCCAAGCCAGTAGGCATTACCGGGGCGACCGTCTTAGGGGATGGTCGCGTGATGCCCATTGCTGACGTCTTAGAACTGATTGACCTTGCAATGGGTCGGATTCGTAAAGATGGTGGTGTTGCGATCTGGCAAAGGATGGAAACTCCAACAGCCACCGGAGCCGAGGCCAATCTAATCAAATCTGATCCCATGGTCTTGATTGTGGATGATTCAATCACAGTCCGAGAACTCCTTTCTATGACCTTCAGTAAAGCTGGTTATCGGGTAGAACAAGCCCGTGATGGTCAAGAAGCCTGGGATAAACTGCGGTCTGGTTTGCCTTGCGAGATCGTATTCTGTGACATTGAAATGCCCAGAATGGATGGTCTAGAACTCCTATCTCGCCTTCAAAAAGACCCAGATTTGTGCGAAATTCCCCTGGCCATGCTCACCTCTCGTGGTGCTGATCGACACCGAAAAGTAGCTGCTGATCTTGGTGCTAGAGGCTATTTTACCAAACCCTATCTAGAAGACGTCCTACTAGATGCTGCCCAACGAATCAGGCAAGGGGAAGTGTTGTTAGCTCGAAACAATCAAAAGAGGTAATCCCAACGGGTAGCTGCGGGTAGCATCCTCAACCAAATCATCCCAATGCCAAAGCAAAGACCCTGAAAAGACCCGGTTAGGGTAACAATACCTGTGGAGGATCCTACTTTTCGGGATCTAGAATCGGGGAATGGGAATTATGGATTGGGTACTTTAAAAACTAAGCTAATGACAACAAAAGCGTTTGACTTGAATTCGCATCAAAATACGGCATCGGGTAAGACAGGTCGGTTTCGCAATTGGATAGTGGGGTTCACGAAAAAACCGATCTCTCTCAATTCCCCAGCTTCCAATCCCCATTTCCTTATACCATTGATGACACTATCGTTTTGGGGACTACCTATCCTATCAGGGTTAGCCGCCAAAGCCTCAGATATCCCACTGAAAGTGGGAGTGGTGCAGCGCTTTGGAGATGAAGAAACTGACAAGCTAACCCTGAAAGCTGGCCCAGACGATCAGCTCACCGTCAAATTTTTAGGCGGTGATATGCAACCGAAAACCAAGCAGCTTAGCAGCCTCAAGCTGGAAATAGTCAATAAACCCTTACAGCAGCCCCAAATCGAAGAGTACGTGGTCTTGAGTAACCATGGCACCTTTGAAACTGCAGAAGATAGTGCCAATAAATGGCGGGAAAAGGGGATTGAGGTGGAAATTGCCAAGCCTGACCGCTGGCAGGTGTGGGCAAAACGGAGTGTTTATCAAACCCCTTTATTGCGACGTTTACTGCTAGCAAGTATCAAAGCCAAAGGTGATAACACTGCCTATATCGATACTAACGTTGTCACCGAGGTGCCCCATGCTTCCTTTGTAATTGGTGACTATCGCTACCATCGACGGGAAATCGATATTACTGCTGGCAAAAATCGGATCTGGGTTAGCAAAGGAGAAAATAGCCGTAGGACAAGACTTTATCCTGGTAGTCTACGGATCCAGCCCAATGCCTATGGTGACTATACCTTAGTAAATCAGGTACCTCTAGAAAGCTATTTGCGCGGTGTGGTACCTCATGAAATTGGAGCTGGAGCACGCTATTCAACCGTAGCTGCCCAGAGCATTATTGCTCGCACCTACGCCTTGCGGAACCGACGCCGATTTAATGTTGACGGTTACGAACTCTGTGCCGATACTCACTGCCAGGTTTATTTCGGCATAAATCAAACCAATCCGGTAGCTGACCGTGCGATCGCAGCTACTAAAGGTCTAGTGCTGACCTACAACAATGAGTTAGTAGATGCCCTGTATTCAGCAGCAACTGGTGGAGTCAGTGCGCCTTTTAGTGATGTTTGGAATGGCTCAGAACGTCCTTACTTAAGAGCAGTGGTAGACTCCCCATACTCCCTATGGAATTTGTCACAAAAATCCTTAGCAGACGAACAAAATTTCCGTGAGTTCATGAACTTGAAGCAAGGATTTAATGAGACTGACAACAGTTACTTATTCCGCTGGAAGTACAACAATACCTTGGAACAAGTGACCAGCCATTTACAACGCTATCTCAAAAAAACCAAACACCCCCTTGCCAACTTCACTACCATTGAGCATATGGAAGTGGTAGACCGTTCACCAGCAGGACGAGTGCTCAAAATGGCGGTAACAACGGATCGGGGTATGCTGGAGCTGAGTAAAAATGAAGCCCGCAGCGCCTTTGGTCCTCCCCGCAGCACCCTCTTCTACGTAGACCCGATTTATGACCAAGCCAACCAAACCCTCAAAGGCTTTGTTTTTGTGGGTGGTGGCTTTGGACATGGGGTTGGCTTTAGCCAACACGGTTCCCAGAATTTAGCTAAACTCGGTTGGTCCGCAGAAAAAATTCTCAGCTTCTATTATCCTGGTACTCAAATTCAGCCTTTGAACAATTCTATTATCTTCTGGCAAAATGCCAGCGCACTAGTCAGGCCCTAGTGTAATCAAGGGTAAAAGGGGGGAGAAAGTGAAGATATGGAATAATTTCAGGAAAGTTATTCCATATCTTCCTCGATTTAGCTTGGATTTAGCGTGATTTCGCCATCACCTCATTACTTGACTATCTCATCAGCGGATCTGCGGCGATGGGGAAGTAAAGAGCTGAAAGATTGACACTCCCCGCCCTGGAAGGACGGGGATTCTTGCTTCAAAGAGGTGACTTGTTTAACCAGGCCGGGACCAGGAAAAATAGAGGTCTCCTCTCCACAAGCGGTTTAGTCTATGACTAGGTTTCGGTGTGCCCCACCGTACCTTTTTTTCTATAGATAGACACTTTTTTTATCTAATTTTTTCATAGACTTTTAAGTCGTTAGACCCAATTACGCAATACGTAAGCAAAACATATTTTTTACGTTGTCTACTTATGGTTAGATAGTGTCTTTCTACTTTTAAAGTCTATTGCTTATGGTTTTATTCTACCACATCTAAAGCCGTCCTGGAAGGACGGGGCTTTAAACCCAATTTTTTCGGTAAAACACCCAACTTCTAAGCTCTCTTACTTCCGATACTCTTTAGCTACCAAAGTCTACCAAGATAGACCCTCGCCCGCCAATGCAAGATGCAATAGCATCCAGGCGGTATCTCCGCGCTTCACAGTGAGGCGAGGGATTGCTCGCCTCACTGTGCGCCATAAAAATGTCAAAAAAGTTCGTTCCACCAGGATCTAAGCGCAACTATTTCACCTTGGTTTTCGGCTTTAATGTAAGTTACATAATAATCCCTGTCGGTGTTACCCTAATTTAACTCTAACAAATAATAAGAGTTTTTGGTAGACTCTGCGACATTTTCGATTAGCTTTTACTCACCCCTCTGTTATTAGTACTTATATTAGTACTTAGTACAGTGCTTCCTCTTGATGAGTAGTGATTGTGCAATCAGAGGTGGGGTAGGCCACACAGG
>NZ_JAAHHS010000524.1 GCF_010692395.1 Moorena sp. SIO3H5
TTTTTTTTTTGTTTTACGGGAGCTTCAATTTTTTCGATTGTGACTCCTGCCACTATCTGTCCGATCAGTTGCTTTAGGCCAAACTTAATAGCGTTAGTTAGTTGAGGGTCATCCTCCATATACTCTTCATTGTCAATATTTTTGATCTCGTTATTATAAGCAGAGCTAACGGAATTTATCGCAGGTCTATGGGATGAAACTTGCTGACCATTAGGTAATCCCCAGTTAGTTTGACACCATTTCAGAACACTTCTTGCTGTTGGTCGTTGTTTCCCCAATTCTTTAAGTGTTTCTTCGCTAAAGGGATAAACTCGCTGAGGAGGAGTTAGTTTATTGTCAGCATAAAACCCTTTTAACCGTAGGGAAACTAGATCAATGATCTGCTCAGAATTGAGATAATTCAACTCAACTACTCGCTCGCCTATTCTGTCAACAACTGCATCATCCAAAGGTAATGCTCTGATTTGATGTGTCCAAGTGTCAGGATACATAGCAGTCAGAAGCACACCTCGTTTAATGCTACTGTATAAATCTGTTGCTAAGCTGGCAATAACTTGTGCTCTAGTAAACCCTATATCATTACATTCTATACCATCTAATTGATCAAAACATACCACCAAAGGACTGTAATCACTAATTAGGTCTAAAATCTGACAAGTTAGATCGAAAGCCTCTTTTTCATCTTCTGAATCATTGGGTAACTCCATTTCATCAGCTTTTTTCTGGGATAAACTTTTTCCAGACAGCCAGTTTATAGCATAAGGTGCATGCTGCTTTGATAATGTCCATAAAATAGCTCTAAGCAGATCCGGATTATCGATGTCGGTCTTAATTTCAAGAACTTTATTAGTCAGTTGATCAATTACCTTGGTATTCTTAGCCAAGACATTGGGAAATACATCGACTAACTGCTGAGATGTGTAAGGTTTTTTCATCACCTCATTGGCTAAAGCAGTCCCTAACTCTTGCCACTGAGTCACCCCCTGGCTACCAACTTCCTTGAGACTTAATGCCAGGGTCTTCAAAAATTCCGGCTTTATCCGATTAAGGTCATTGTAATCAGTCATGTAGACAAACCAAGCACCACCATTAGCTTGAAGTTGATGGCGAACTCTACTGAGCAAATGAGTTTTTCCTAACCCTTTTTCCGCCTTAATAGTAATACCAATAACCTGAATATCCCCGGTACGAACTTGCTTTACTGCCTCAAAAACTGCTTCGGAGGCATGAGCATTGATAGAACCAACGTCAGGAAATGCTTCTTTCCATACATTTTGCTTTTTGACAACTAGCTCTTTGTTAAAAGGGTTTTCTTTTTTGATGGCATTATGGAGTTCTTCAAGGGGAGAGGAACTATTAGTCATGGTTGTTCAAGGGGAGAGGAACTATTAGTCATGATAAACTGTTAGTCATTTTGGTGTGAGGAAACGCTACAAACAGTCAACAGAGATTTAGGGCAATAACCAGACCAGCCTAGGATTATAGCCGCTTAGCATAGCAGCGTAATCCATTCACTTCTGTTGTGATAGAATCTTCGATTTGGGATGGATCGCTATCGGGTAAGCTACCACCTTGGAGTTGAAAAATCTCCTTAGCTTGCATCTCCAACAACCACTCATTGAACTGGGAACGACTGACACTATCCCCAATTTCCCGTCTAATCCGATAAATCGGTACAAGGTCATCAAGGTTATAGTCCTGATTCAGCTTGTCGTAAACCTCCAAGACTACCGACTTAAAGGTTTCATAAGAATCGATCGCATTTTCCCCAGTTTGTCCAGCATCAGCCCCTGGGTCAAGGACCTTAGCCACTGAGCTTCTCTCTCGAATCCAATTTAGAACAGCCTTGACATCCTTAGCTCTGACCAGACTACCATCAAACTGAAAATCAGCGCTTTTGATGCCAGAATCTAGCACTTGCAAGCCTTCCTCGGTCAAAAACACATACTCGATTCGGGCTTTTTTTGTTTTCTTGATCGTCCCATCTGTTTCCAATGTTTTAAAGATGTCAGTATAATCACCAGACCTCTCATTATTCAGTTTTACTGTATCACTTAAGTCTTTTCTTTTCACCTCCTGCTTTGATCCCCCTAGATCCCACAAGTGTAGTAGCAGACGAGTTGTAGCTTGGGCTGGGGTACCTCGTAACCCTTTCTTATTTTCTTTCTTCTTTTCTGCTTCAGGGTTTGTTGACATTTCCGTTTGTTCTGTTTGTTCTACTGTTGACATTTCCGTTTGTTCTGTTTGTTCTACTGTTGACATTTCCATGTGTTCTAGGTATTTTGTTCTAGTATTTACGTAGATCAGATTATGGCTTGTCACCTCTCTATCCAGTGATAGCCTAACCAATAGTATGATGCCAATTCGGCACGATTTAGTGAGAAGCTGTAAATTTTTATGGCTACCCTAGCCTAAGGCCAGCCAAATTAAGCGTCTACCTTTGTATAGCTCTAAAATGACATTTTCAGGACATTTTGAGGGCTAAAAGTAATAGCTAAGTTAATCACAGGTTCGCAATCACAATTCCCCATGGTATTGCCCCTTGGGGTGCATCGGAATTGCGAAATCCTACTCACTTGCCTCTAAAATCAGAATTTCCAAACTATCCAGTCTTTCCCCCCAAAAAGCGATCGCATTTACTGGGACAATCTCAAATTCTGGCAGCTTGAGTAGAGCAAGGTAGTCGAGTCTCGATATTATATCACTTCTGTTCAGTCTAGGTTGCTTTCAACTATTATTTCTGTGCTATTTCTGTGTCCCATGTGCTGCATCTGCTCACTCTGCCGTGATCGGATCACACTTCTGTAACTAAATAGGTTTGAGCCAAATCAGCTGGACTCATGGACTCATAAGGTTCAAAAGGCTGATGAATCCAAGGATTATCTGGCAAATAATCCACATAGTAATCAGGAGCAATCCCAGAACAGGCTTTATACCAGATCACAGCAGTACGAATCTCCTCAATTTCTGTACCATAATGACTATAAAGCCATTTAATCCCCTCTCGTAGACTAATACCAGAATCCACTAAATCATCTACCAACAGGATCCGATTACCTAATTTTGCCGTCGTCATGGCTAGGTGGCTCGAAAACGTTATCGGTCCTCGGATCCGATTGTCTGGTCCAGTATAGGAAGTAGCAGACAGAATCCCTAAGGGCTGATTGTAAATGCGGCAGAGGATATCACCAACCCGTAATCCGCCCTTAGCGATACAGACAATCTGGTTGAAATCCCAATCGGCTTGATAGAGTTTCACAGCTAGCCGTTCGATTTTTTCATAGTATTCTGACCAGGAGACGTAAATTTCTGACATAGTTCGCACAATTGATATTGGTTAGGTATTGCTCAGGGAATCGACCATTAGCAAAAGTCTAAAACTATTCGATCATTACCAGTCGTTGTTCCCAATTTCCCAAGTTCCCTACTTCTAAAAGAATTCTAATGTTAGAAATGGCTTGTGAGTGATTCGTTTTGCTAAAAAAATTCCTATCACCACATTGACGAGCTTTATTATCTTATCGGTTATGAGTGATGTTTCTAGTTCTGATGCCAGTAATCGTCCCGAAGTCTCTGGTGGACTCGAAAAGCTTAACTTTACCACCAAACTAGCTTATGGTGCTGGAGATATGGGTCCAGCCATGACCGCCAATCTCTTAGTCTTTTACCTCCTGCCATTTTTAACCAATGTGGCTGGTTTACCAGCCGGTTTGGCAGGGAGCATTCTGATGATTGGCAAAATTTCCGATGCCATCAATGATCCCATGGTTGGGATTATGAGCGATCGCACTCGTTCTAGTTGGGGGCGTCGCATTCCCTGGATACTGTCTGGGGCAATTCCCTTTGGTGTTCTGTTTTTCTTACAGTGGATTGTCCCACACTTCAGCAATAACAATACCATTAATAACTGGTTATTGTTTAGCTACTACCTTCTGATTGCTATTCTCTTCAACATTGCCTACACTGCAGTTAACCTACCCTACACCGCCCTCACCCCAGAACTCACCCAAGACTACAACGAACGCACTAGCCTCAACAGCTTTCGCTTTACCTTTTCCATCGGTGGCAGCATCCTAACCTTAATTCTAGGGGGATTAATTTTTAGTGCCTATGCCGGTGATAGTGGTAAGCAATATCTAGTGCTAGGGTTAGTTACCACCTTGCTGGCAGTGCTACCAATATTGTGGTGTGTGCTGGGCATCCAAGAACGAG
Organism: Moorena sp. SIO3H5; assembly: GCF_010692395.1. Classification (GTDB taxonomy): domain Bacteria; phylum Cyanobacteriota; class Cyanobacteriia; order Cyanobacteriales; family Coleofasciculaceae; genus Moorena. The sequence goes on from NZ_JAAHHS010000524.1 coordinate 4,213, forward strand.
GTGCACAGCCTATATTGAGAACTCAGCAGAAAAAGACTCTAGGAACTCTGCTCACCCTAATTGGACCTATATCATTTTTGTATGGCATTGCCCGGATTATCCCAGTGACTGCCAAATTATTGGGTACGACTGGCAACCCTGATATTACTGGTATCTTTCTGAGTCTTCTTGGTTTACTAATTACTGTCTTTGGTATAACTCTGATATTTTCTACCCCAGAACCCCACCTGAAAGATAGCTCTGCTTTCACAGAGCACTCTGAAGCTGACACTTCAGCCTCCTTATCCTTTTTT
>NZ_JAAHHS010000525.1 GCF_010692395.1 Moorena sp. SIO3H5
GTACAAAAGTCCTCGTCTGAGCAATCTCCCCAAATTGCTCAGGCACCTATACAAACAAATGCTTTATCCACAAAAACCCTAATCGATACGAAACCCCTGACACCCCAACCGATTCAAATTACCCTGAAGGATTTACCCCAACCCTTTGCTACTACTAGCGCCTCTCGACCTCCAAATGTGGTAGCAATACCATCCAACCCAAGCCTAAAAGTACCAGCGGGTTTCCAAGTGAACGTATTTGCTGATGGGTTAGACCGTCCCCGCTGGCTAGCACTTACTCCCAGTGGGGATATCTTGGTCACAGAAACTCGGGCAAATCGTATTCGTTTATTGCGCGACAGCAATGGTGATGGAGTTGCTGATCTCAAAAAAACCTTTGCTAGTGCCAGTAATGGGTTAAATATTCCCTTTGGCATGGCGTTTGCTGATCAATACTTCTTCTTGGGCAACACTAATGCTGTACTCCGGTTTCCCTACACAAAAGGTCAAGACCAACTCACTGGCAAAGGTCAAAAAATTGCTGACCTCCCTGGCGGTGGCTACAACCAGCATTGGACCCGCAATGTGGTAGTATCTCCCAACCTAAACAAAATCTACGTCTCTATTGGTTCACGGTCTAATGTCGATAGAGAAGCCCTACCCCGAGCATCGGTACAGGTGATGAACCTCGACGGCTCAAACCAACAGACCTTTGCCTATGGTTTACGTAATCCTGTCGGTCTCGACTTTCACCCAATTACTGGTGAACTTTACACTACTGTCAATGAACGAGATCTGATCGGAGATGACCTAGTCCCTGATTACTTCACCCGTATTCGCCAAGGGGAATTCTATGGTTGGCCCTATGCCTATTTAGCCCCCCATCTCATCGATCCCCGTCAAACCCGCAATGGTCAAAGCATCAAACCTGAACTGCTTGCCCAAACCCGAACTCCCGATGTCTTGTTCCAATCGCACTCAGCAGCACTAGGATTACAATTTTATGATGGAAAGACCTTTCCAGAAAAGTATCGTAACGGTGCCTTTGTAGCGTTTCGTGGTTCTTGGAATCGTAACCGAGGCACTGGTTACAAGGTTGTGTTTGTTCCCTTCAAAACTGATAGACGACCATTAGGCTACTATGAAGATTTTCTGACTGGTTTTCTGATCGATTCCTCAGGACCAACTACCTGGGGACGTCCAGTTGGGTTGCTGGTGCTAAAAGATGGTAGTCTGCTCGTCACAGAAGAAGCCAACAACCGCATTTACCGAATCCAATACCGGAATAGTAACTCGTGAAGTACCCTCGACTAAGCTGGAATATCTTATTGATTATAACTTGATTAGAACAAAAATTTTTTGCCTGGAAATTCATCCTCTACTAACCGCACTTAGTGTAGATTGGGGAATGTTTACCGAATCTTATTAAACCTGGCTTGGTACTAATAACTAATGACTCATAACAAGTCTTTGTAAAGATATTTAGGAAAACTTAATATCAGACAACAAACAGTAATGTGCCATGCTAAGGTGTTGTTCGGGAAACCAACCTAATCCCTTTCACGTTTATGCAATCGCCAAATTCCCTACGTCGGACAAAGATTGTCGCCACAATTGGCCCTGCGAGCAATAGCCCAGATGTTCTCAAGGCACTAATTCAAGCTGGTGCCACCACTTTACGACTTAATTTTTCCCATGGCACCCACGAAGACCATCAGCGCAATATTCGCCTGATTCGCCAGACGGCCTTTGAACTCAATCAGCCTGTGGCGATCCTGCAAGACTTGCAAGGACCGAAAATTCGCTTGGGGCGGTTTGAAAACGGTTCCATTGTTGTCAACAATGGCGATCGCTTCACCTTAACCAGCAAATCCATGGTTGGTAAACAGGAAATCAGTTCAGTTACCTACGAACCCCTAGCGGACGAAGTGCCTGCGGGAGCCACCATCCTATTAGATGATGGCAAAGTTGAGATGCGGGTCGATGAGGTAGACCGAGAGCAACGAGCCTTGCACTGTACTGTTATCGTCGGTGGACCCCTCTCAAATAACAAGGGAGTGAACTTCCCTGGTGTCTACCTATCCATCAAAGCTCTAACCGATAAAGACCGACTAGATTTAATGTTTGGTTTGGATCAAGGTGTGGATTGGGTAGCACTCTCCTTTGTTCGGAATCCTCAGGACATATTAGAAATCAAAGAACTCATTAACAGTGCTGGCAAGCAGGTACCCGTCGTTGCCAAAATTGAAAAGCATGAAGCCATTGAGCAAATGGAGGCAATTATCTCCCTGTGCGATGGGGTGATGGTTGCTCGGGGTGATTTAGGGGTAGAACTGCCAGCAGAGGATGTACCAATCTTACAAAAGCGACTGATTGCCTCAGCCAATCGACGGGGAATCCCAGTCATAACTGCCACTCAAATGTTGGACAGTATGGTTCACTCACCCCGACCAACTCGTGCAGAAGTTTCTGATGTAGCTAATGCTATCCTTGATGGTACTGATGCAGTCATGCTCTCTAACGAAACAGCTGTTGGTAAATACCCAGTAGAAGCTGTAAAGACCATGGGCACAGTTGCGGTGCGCATTGAACAAGAACAGATTATCGGTAATGCTCGTGACACCAGCCGTTCCATTCCCAATGCTATATCCCAAGCAGTTGGTCACATTGCGGAGCAGTTAGATGCAGCAGCCATCATGACTCTGACCAAAACCGGTGCTACAGCGCGGAATGTTTCTAAATTTCGACCCCAAACTCCGATATTAGCAGTAACACCTCATGTAGATGTGGCTCGACAACTCCAGCTAGTTTGGGGGGTCAGACCTTTGTTAGTCCTGGATTTACCCTCAACTGGTCAGACCTTCCAAGCCGCAATGAGTGTGGCTCAGGAAAAACAGCTTCTAACAGAAAGAGATTTGGTCGTCATGACGGCGGGGACAATCCAAGGTGTGGCTGGGTCAACAGACTTAATTAAAGTAGAAGTAGTCAAAGCAGTTTTGGGTCAGGGAGTTGGTATTGGTCAGGGATCAGTAAGTGGTGTTGCTCGGGTGGCTGGCACTGATGGTGATTTACCTAACTTCAACCACGGAGAAATCCTAGTCGCTCCTTCAACCAATGCCAAATTTGTGGAAGTTATTCGCAAGGCAGCAGGAATTATCACTGAGGAAGATAGTATAACTAGCCATGCAGCAGTGATTGGCTTACGTTTAGGTGTGCCAGTAATTGTGGGGGTGAAGAATGCGACCCAATTGATTCGGGATGGGGCAATTTTGACTCTGGACACACAGCGGGGATTAGTTTATTCTGGTACTCTTGGGGCTAGCCCCAGTGACGGGTTACTAATGACTTGAATAAATTATACCCATCACCATTGTGTATTTTGTCTTGGCTATTTCCTGGTTTTATTTGTATGCTCAAGCATCACTTAACTAGAAAATATTTTGTGGTACTATTTGGCTACTAACTTAACCTGGTAGAGTCAATATTTTTAAATTATTAATTGGTAAGATCAAGTCCGGTTAATCACTTATAAAATGGTTGAGCCTATGCCCATAAATTGAAAATTGTTAATTGTTAATTGTTAATTTTCAATTTTCAATTAACGAAAACCCCAGAATTATAAGTAGTCAACCGGACACGATATTACTCATGACCGTAACTGTCCTGGTTTAAGCTTGTAGACTGATCAAAATTTATCATCAACACATCTTGGTTTTTACATCTTTAGTGCTTCGATTTCAGTGAGTAGGGATTGAGTTTCAATATGCTTCTGTCTCAGTTTACCTGCCAAGATGTTTTTTTGATGATTTATTTGTTGTTTTTCTATAGCCAGACATTGATTTTCAGCCCTCTCCAACTCAAGTTGCCTTTCTAAGCATGCTTTATCCCATGCCAATTGTTTGTTTTGTATGAGGAGTGATTTAACTTCCGTCTTGACTTGGTTTAGCTCCACAATTATTCCTTTGGTTTTCTGTACCATCAACTCCCAGGCTTGATAATCCCACTTTGAAGTTTCTACTCCCCCATCAAGCTCTTCAAGAAAAGCCTGCTTTTCCAGCTCCAGCCGTTCAACCCTCTCTTGCAGTGAGACATTTTTCTTATGCAAGCTCCTTAAGGAGTTATTAACTACAATAAACTTATTGATTATCCCAATAATTTGCTGATGACTTTCTTTGAGTTCATATTCCAGCCACTTAATTTTATCATTAGCAAAATTTATATCTTGTTCAATGGCTTCATAGTTATTTAAAATAAAAAAAAACCAATAGATTAATAAATTTTGGATTTGATTGCTATCTTTTTGAGTCTGGTTTTTGGGTATAAAATCATAAATGGCTAATAAAAACCAGCTGAATAACAAAAAACTGATACTTGAATTCATGAGAGCTTCGGTGTAAAGTAATTACATCACTTTTAACATCAACGTGACCTAGCACGACAACCGTGTAAATACAGATTTAAGCAACTGAGCTAACTCATTACAAAACTCATATTACGAGGAATTTTACCGAAGTCGTGTAT
>NZ_JAAHHS010000526.1 GCF_010692395.1 Moorena sp. SIO3H5
TGGGCTATAACCAGATTTATCAAGGTTCTCGCCGTCAAGACTGGCAAGGCTTAGGGGAGTTTTGTCGCTGGGGTTTCCCTGCTATAGTGCAACAGACGTGGAGTTATATTGCGATCGCAACAGCAGTGTTTCTCCTCGGGGTCTTAATTTCCTGGTGGTTGGCTTGGCAAGATCCAGTGTTTATGTCCCTGGTGGTTCCGGAACAGTTAATTGAACAAGTACGCGATCGCCAGCAATTGTGGATGGGTTCGATTTTGGGCATGAAACCCTTAGCCTCCAGTGGCATTATGATTAACAATCTATCGGTATGCTTTCGGGCAGTGGCTGGTGGGATTACCTGCGGTGCCTTTACCCTATATGTCATGGCATTCAACGGAATACTGATTGGTGCCATTGGCACCTTAGTGGGTCAAAATAACTTAGCTTATCCCTTCTGGGCATTTGTGTTTCCCCATGGTTCCCTGGAATTACCCGCTATCTTCTTTGCTGGTGGGGCTGGTTTACTCATCGCTAGAGCAATTCTGTTTCCAGGCCAATATCGCCGGGTAGATGCATTGAAATTTTATGGCTCCCAAGCGGCTCAGTTGATGTTTGGGATTGTGCCGATGTTGATTATTGCTGGTATTATTGAAGGGTTTTTATCTCCCAGTCCCTTAGTGCCATCATTCCTCAAGTATTTGGTTGGAATCGGACTGTTTACCCTTCTAGTTATCTATTGTAGTAGCCGGAAAGTTGAGGGTCAGGTTTAGCCCATAAATTAGCTCAGGAAAAATGTAAGCATTTAGCGATATACTTACAAGATAAGAAGCGCTATACTAATAGTAATTAGACTCGACTGAAAGTCACCTTTGAAGTCAAATTTGTGCAAAAACAAAGGGTCAACATAAATTATCAGTCTGGTCAATAAATCACTCTAGAAAAGGCTGATTCATGCCTGGGTTGCTGCAAACTTTATCTGTGATAAAGGCTCATTTGGGCAACAGACGCTATGTTAGTCGAGGATACTTCAGAGTAGATTCCGAGCTTTAACTCGTAAGTAGCTCTCAACCAATTGCTGACTAATCTGATTCGCTGGTGCATCCAAGACCAAAACTCCTTTTTGCTTCAAGCGGGCAAAGGCAACTTGGCGCTGGGCAAGTAAATCCAGAGCCACAGCACGGGTATAAGCGGCTTGCCCAGGGTCAGGGTTGAGATCAATACTAATTCTCTTTCTCCCTTGCACCTGGTATCCGTTCTCCCAAAGCTGGTCTTGACTGGGAATTTTCTCTAACTGAGCGGTATTAGGGGGAGTGTGCGCCAATTGGTCAACAAGGGGGTCTCGAATGGTTACACAAAACGGTAAGTAGCGAGGGGTGAGGCGTTCTAGGGCTGCTAGCAATTCAGCGGAAGCAGTAACATCCACGATGTCTGTAATCAGTACGACTAAAGCACGACGAGTTTGCTGATTCACGAGTTTTGTAACAGCACCAAAATAGTCTGGTTCTAATAACACTGGCTGAATCGGAGTGAGGCGTTCTATGAGTTTCGATAGTTGATGTTGACCCCGTTCTGGTGGAATCCAGGTGGTTATGTCTCGATCAAAGACACCGATACCTACGCGATCGCCCCGATGTAATCCAGCTAATGCTAGGGCTAGAGTACTATTCAATCCCCAATCAAACCGCTTCAGTTGAAGTACCTGTGCAGTCATCAACCGTCCCCGGTCCAGTAATATAATCAAAGTCTGCTCTTTTTCCGGTTCCAGCACCCTGACTAAAGGGCGAGAGCGGCGAGCCGTGGCTTTCCAATCAATCAGGCGAGTGTCATCACCAATGCCATAGTCCCGCAGTTCAGCAAATTCTGTGCCAGCACCCAAGTTTCGGGAACGGCGCATGGTACCAGTATTTTCCAGGGTCAGGCGAATAGAAAGCGATCGCAAACTGACTAAGTCTGGATAAACTGCTACGTTCTGACTCCCTGGGATTTTCCAATCATCCCACACCAAGCCCCAAGGACTCAACTGGCGCACGTGAATATCTCCCCAGTGAAACTGACCTCGTTTGGCTGGGTGAACTGTATAGGTTAGTTCCTTGTTACTATTCCGGTCAAGGGTAGCAGCGATAGTTGGGGTGGAAACAGCAAACTCTAATGGATAGTAGTCTTTAATCAGAATTCGAGCAACCTGATTTCTAGATTCCACTGACAGCACAATCAGATTATCTCGCCCAATGGATAACCGTTGTAAAGGGGTGCGGGTTACCTTCACTCGGTTAGGTTTGACCCGTTTTCCATCCCATAAGGCTAAACCAAGGACAATGCCATCAAAGACAAAAGTAGTAATTAGACTGATTTGTTGATTAAAAACAGTAGCGAGTAATAATGCGATCGCAATACCTACTATTAACAGTAAATAGGTTCGTTTTGAGGGAATCATAGTTTTTTTTGAGTGCTGAGTGCTGACCCACTCACCTAGGCACTGGAACTTGCTTGAGTAATGAAGCAATTACTCCATCGATCTGTAACCCATCTAACTGCACCTCTGGTTTCAGAATCAGACGGTGACGGAGTAGAGGGAGTGCGATCGCTTTTACATCATCCGGTGTCACATAATCCCGTCCTGATAACACAGCTTGGGCTTTACTGGTTTGTAACCAAGCTACAGCAGCTCTTGGGGAGGCTCCCAAGGCTAAATCAGGATTTTGCCTAGTTTGTTGAACTAAGGCTAGCAAATAATCCAGCACCTTCTCGTCTACTTGGACAGCTTTAACCTCTTGACGAGCACTAAAAATTTGTTCTAGAGTTGCTAGAGCTTTCAGACGTTCTAAATCCAAACGGCGTCCACGAAATCCTTTCTCAGTATTGAGCAACATTTGCTTTTCTGCCGCCGCGTCTGGGTAATCCACTACCAGCTTGAATAAAAATCGGTCTAACTGAGCTTCTGGTAGGGGATAGGTGCCTTCAAATTCTAGAGAGTTTTGGGTAGCAATCACCCAAAATAATTCAGATAGAGGCAAGGTTTCCCCGTCCAAAGTGACTTGCTGCTCTTCCATTGCCTCTAGCAGCGCTGCTTGGGTTTTGGGTGGGGTGCGGTTGATTTCATCAGCTAGCAAAATCTCAGTAAAGACTGGTCCTTTTTTGAGGGTAAAGTTGCGGGTATTCAGGTCAAAGATATTAGTTCCTAAAATATCCGATGGTAGAATATCTGGGGTTAACTGAATCCGCCGAAATTCGGCTTGGATTAGCCTTGCTAAAACTTTGACAAGCAAGGTTTTACCGGTTCCTGGCACCCCCTCAATAATCACGTGTCCACCACTAAGCAACGCTACGAGTAACTGTTCGACTAGGGTCGATTGACCGACAATTATTTTGCCAAGGGTTTGCTTGAGGCGGTTCAAGACAGGGATATCATTGGTCATTTGGTTGATTAGCTATCCTGTGGGACAGTTTTCGTGGTACCACAATAGCATGGGCAAACTCTGGTTGATTGGGGTTGGGATTAGTTAGCTTGATATGCGGTGGTTTACGCAATTGGGCAGTTGTGATCATCGCATCAATCAATACGAATTTTCTGCCATTTTCCCAACCATTTTAGTAAGTCTGACTCCCTAATACGACGTTTACTAGATTGAATTTCCAGCAATTGTTTCAGTTCTGTAGCTGGACGTCCAGTTTGCTCAACCCAAGCATCAATTAGATCTTGCTCCTCAAGCAGAGTCTGTCCTAATCCTAGTGCTTTTTGCAGTTGCAGTTGTTCGTCTTTTCCTACAACTTCCAACACAAACTCACTGCTGCCTGCTTTTTGCAAAACACCTGCTAATGCTCGGATGTAGGCTTCGCTGTTATCCACCACTGGTTCAGATAGGGTCAATGGTTGTCCAAAGCGGCGATTCAGAGCCCAGATGGCAACCAGAAGAATGATTAATCCTTGGATCAAGGCTGGCAACAGAGGGGTTTTCGCTAAATAACTGAATAGAGTCTCACCGACCTCTCGCTTGATCACATCTACATCTTTGTAACCATGGAGGTATTCATCGACCCAAACGGGATTTTGGTTAGTTAGATTCTCCTCTGCTTTCAAGGGAGTAACCAGTTGGGCTAATAATTCATAGTTAGCCGGAAAGTCCTGATAGGCATTGGCAGCAAGATCGGATGTAGTGGCAAAGATAACTCTACCATCACCAATAGGCTTTTCCCAAACCACCGCACCAAAGCGATCGCTTAAAATTTTCTTCCCCTGATTACCCTTGTATCGCCGCCTGGTGTTAACCTTAACCTTTCCTGTTGAAGCCTCTTGGAGAGTACTAAAATCAGCGTCTGTCACCGGCTGCTTGACTCCCAAAATCACCATCCTATTGCCCTGTTTAATCCATTCTCGCTCTTTACCATAAATAGCATCTACTGTCAACCAACTAGTGACACGCAATAAGGTAACCGAACCTTGAGCATCGGTCTGATTCGCTAAATCCTCAAAGGGTTTTTGCCAACGCTGTACAGGAGTTCCTCGTTTTGCCATGTAAGC
>NZ_JAAHHS010000527.1 GCF_010692395.1 Moorena sp. SIO3H5
TAATGACGCGAATGAGAATTAGGCTGTTTTTATTACTGTTTTTGGTGTGTTTTGGAGTTTTTGCCCAGGACGATTTTCTTGCGAAACAATACTTCAACGACGGCGATTTCTCTATCTGACTATAGTACCAGCGCTGAATAAATTCCTCTATTTTACTGTCATCAAATAACTGAAGTTGATAGTGATAAAATTCTTGGTTCCAGAAAAAATCCCAGGGGGTATTTGAGTTAGGATAACGGTCGTTATCGGAGGTTAGAATTACCCAATTGTTAGGAAATTGCTGGATAAAATCTTTAATTTGCCCTACGACTTGCTCAGCTTTGGCTGGTTCTGTAACTTGATCAAGCCCATCGAGCAAAATCAATGTCCGTCCATCTTCCAGCCAATGTTCAAAGAAACCTTTAGGCAGAGATTTCACCAATAGGTTTTTTTCAGCAAACTGCCGTGCATACTCTACAATACTGATATCTGAATACTCGACCCAATCCCGGATATCAATTAAAATCGGCAGCCAGTCAATATCTGGCGCTAACCCAATTGCTTCTGGTTGCTTCTGGGCTAAAATTACAGCAACATAATTCATTAAGGTGGTTTTACCTGAACCAGGCGCACCCATTAGTATCACGTTCCGGGATTTAGCAGAGTTAGCCTGCCAGGTTTTTACCGCTAATAAATATTGGGCAAGAGTTTTTTTAACCGTTTGCCTACGCAATGGTTGCCATTGCTTACCTGGTAATGCTACCTGAGAGTGAAAAGCCCGCGACTCTAACGGTCGCTTACTACTGGGAGGATGTAACACTTCTACCTCAGGCATGACAAAAATTTGGTCAAGCTTAAGGGCATGGTTTCCATGGTGTGTAGCTACCAACATCCCAGGAAACTTAACATTATCAATCCTGTGGGAAATTTGCCGGAAATAGTTTTCCTTAGTTAGTTGAAATTGTAAATAACTGCGGGTTTTATCACTATAAGTCTTGACAAAGGTTTCCATCCAGGGAAGGATAAAACTATCTTGTGGTTGAGTGGGGGCATGGTTTAAGGCTACCTGCTTAAATTTTTCCACAAGTAAAGAGGTTAATGGTGCTTTGTTCTCCTGTTGGAGGGGTTTGTGTAATTCCTCATGTACTTCTTTATGTTGGAAAAAGTCTTCCAGAAAAAGCGCGATCGCATCAGGAGCAGAATAATAAAAAAGGCGCTGCTCTGGTGCCAAGGGTTCTTCTCGCACTAGGGCAGCTTTTAGTGCTTCCTCTAGTGCTTTTTGGATATCGGCAGGAGTTAGCCTAGTTTGAATGTTTCCCCCTAAAATAGGGGCAACAGATTTAGCAACAACAGAAGCAATTTCCCAGGTCATAGGGCAAACTCAATTTTCCGTCAACAAACAATTATTATCGTAGTTGCGGACAGCCCGTCTGAAAATTGGAACGGGCAAGATGCCCATTCCACGGCAAGATGTCCATTCCACTCACCAGGTCAAACAGCTTTAATCAGATGCACCCTCTTACCCCTCTTGAAACACCCAATTTGGTAATTCACCTAACAACCTGATCAAATCACAGCCATCCCTTATCCTTGCTCAGCTGTTCGAATCTTCTGTGGTCTTTAATCGCCAACCGGGTTTAACGATCTGATTTCTACTACGAGCAATCACCAAGCTATCGTTTGGCACATCCTTGGTAAGCACAGAACCAGCTGCCACAGTGACATCCTCTCCTAAAGTTAGTGGTGCCACCAGAACACTATTGGAACCAGTCTTAGTGCGATCGCCTATCTGGGTTTTATGCTTTTTAACACCATCGTAATTGGCAGTAATGGTACCTGCGCCAATATTCACTCGGGACCCTAGGGTAGCATCTCCCAAATAAGATAGATGAGAGGCATTAGTGCGATCGCCTATCTGAGTATTTTTCAGTTCCACAAAATTTCCGATACGGCAGGATTCTCCTACTTGGGCATTACCCCGAAGATGAGAATACGGACCAATACGGGTGCCATCTTGAACCACAGAATCACTTACCACTGAATATAGCACGGTCACCTTCTCACCCAACTGGCTATTTTCAATCAGACTCCCTGGGCCAATCCTGCTACCAGCACCAATCACCGTCTTACCCCGCAAATGAGTTTGGGGCTCGATGGTGACATCAGGTTGCAATTGGACAGTCTCATCAATGGTGATACTGTTTGGGTTAATTAATGTCACCCCTGCCTTCATCCAGCTATCCTTAATCCGCTCTTGCAAAATCTCCTCAGCCATGGCCAGCTGTTTACGGTCATTAATCCCGAGAATTTCGTGAGTTACTTCCACATCCACTGCCATTACTGGATTAACCATGGTAACCGCATCCGTTAAGTAATACTCATTTTGGTCATTATCCGCAGACAGTTTTGGTAAGACCAAAGCCAATTGAGACCAGTTGAAGCAATAGACACCAGCATTGATGCGGTTATTTTGCTTTTGAGCATCAGTACAATCCCGGTGTTCCACAATCTGTTGCAGCTGATTGTTACTATCACAGAAAACCCGTCCATAACCGGTGGGATTGGGCAAATGGGCAGTTAGGATCGTAGCGCCATTGTTATGGGCTTGATGGCTTTCTAATAGTCGTTTAATGGTGTCGGGACGCAACAAGGGAACATCACCATTTAAGACCAGTAAGTCTCCGGTATCGTCTGCCAAGTGGGGCAACAGTTGCTGGACGGCATGACCAGTACCCAATTGCTCTTTCTGTTCAACGAATTCTACATCGGTGTAGGCGCTCAGACTTTCTTTGACCCGTTCACTCTGATAGCCACAAATGACGATCACTCTGGAGGGGTTAATAGAAACACAACTGTTGAGCACTCGCTCCACTAGAGTTTGTGAACCCAAACGATGACAGACTTTGGGCAGGTCAGATTTCATGCGAGTTCCGCGTCCTGCCGCTAGAATTGCTACTGCAACCATAGATTAGCTTTTTGCTTCCATCTTTGCATCCCTATCATACTAAGACTTGAGCTGAGTTCAATGTCATAATTTGGCAGTTTTTTTAAAGATGCATGAGAGAGAATTTAGAATTCAGGAGAATAATGATGAATCTATTGGGAGAATAAATAGGATTATTACCGATAAAACTCTGATTAATTGCTAATTCAGAAAAAAAATCGTTATTATGACTATAGGAGGAGAGTAGGGAATCGGGAATCGGGAATCGGGAATCGGGACTGCATCGCTTAAACCTGTCTTGACTATTGCATGCCTTTTGCCTGGCGTTGCGTCAGTCTTGGAATGAATAGGAGTAGAGTGGGCATCCTGCCCGCGCGAAAATAAGCATGAAACTGGCAAGATGCCAGTGTCTTGATGCAAAGCGCGAGTGGGGGAAACCCCCGCATGAAGGCGCTGCATCGCTTCCACCCCTGATGCCCATTCCACCTCACTCTTAAAATCATTCAATTATCAGAGTGGGAGAGTTTGAGAGGGAAAAGAATACTCCGTCCTCTTAGGTCTTGAAGTTACCGTAAGGATAGGGTCGCCTTAATCAAACAGTTTTGACCCTTTTTCGCACAGCCGACCAACCATAAAGGCGACCCTATCTATCGGTTTCGTCTTCGAGGATGAATTTTCCCTCTCAAATAGTGTTAATATAAAAAGTAAGGGTCTCAAAAAAAACTGGGTATTGACCCCACTCAGCTACCTCCGGTGCGGGGGAAAGTTAAGCCCATGGAGATAACAACCAACTATGTTGTGCCTGGGAATCCCCATTCCTGCGACGGATGGGGAGGTTCAATAAGCAACACCTTTTGCCTTTTGCTACTCCCTACTCCCTACTCCCTACTCCCTGTTCCCTATTCCCTATTCCCTATTCCCTTTGCTCTCTCAACCAACGCTTTTTCCAATGGGAGGTTGGTTCAAGTAAAGAGTTTTGCTGCTCTAGGCGGCGTCGATGTAGAATGTCTGAGGCTGAGTCTGATAAATTAGGGTCTCGGTAAGGTACAGCAGCACGAGTTTGCAAATGTTCTTGCTCTCGGATTGATAAGCTAGGTAAATCAGTTTCAGTAAAGCTAGCAACAGTACCGGGTTGCCGATTTCCGACTTCAATGGTGGAACCAATCGTAAACCCAGCTGTGATCAGGGCAATTCTAACCGCTGCAGCACAAGAGTAGGTGGCTAGTCTACCGGTGTCTGAGCAACATTGGGCTAAGTGTTGAATAAATTCTAGAGTCCATAATTGAGGACAGTTGGGTGGGGAAAAGGGGTCAAGAAAGATAGCATCAGCTTGGAAGTTAGCTTGTTGCACCTTTTCGATAGTCTCTCTGGCATCACCGAGATAGAGTTGAGCTTGCAATTGCTGGGTTTCAAGCAGTCCAGTAGTTGCCAGAGCTTCTAATAGTTGGGGGATAGGATTGGGAAAGAGATTCAGCCAACCCTGAGCGATCGCAGCTTGTGGTACCGTAGAGTCTAACTCTAGGGCAACTAGTTGGACATGGCAGTGGGGTTTTTGTTGGTG
>NZ_JAAHHS010000528.1 GCF_010692395.1 Moorena sp. SIO3H5
TGGGAACAGGGAACGGGCTGATAGCTGATGGCTGTTCGCGTAGCGTGCGCGTAGCGCTTAAGCTGATGGCTGATAGCTGATGGCTGTTCGCGTAGCGTGCGCGTAGCGCTTAAGCTGATAGCTGATAGCTGTTCGCGTAGCGTGCGCGTAGCGCTTAAGCTGATGGCTGATGGCTGATGGCTGATGGCTAATAACTGATAACTAATAGCTAATAGCTGATAGCTTACGCTCTAGTGCAGAAGTGCTGCAGAAAAAATATTTCGATGGACTTGTCGAGTCTTGATTAAGTCGGCTTTGATCAGAATATCCGCACTCACATTCTGCATAAATTGCTAATGATCAATTTTCAGCTGCCATGGTCTGATCACGGCCATACCTCTGAATCTTCTGTGAAGAAAAAACACTGTAATGGTTCAATAGGTCAATTTAAAAAAATCAGACAGGGTGCTTTAGGTAGTCTCTTTGTAACTTTGTTTTGGGCAATGACTGCACCAGTTTTTGCCGCTGAGTATCTCACTCTACGCTTGGGGCCATTTGAGCAATCTGTCGCTATCAAGGAATTAGAAAAGTTTGCTGAGACAGGGGAGTTATCACGAGCACTGCAACCCTATCGAGATATCCTCACGCCAGAGATCCGGAAGATTTTGACCAATAGCCTCAAACTCAACCCTAAGACCACAGAAACGTTTATCAATGACCTTCTTCTTTCCAGCGATGGGGCACGGTTGTTGGACAGACTAGGGTTAGCACTCCCCGATAGTAGTTTAGAGCAATTAAAAGCTGCGCTGTTGTTAGGAGCAAGGCAAGTTAATGGGTTAAGTGTGCTGAGTTTCTTACGGGCTTACCCAGGAGAAAAGATCACGTTGGATGCTTCGTCTGCGGTTGGCATTGCCCTACAGCTTAATGCCTCCTATTGGAAGAGTTTAGCAGTTGGTCCGATCTTAGAGCAAGATTTGGCTGTTGCAGACGCTGCCACCTTCCGCCCTAAATTTGACCCTGCTACTCTCGGTCCCCAATTGGTTAAACAGCGTAAACTAAGACTAAGAGACCGACAACGGCAACGTACTATTATTGTAGATCTATACTGGGCTGAGGAAACTACTGGACCTTTGGTCGTTCTCTCCCACGGATTTGCTGCAGACCGCAAATTTCTGAGATATTTAGCACGCCATCTAGCGTCTCATGGCCTTACTGTTGCTTCCCTAGAGCATCCTGGCAGCAACTTTACCAGGATTAACAGTTTGTCAGCACCAGGTAAACTTGGGGATTTGTTACCTCCGGGGGAGTTTGTTGACCGCCCCAAAGATGTGAGCTTTCTACTGGATGAGTTGGCTGACATCAATGAGAGATATTCTACCATGCTTGGGAAACTGAATACTCAACAAGTTACCATTATTGGTCATTCCTTGGGGGGCTACACGGCTTTAGCGTTGGCTGGGGGAAAACTCGATTTAGAGGAATTGCGACGGTTTTGTAAAAATCGCTCTCCTGTGGGCAGATCCCCAGCAGATTGGTTCCAATGTGCAGCTGCTGATTTACCAGAAGACGAGGTTAATCTTACTGATCAGCGAGTGGTGCAAGCGATCGCATTGAATAGCGTAACCGGGCGTTTGTTTGGTACTAAGGGTTTGCGTCATGTTACTGTACCAACCTTAATGTTAACGGGTACAGAGGATGCCATTACACCAGCGCTTGACCATCAGTTACGGTCTTTTAATCAGTTGGGGGGGTCTAAGTATTTGATCAGCGCCATTGGTGGCACTCACCTCAGTGTGACTGACCCGAAGAATCTTAACGATGCGATCGCTAGAAGTACGTTAGTCAAAGAGGTGGTTGGGGAGGATGCCCATAGCCTACGGCAACTGGTGAAAGGTGTAAGTTTAGCCTTTATTAAGCAGCTAACTCCAGAAGCTCAAGGCTATGAA
Source organism: Moorena sp. SIO3H5 (assembly GCF_010692395.1). Taxonomy (GTDB): domain Bacteria; phylum Cyanobacteriota; class Cyanobacteriia; order Cyanobacteriales; family Coleofasciculaceae; genus Moorena. Next base: position 1,926 of record NZ_JAAHHS010000528.1, read on the forward strand.
CCATTTTTAACCCCAGCCTACGCTCAATCTCTTTCGAGTCCAAAAATTTCCTTGCGTCTGAGTACAAAATTACCCCCAAGCATGGCGACTTGGTTTCAAGTTCTATCAGTGGGAAATCAGCAGGTTGCTATCAACTTTAAGGACGTCGATTATGGGTCAATTAGCTCAAATAAATTCTCTTTTTATCCTAACACTAAATTGATGACCCCGAATAGTTTTTGCATTGAACAGCTGAATCAATTGTTCACTAAACTTGTGAACAAGTACCGGGAAAAAGCAAGTCGAATCAGTTAATTTATATAGTTTTAGGGAGTCGGGAGTGTGGGAGGTTTGGGGAGATGGGGAGATAGGGAGATGGGGAGATGGGGAGATGGGGAGATGGGGAGATGGGGAGTCAGATCAGTACCGATTACCGATTTCCTACTCCCGATTCCCGATTCCCGATTCCCGATTCCCGATTCCCGATTCCCTTCCGATTCCCGATTCCCTTAATTAATTGATAGTTGACGATTTTAAAGTTTTGTGACTTATGGCCAATATGGCAAGACGTTTCTATTAGCTATGGGGGAAGTTAATATAAACAATCAATAGAAATAAATTGGATATATCGCTCCCCATGGAAATCTCTGATTTAGGTTTCGTCGAGAGGTTAGAAAGTGACAGTTCTCTCTCTGACAGTAGTGATCAGAAAATGGCTGATGTTGTCGGTGGTAAAAGTCACAGGATTCGTTGGCCTCATAATGATCAACCGCAGCAGGAGCCTACGAGAATTGTGAGCATACCCATAGAATTACCGTATTGCCCTCTTTACCTATTTCCTGATGGCACAATTGGGCATAAGTGTTTTGATACTGATGATAGTCATTAGTTACTAAACCCAGCCAACCACATTTTTGATTTGATAGACCGCCAGCTCCCGGTCTATATGTTTCTTGGCTTTGAGAATCGGAGTGTTAGGACTTTTGTACCAGCGCTGGGAGCGGAAACAAAAACCATTGGCTGTTATTACCTCCCAACTATAGCGAGTCCGATCAATCAATAACCAGATTTCATAGGAGTGATAGGTCTGTCGGGGAAATTTAAGAATACCAATTTCTAGCAGAATGCTCATGCGCATGCGCGATCGCTCTATACGTTTGAGTAATTCCAGAAAACACAACGCTGCCCGTTTAGCTGCCTCATGAGTGGGGTAACGGTAGCGATCGCGGGGTTCAAATTTGAAGTCTCGACTACTAAGGCGGAAATTAAACTTGCCTGAAGCATCTTCGACATATATCACACTCCAAGGAGTTTTCGGGTACTTTACACAAAAACCTGGAGCTATTACTTTAAGCGCAGTTGCCATCCTTATCCCTTTCGGTAAACCCTTGCTGAGAGGATCTTAACCAAATTTGCCTCAATCACCAACGCAGGGTTGTGGTCAATAAGGCTGACCGAAGGTCATTACCCATTACCCATTACCCATCATTCTCAATCATTCCACAATTGAGCCACGCCCTTTTATCTCATGTCAGGATAATTACCCTGAATAAAAATCTCCCTATCTCCCCATCTCCCCACCTCCCCATCTCCCCATCTCCCCACACCTCCCACCCTTTCCTTAATTATGGGTATTCCACCAGACTTGATATTAGGCATGTGAGAGATCAATATCATCCTGGCCGTAGGCTTGCCAAGCCAAGTCTACTAAGCCATCAACAATAGCAGCAGCTACTACCGCAGAACCCTTACGACCATCAATCCGAATGTGGGGAATTAAAGAGTCCGTCAACCGAGATTTAGCCACATCCACCTCCACAAATCCCGCAGGTACCCCAATCACCAAGGCTGGTCGAATTTCCTCTGCCTCAATCAACTCCACCAATACTGTTAAAGCTGTCTGAGCTTGACCAATAACAAAAATTCCTTCTGGATAGCGTCTAGCCAAGGTTTGCATCCCCCAGGCTGCCTTAGTCTTTTGTTTTTGGGGACGAGTGAGGGTTTCCATGCTGCAATACACTGGATTAGCAAAGGTATCTTGAATGTGGGGAGTGATCCCTACTTGTACCATTGGCACATCCACTACAATTGTGCTGCGAGCAGCTAGAGCTGCTGCTCCTGCTTGTAATGCCCGCTCAGAAAAATGAATCAGAGACTTATACTCAAAGTCGGCTGTGGCATAAATCACCCGCCGCACAATCTCGTATTCTGCTGGTGAAAAGACATGCTCGCCGATTTCACGGTCAATAATTGCCAGACTTTGAGCATCAGTTATATGCCATTCCATGAGGACTCTTCAGACAAACCGGTTGTGATTATTTTGACATTATTCTGGTTGTTCTAGTGGTTCTCATGTTAATAAAGTACACATGAGTAGGGAATCGGCAAGAGGCAAGAGGCAAGAGGCAAAAGGCAAGAGGCAAAAGTGATCTGATTCCCCATCTCCCCATCTCCCCATCTCCCGTTTCTCCCCATCTCCCGTTTCTCCCCATCTCCCCACACCTCCCACACTCCCCACACCTCCCACACTCC
>NZ_JAAHHS010000529.1 GCF_010692395.1 Moorena sp. SIO3H5
TCTCTTCTTCTCGGTCGGGTTGCTTTTCAGGTAATCCTTTTATGATAACTGCTAAGCGGCGAGGGGTGCCATAAATCTCAATGCCTTCTGGAGTAAGAAAGTACTCATCGAGGGTTTGGGGAATTCTCGATTGCCACTGTGCGATCGCACTATCCACAAAATCTGCGGGTAATTCTTCTGTACCGACTTCTAATAAAAATGTAGACATAGGGAACCGATTACTAATCAAAACGGTAATCTTTAACTACCAATTCCCCCAGTGTACCTCTTGAGATTCTAGAGCTGGTGATGATGGTTTTGATGGGAAACCCAAAGTTACAGCGACAGTCGCCAAACTCTAGCTCAAACCCCGTTATGGATTTATCTTCACTAGTAGGGGCGCACGCTGTGCTCCCCTAACGGTATAGTTATTGCTAAATCGTCAGAAAGTTGCTAGCGCTGGCAATAGCGCTAACTTGTGCATTATTGAGAACTGCTAAGACTTCACTGTTAGCAGAGATTTCGACATTACTGCCACTTTGGTTAAACGTTAAGTTACTAAAAGTCAAGGCACCAGACAGACCCAGGAACATCTTACCAGGCTCAAAGTTAATGATAGTATCAGTTCCTTTGCGTGCTTCTAGAACAATAATATCCTGACCACCCCCAAGCCTGATTGTATCGTTGCCAAAGCCACCAACAACGAAATCATTACCAGTGCCAGTGTCTATGAAGTCATCACCGATACCCCCATAAACTGAGTTACTGCCTCCGGAGGAGAATATCCGGTCATTACCAGTGCCGCCATAAATGTTGTCAGGGTTGGAACCGCCGAAAATCACGTCATCCCCAGCACCACCATAGAGAATGTTTATTCCCTCACTGCCAAAGATTCTGTCATTACCATCCTGACCGTAGATTGTGTCATTATCAGCAGTGCCGAAAAGGGTTTCATCGTCGTTTGTGCCTAGAATTACTTCATCTTTCGGCACAACTTTCAAGTTATCGACTAGTAGCGCGGATTCCAATAACTCATCTTCTACATCCACCACTGCCATCGCTACTAGATAAGTGCCACCAGTTGGGAATTTGTAGGTAAAGGTATCGTAGTCTGTTTCCTCACGAAATCCTGTAGGAGACACGAGAAATGAACTATTTGTATCTGCGAGTTTAGATAAAACGTTTGGGGTGATGGAGACAAAGGCAAAATCCTTGAAGGTGGAGTCAGGGGTAAGCTCATCAGTCAGGAAGTTAAAGTCGAAGCTCAAAACATCCCCAGCGTTGACTGTAATAGGTTGTAACTTGAGAGCGGATCCTTCTTTGGCGTCTCCATTGCCAAAACCATCTATAGTGCCTGGGTTTAAGCCCAAGAGGTTTTCAAGTATGCTATCACTTACAGAACCGACATCATTAGTAATTAAAGCCTGAAATTGTCCCTGAGAAGGGATACTGCCAAATGCCGCTGTCTCAATGCTGGCATCGCCGATAGTGTTCCAATTTATGAAGTCGCCAGTCTCAAATCCAAAAATACTAGTCATCAGATTTTGTCTTTGGTAGATTACATGATTGACACAAGAAGGTCATTGCAGACAAACAAATTTAGACTAAGCTCACCTCAAGGCATCATAAGTTGATACACCAGTTGATACACCAGTTGATACACCAGTTGATACACCCTAATTCAGACTCGTAAAACCGATAAATTTTTCGTAGTTTACCATCTAAATAAACGTTTAAATTTTGAAGTATTCATGAAAAATTCAAATACCTTAAGGTGTCTTATTTTTTTACCCTGAATTTTTTTTATAGTTTGCTTGACTTGACTATTTATCAATTTATCAATTCTTTTGTTAAATAAAAATACTTTTATTTAAAGTATTCGTAAAGTTAATACTAAACTTGTTCAAGTTTTAGTTAAAATTAGTTTATCGACGTTACCTAGCTAACGTCGATAAACTAGATACCATAAGTTATCTGGGGCATCTTCAAAGATTTCAGGGATCGTAACAGTGCTAAAGCCAGCAGCATCGAGTCATTCACAATAGGTTTGAGCGCGCTGTAATCAAACAAAAGCTCTGCCTTGAGATCTGGAAATGGTGACAAATCCTGAAAAAAAGGGTTATAATAGCCCTCTGAAGACAAAACATTGATTAACCCTAACAGGTTGATTAACCTTGAGGAATTTACTTACAATTCCAGAGCTGGTCTATTCTCTCTAAGTAGATTTACGGTTACGGCGGTCAACTCAGCAATTCTATAATCCCATCAGTTATTCAAGGGCAGTAAGGCAATGTATAAGAATTGCGTAATTGACATTAACTCCAAGGCTAATTCCAAGCCTAATAAGGTTGATAGCGTTTGGCGTCTAGCCGAAACATTATCTGTAGAGGAAAAGGCTGAATTGATTGAGCGCTTGGTTGACCAAGAATCGGGGTTGATTGTGCTATCAGCAACTACCCACTTAGCTGATTATATCCTGGCCCAAATGAGTCTTTTGTCATCAGAGGGCTTGCTGTATGTATTCAGAAAAGTTGCGGCTCAGCTGTCTAGCAAAGGGAATGGTTTGTAGATTATTATCGTTAACCACAATTTCCAGCTTGTTCTTTTTTGTTGGTGGTTAGTAGGGGCAAACCGTTGTTTGCCCCTACTATAGTTAGTTGTGATCTAGACACTATGATTAACGACTAAGCCACTAACGACTAACCACTAACTTGTTTGCCAGATTTGATGTAACCTCTACATAGACATACTCCAGCCGCACTGGCTGACGAGCAATGGAATCTAAGGGAATCCCATCAAAACATGCGATAATGTCCTTCAGGTCTAAAGACTCTGGTAGCCAAAACGCTAAATCATTGCCATAGCGCCGATGAGTAAAGCCTAATTCTTGCGCACGAGCGATCGCTTGTTCTTCTTGAGGGGTGTCTACTACTACAATTTCTTGAGCGGGAATCTTTTGCCGTAACTCAAGCAAACTCCCCTCGGCCACAATCCGTCCCTGTTTAAGAATACCAATTCTCTGACAAACACGTTCTGCTTCATCAAGGGAATGAGTCGTCAGCAAAATAGTAATTCCCTGGCGCTGAAGACGTCGAATCAAGTCCCAAATTTCATATCGGGCTTCAATATCTAAGCCTGTGGTAGGCTCATCTAAAATAAGTAATTTCGGCTGATGCACTAGAGCCACAGCAATATTCATCCGTCGCTGCATCCCACCACTGAGGGTTTCCACCGGACTTTTTGCCCGCTCTAATAAATTTACCGCAGCAAGGGCAGCGTAAACTTGTTTAGAGCACTGCTGACCATCTAACCCATACAGACGAGCAAAGAAATACAAGTTTTCGTGACAGCTAAGGGTTTGATACAGTAAATTCTCTTGGGGAGCAACCCCAATCAGCTTTTTCGTGGCCTCGGAGACTGGTTCGTTATTGATTGCGATCGCACCACTATCTGCTCGTAGTAAGTTACAGATGATATTGATAGTAGTTGTCTTACCTGCACCATTGGGTCCGAGTAAACCATATATTTCTCCCGCTGGAATATTTAGGGTTAAATCCCGGAGAACGTTTCGATTACCGTAAGACTTATTTAATTTATGGATATTTAGCACTAGTTAAACCTTCAGCAATACTAAGGCAATTGAATCAGACTTTTTTTACGCGGGGACGTACAAGTCTTCATCCCCGTGTTTTTAAACCGGGAATGAAGACTCACAGCGACTAAAGTCGCCTAGAAAAATAAGCGTAGGTTTCCGGAATCATTGGAAAAGATGATATAGTCTAATATTAGGTACAGGCTGAAAAACCGTTGGCTCAGACGGGAGAGAGACCCGCAACTGATTGACCACAAAGTAGTAATGCCTAGAGGGCAGGGAGAATCCTCTTTAAAAACCCAATCGTCAACTACCAATTGGCGTGTGAACCCAGGAAAAATCACTTTTTAACAACAAGGTACGGTGGGGCACACCGGAACCTGGGGAAATGGTTAAAGTACCCGAACGCCTAAGGAGAACTGCCCTCTGGGTCTGTCGTGAATCGACTAGGAATTTGGCACAGCGGATTCTTGGTTTGAGTACTGTCCTGTTTTTGGCGGCGTCAAAGATGGAACACGACGGTTTAAGGTGGCTCATTGATCTAGGAATCCCCGTCTCGCGATTAGCGGGGAGTGTCAAGATAATCGGATAATTTTATAGGAGTACTAGGGTAAGCATTCAGCTATCAGCGGTCAGCTATCAGCTAATGCTTCACAGGCTTCTAGCCTGTGAAGCATTAGCTGATAGACTTTTCCCCAGACTTTCAATTCTCATTAATCTCGAACTATTAAATTCTCACGTTTTAGGTTTATTTTAAGCTGTTCGCGTAGCGTGAGCTAAAAGCTCACGGCTGTTCGCGTAGCGTGGCCAAAGGCTTTCGGCTGACGGC
>NZ_JAAHHS010000053.1 GCF_010692395.1 Moorena sp. SIO3H5
CAGTCCGCATTCACCAGATAACCTTTAGATGATCTGTACAAACCACGTTTTACCCGCTTTCCCGACGGTGTCCATCCTTTGGGTTTTTCACCATGTCTTGGGAGGCTGTCGTCGTCAAGGTAAGACCCTTTACTGGTGTACGCTTCTTCAGTGATCGTTAATTTAATTCCGTACTCGGGACAAAGCTGTTTAAGCCTGTTAATCAGCCTTTTAGTGGGAATGACTACAAAGTTTTGGTTCCCTTTTTTACCTATGTTTATTGAATCCTTCTGGCGTTCATTCCAGCCGATAATTAAATTTCCAATGCGATCGTTAAGACAGCGGTTAATTATAAATCTAGCGGCTTTATTGATCCCATCTCGCATTTGATTATTTCGCTTCCGTTGAACGCGATCAAGATTAGAATCCCAATATGCTTCAGGTTTGCCACTCTTATACTTTGCACTCAAGCGAGCATATCCTTGATTCATTGATTTGAGCTTGCGACCGTCAATTATCAAGCTTTTGCCTTGAGTTGAAACTCCAGTTAACCAATTGTCGCCTCCATGATCGAAGCTCCACGCCTGAGAGTAATCCAGGTTTGGGTTTTTCTCTATTTTTTCTTTCCCGTCGTCAATAACCCAATCGATCCATAATTGCCCTAAGTATGGACGAACAGTTACCTCTCTCACCCAATCTGGATCAATAAAATCGGGAGCCTTTAAAGCTATTTTGCAAAGCAAAGATGGTTTGCTATCCTTGCTTATCGAAGGATAAAACAAACCATCTTTGTAACTGAGAGCTTGCCTGGGGAAAGTAACAGCAGCAAGCCCTCCTTTTTTTCTGTATCTCAAAAGTCTTGGCCTATCTACCTGCCCCTTGTAATAGAGGCCAACAAGTTGGTTGTAGCTTGTAATTGACTCAGCTACGGATTTGAGAGTCTGTTGCGCAGATTGGGCAGCCATGGCTTTGTAATGAGGATTCTCTTTTAATTCCCTACAAAGTTCCGCGTACTTAATATTGCATTTATAGGTTTTCCAGCCGTAACGCAATATATCATCTTTCCAATAAGTCGTATATGCTTCTGGCTGCTGTTCCAACCAGTTATAGTGTTTTTGTTTGGAATAATAAGTAGCACAATTCCATAAGCTATTAGCGTTTTCGCACTGAAAATACCAAAAAGCTTTTTCCTCGTCTGTAAAGTTAGCTTTGACTGGAATTGTCTTGTACAATTGTTATCATATTATTGTTTTTTTAGTATGTCTTTAGTATAGGCATTGCTTCTAAATATGTCAACAACAAACGAGTGAAAAACTAGAAAAAGAATGAGGGGGGTTCCCGGACATCATGATGAGCTTAAAAAAACCCATACCGTTTGGTTTACTGGGGCGGCATGGAAGTGGCTTCAATTGTCAGCTAAAGAATCGAATACCAGTGTTGGTAAATTATTATAAAATTGGGGAAGAGAGAAGATGGACACGACTGGATAAATCCAGTCTCTCTGTTTCACCCTCCCTTTAAAAAAGAGAGGCTCTCACATTTCAGGAAGTTTTGGTAGGCTCAGAGCGTTGCTCACGATCCCGGCATGAACGATTAGAACCGAAAAATGCCCAAAATGCACAGCTTACCTCATAGCTATGACAAACGTTAGAAAGCTGAACAGCTTAATTTAAATCTCGGCAAGATAAATAGTGATACCAAGGCTTGGGTGGGCGAGTGGTATCGGTAGGGAAAGAGGTGAGAATGATCGTACCATCAGGACCCGTCATCCAACCTTGAGCTTCCACAATCCGTTTTGGCTTAGAATTCTTTTCTGTAGAGGGAGCTAAGGTCTGATTGTTATCAAGATTGTGATCAATTTCACTGAGAGTTTGATCATCAAGAGTCACCCAATCAGCAATGATGGTTTGACCAATAATCGGGTCGAGGGGACTGGCCGGAATGCCACCGCGTCCAGTAACGATAAATTCACCGAGTTCATCTACTGAGATTTTCCCACTTCTCGGACAGCTAGCAACAATCAGTGATGATGGGTCAGTTAAATTAATTGGTAGTTGATTTAATCCTCTAGAAGGGTCAATATTGCCCGTATTAATGGTCACTATTCCTGGATCAGACTCAGAACTAGCATCGATATCATTAGTACGATTGTCCTCCATGGCTTCGCGTTCCTCAATCAGGCGGACATCTTCGGCCTCAATGGCGATCTCACCGCCTTTTCCTTGTGCAGCTTTGGCAATGATATCGCTACCATTATCACCAGTTGGGGGGAAGGCGATTAAGACGTCGGTATCAATAGTAATGTTGCCACCCGTAGCTTGATCGGAAGCCTCTGCGGAGATTAGGCTTTCGTTAAGCATCACTATTGAGTTTGATACGTCTAGTGTGATATTCGCTCCTGATTCCCCAATTTCCGGAGTGTCAGCAGTCTTAGCTTCTAGTGTTCCGTTGTTAAGCAACAGGGAATTAGCCGTAATTTTCAGATTCCCTGCTACCCCGTTGTCACTGGTTACGGTTATTTTCCCTCCATCTTCAACCTTCAGGGAATCAGTTAGATTGATAGTAATATCACCAGCTACACCACTGAAATCTCCCGAGCTGTCAGAGAGTAAACCACTGGAAATATTATTATTAGTGGGACTAACTCCAGAGATAGTAATCGAATTAGCATGGACGTTAATATTACCAGCATTGGCTCCATTCTCACCAATTTCAATTGGTGCGCCTAGGCTACGCTGACCGATCAGGTAGTGCTGGGCAACAGTTTCAGGAGATAGGGCTGTGTTGTAGACTGCTACTTCATCAATTACACCATTGAAAGGTTGGTTTAAGTTCTTATACTGCGTCCACTGCCCGATTAATATGCGTGGGTCTTCGCCATTAAAATACCCTTGATTATTGCGATTAATTTCCCTGCCATTGACAAAAATAGTGTTAGTATCCGAACTTTTGTCGTAACTAGCTACAACGTGATACCAAGTATTTGTTTTAATTATGTTCTCTGGTGTTTCCAAATCATTGGGAAAATTACCAAAACGAACAGAAGCGTTCTCGTTCAATCTGAAATATAGACTGTTACTTCTGTCATTATTACTACGTATGTTTTGATCTGGGTTATGTATCCCGAAATAGGCTTGCCTTTCTCCAATTTCGTTTGGCTTTATCCAAGCTTCTACAGTGAAGGATTGATTGGAGATATCTAAATCTGAACCTGATTGAACAGTACCTATATCCACAGCAGTATCATCCTGGCCATTAAATTCTCCTGCTGTACCGGATATCCCTGGAACACCCTGAGTTACACCTTCATAGGTACCGTTGAAGCCATTGCCAGTAGCATTAAAAGCGGTTGAACCACTAGTTTCATCAAGAGTCCAGTAGACGATTGGGTTATCACCCACCACTACTTCGTTATAGGTTGTGTCAGGATCAGCCAGTACTTGTTGAACTAGCCTGACTGGGTTGAATCCTTGGGTACGGTTTGCAATAGTGCTCCCGTTGGTGAGGGATAGGGAGTCAGTCCAGATCTCAATCTTGCCACCATTACCACTACTTGTAGCCCTTACTTCACTCAAGATATTACTGTCATTGGTGAGAACAACTGAGTCAGCTGCTTTGACATATATGTCCCCAGCATTTCCTGAGCCAGAAGTGGCAGCAGAAACTAAACCTCCGTCTGTGAGGGTCAGCTGATTTGTTGAGATAGTTATCGGTCCTGCATTACCTATGTCGCCAAGATTCCCTGTGCTGGAAGTAGCAGCAGAAATTTCACCCCCGTCTGCGAGGGTCAGCTGATTTGTTGAGATAGTTATCGGTCCCGCATTACCTACCCCAGCAGTACTCGAATCCAATTTTGCTCTATCTGTGATGGAAATAGAGTTAGCATTAATTTCAATCTTACCGCCATCACCTCTAGCACTTTTTTCTACCTGACTTAAAACACTGCTGGGTCTAGTATAATTATTAATATTATTTACCCCATCAAAAATTATATCGTCTGCTGTAATTCTGACGTTGCCTGCGTTTCCTTTTCCCTGTGTGGAGGCAAATATTCGAGCACCATTAATTACATAAAGTGACCGAGTCTTAATATCGACATTGCCACCAGCGTTCTTGTCATCATCGGCTTTACCACTTTGATTAACCCGAGTCAGGATAGAGTACGGGTCTCCATCCAAGATTACTGAATCACTAGCGCTAATGATGACACTGCCACCACTTCCGCGTCCGATTAGGTTAGACTGTAGCGAGGCATTGGTTACAGAAACCGACCTGGCCTCGATATTAATATCACCAGCAGTACCAATACCTTTTTCCTCCACACTAGTGACGGCACCACGACCCTTAGTGTCAGGTTCACCACCACCAAAGGAAACCCTATCCCTGGCAACAATATTGATATTGCCCGAGCTCCCCTTAGACTCTTCTAACTCCCCCGGTAACAAGTCTCCAAGCCTGGCTTGCAGTTGAGCGCCACCCTTGAGAATAAAAGAACCTGTGCTAATGGAAATACCACCGCCATTGCCGGTAGCCCCTTCTCTGATAATGTTGAGTATACCAGTGCGATCATTTGCTGCTACGTCGGCTCTTTCGTCCTTTTCCCCTTCAGATTTACCTTTAAACCCTTCAAAGGTGACTGTGTCATCAGCAATAATGGTCACTTTTCCAGCATCAGCTTGACCAAAGGTACTGGTTTCGACCTGAGCACCCCCTGTGGCCAAGAGTGACCCAGTATCGATAGTGATATCCCCACCTTTTTCGGTACCAAAGGTGTTGCTAATAATGAAACTTCTGTCAAGGGATAGTTGATCATTTGTAATCAAGGTAATGTCCCCTGCTTTACCAGAAGCGGAAGAGGCATCAATGCTTTCTCTGATGTCAATCCCGCCGCGATAATCAATAAAGACCTCGCCACCATTTCCTGAAAATTTCTGGTTAGTCTGATCTACAGTACCGTTATCGTTGGCTACGGTACCGTCTCCAGTCAGAAGTGAACTAATTTTCAGGGTGTCACTCACTAACGATGGGTTACTTTGATACTGATTGGTTAAGAATACTAGTCCATTGGGAGCATTAATCGAGATCTCACCAATTTCGATATTTGCACCAGTAGCAGCGCTACCAACGTTAGGGGCAAGATTTCCACTATCGGTATTTCCTGGAAAACCCCCCAGTAATGTCCAATCTATGCCAGCACGGATATCTAAAGTAGGTTGACTACTGCCATCAATTACGAAAGACGTTCTCCCTTCGTCCGACAAGGTGACATTAGCCAGACTAGCCAAGAAGGGATTAGAGTTATTAGGACTAATGGCATTATCTGTTGTATCGGTAGAGTTAATATTGATGTCACCAACGGTAACACTACCTCCAGCTAAAATATGTAGTGACGCTCCGGTATAGTTTCCTAAACTGACATCTCCATTAGTCAGAATAATCGGATCATCGGTACTAACTAAATTTCCTGGGTTACCATCCAACTGTTCGATGCTGATATTTCCGCCAGCGGTATAGTGAGCATCCCCTGCTATGGGATTAGCAGAGCGCAACCGTAAATCACTACCAGCAAATAAACCACTTAAGACATGGTTATGGATGGCAATATCAATTGACTGATTCCCCTGAATTAGCAGCAAGCCACCAGAGTACGCCCTAAACAGTTGCGCTACACTATCTCTAATCGTGACCGTATCTTCTCCGAACAGAGTCAAATTCTTACCAGCCTCCAGTTGACCCTGTAAATCCAAGTTGCCAGCGGCTAGGGTTAAATCTTGTCCTACTGCTAAATTCCCAGCATTGGTAATTGTGCTCCTGGGGTCATATTTGCCATACTGCAATCCTGGGGTAATATTAATCGTTAACAGTGGCGGAGCTTGTGGAGATATGGCGCTAAACTCCTGGCCATCACCAAATACCAAACTATTGGCAGTAGACGCGAAAAACGAACCAGCGACATCTAAGCTGGCATTTGGTCCAAACACAATACCATTGGGATTGAGCAAAAACAGATTTGCTGCACCATCCACTCCCAAAGTGCCTTGAATATTCGATAGATTACTTCCAGTTACTCGTGTTAAAATCCTCTGAATTCCCGAGGGATTAGCAAAATAAACCCGTTGTAGTTCTCCTACATTAAATTCCGCAAAACTATGGAACAAATTCTCCCCACGAGTTGCTCCTCCTTCAATTAAATCTGCCAGCGCCCCCTTGACCTGTACATTAGGAGTTACCCTTGACGCTTCATTTCCCAAGCTACCATCGGGAGTCATCTCAGCTAAAACTGGAGCAGAAAACCCCCAAGCTAAACATCCGGTTAGGCAAATTATCTTTAATTCTAAACAAGCACCGAAAGCCATAATAATTATAACCAATCAAATGGTATTTTTGGCTAATTACATAATAGATTTTACCTGATTAAAATCAGAGCAAATGTTGACTTAAATAATCTTAATAATTTTTCTAGCCATATCACGTAAATGATTAGAAAAATTATTATTAAAATCATTAGGTAAATTATTAGTTGGGAATCCAACAGGAATTAAGCTGCCAACCGGTTTTCCTAAGTAATAAGATAATTAAGTGCATAAGCATAAGCTGATAGCTTATAGCTGATAGCTTAGGTAAGTACTACCATTAGAGGACAAAAGCGAGCACTAACTATGGGCAATACCTTTGGACATCTGTTTCGGATCACTACATTTGGAGAATCCCACGGGGGTGGGGTTGGGGTAGTCATTGATGGCTGTCCACCGCAAGTGGAAATTTCTGCGGCAGAAATTCAGGTAGATTTAGACCGCAGGCGTCCGGGTCAGAGTAAGATTACTACTCCTCGTAAAGAAACTGATACCTGTGAAATTGTTTCGGGAGTATTTCAGGGCAAAACCCTAGGCACACCGATTATGATTATGGTGCGCAATAAAGACACTAGGCCCCAAGACTATAGCGAGATGCAAAAGACCTATCGGCCTTCCCATGCTGATGCTACCTATGATGCCAAGTATGGCATTCGGAACTGGCAGGGGGGAGGACGTTCTTCAGCCCGGGAAACCATCGGGCGAGTGGCAGCGGGTGCGATCGCAAAAAAAATTCTCCAGCAAGCTGCTGGTGTAGAAATCATTGGCTACGTCAAGCGTATCAAAACCTTAGAAGGTATCGTAGACTCCAACACCGTCACTCAAGACCAGGTAGAAAGTAATATTGTTCGTTGCCCTGATTCAGAATGTGCTGAACGGATGATTGAACTGATTGAAGAAACTGGACGTAGTGGTGATTCCGTTGGGGGTGTAGTAGAATGTGTGGCTCGCCATATACCCAAAGGCTTGGGAGAGCCAGTCTTTGATAAGTTAGAAGCCGATTTAGCCAAAGGGGCAATGTCCTTACCAGCTAGTAAAGGCTTCGAGATTGGCTCTGGCTTTGGGGGCACTCTACTTAGCGGCAGTGAGCATAATGATGAATTTTACACAGACGAAACCGGTGCAGTGCGTACGGTTACCAATCGCTCCGGTGGCGTTCAAGGTGGCATTAGTAACGGCGAGACTATTATTATTAGAGTAGCGTTTAAACCCACTGCTACCATCCGCAAAGAACAACGTACTGTCACCAATACTGGTGAACAAACCATTCTTGCTGCTAAAGGACGTCACGACCCTTGTGTTTTACCTAGGGCCGTACCTATGGTAGAAGCAATGGTTGCTTTGGTATTGTGCGATCACCTGTTGCGTCATCAGGGTCAGTGCGGTACTTTGAAGCATTAACTTAGCAATGATAACAACCACTTCCTCTGAGTTTTCGGTTCAATTCTGGGGGGTCCGAGGCAGTATACCTAGCCCTGGACCAGAGACAATTCAATATGGCGGCAATACGTCTTGTGTAGAGATGCGAGTTGCTGGGTTACGCCTGATTTTTGATGGTGGTACTGGCTTGCGCATGCTGGGAAAAAGCCTTAAGCAGCAGCTACCCATTGAAGCTTATTTGTTTTTTACTCACTACCACTGGGATCATATTCAAGGCGTGCCATTTTTTATTCCAGTCTTTGTGGAAGGGAACATTTTGCATATTTATGGTGCAGCTCCCCCCGGTGAGTACATGGAGAAACACTTCAAGGAACGGGTGTTACACTTGAATGCTCCAGTTCCTACTAAGAGAGTAGAGGCAGAATTGAAGTTCTATGACTTAGAATTAGGTCACAACAGTGTAACCATAGACGATGTTACCATAGAAACTGCTCCTTTGAATCATCCTAATGGTGCTATTGGCTATCGCGTAACCTGGCAAGGGCATTCCGTGTGCTACTGCACCGATACAGAACATTTTCCCGACCGCCTTGATCAAAATGTGGTGTATCTAGCCCGTGATGCTGATATGTTAATCTACGATGCTATGTATACCGATCAAGAATACCACAACCCCAAATCTCCCAAGGTAGGTTGGGGGCATTCCACCTGGCAGGAAGGCGTGAAGCTAGCAGAAGCTGCTGGTGTTAAAAAACTGGCTATCTTCCACCATGAACCCAATCACTGTGATGATTTTCTCGATAACCTAGCAGTGGAAGTCAAAGAAGTGTTTGATGGCGCGTTTATAGTCAAAGAAGGGATGATTGTTACGATCAACTAATGGTGAAGGGTTCAGGTTGAAAGTTGAAGTGTTGAAGGTTCAAGGTTGAAGGTTCAAAGTTTGATGTTGTTCGCGTAGCGTGGCCTATTGGCCAAGGTTGAAGTCCCGCTTTCAGCGAACGCGTGGCCGTTCGCGCAGCGTGGCCTACGGCCTTAAGGCCAAGGTTGATTGTCAATAGTCAACATTAGTGATGATTCGACCTCTGCCCACCTGAATCGTTAACCCTTCACCCTGCATCGATCCCCTGTGACCTTAATCTAAGTCCAGACTTTCCAACTCCGACTGGAAGTCTGCTACAAAGGCCTCAGGATGATCCAGTTTCATCTCATTCAAAGCCTCCCACTCTGCATCGGTATAGTTGGCATCGCTCCCAATAACATCCATCGTCCAAGGGTAAATGTTGCTAGGATCTTCGAGAAGTTCTACAGCAAATTCACGGGCACTTTTGTTTATACTCGGATCTGCCTTAGCTGCTAAGCAAAGGTTTAATAGTTTACCCAAAGATGTATCTGGGGTTACTGACATCAATAAAGTCATGGTGTCTTCTAAAATCTTTTTTTTGTCTACCATGCTTGAGTACTCCTAAAAGTAATTTCCGAGTCAGATATTATAGTGCTTTTATGGAAACCATTCGATCAGACTAGACATTTTTTTTATCCCATCTATGCTATATCTATTTATTTTCTGTTCAACACATCTACCGGTAAAGCATAGATGCCCAGATGGTTGGCAACTGGACGTTGGCGGGTAGGAATACGAGTCTGAATCGGTGAATTTAATACCCGTAACTTATTCTTATTTCCTACTACCATAGTGCTTGAACCACCCCCATCCAAATTGAGGGCGCTATCTGCTCCTAATTCTTGAATAATAGTAGTCAACTCAGCCAAACTAACTCCTTCGCTGTAAAACCGTTGGCGACCATCAACAATAATTAACCACAAAGTTTTGCCTGATTTATCAATAGCCACAGCAGTACGGGGAGAGAATAGGTTCTCACCTCCATAACCTGGCAATACTGCTGGCTTTCCTTCTTTTAGTAAAATTTCTCGACCCGCCAATCCCTCAGATGTACCTAGAGGACAACGGTTTTGATAAATTTGAGCATAAATTTGATCTTGGACAAACTTTGAAATACAAAGCACTGAGGAAGTTGGTTTTGGAGGAGCATAGGATTTCCCCTCAGAGATAACTTGCCCTTGTACTATGACCGGATCACCACGTTTAGGATAGGAATTCGGTGGATACTGCCGAAAAGGATAAAAGAAACTACCATTGATAGCTAATTGTAACTTAAACTCCCGTAAAAATTCCGAGGTAGTCCGGGCAGTAAATTCATTTTTATCGATGGTATTTCCTGGTGTTACTAATAGTTTAATTCCTGGTGCAGTTAAGTCTATGGTAACAATATGTACCATCAGCGGACGGGGTGAGTTGCGAGCATCTCTTTGATACACAATGCCTTGGAACAGTTGTTCTTGCTTCTCGGTCGGAAGCGGACGCTTGACCAGCAATCCGCCATATATCAACAGTGGCACGCTCACAATACTGATGCTGGTGGTAAGCAGAATTCGCTTCAGTCTAGTTATAAATATTTTTTTCATGGTATAATAGGGGGTTAGCCTCTATAAATAAAAGCAATCCACCAACTTAACCTACACCCCTGTCAATGGCAAATTGTCGTGACATTGCTTTGATTGCTGACTTACCTTATTCGTGTAGGTATCTACCAGATCAGAAATCGACTATGACAGAATCAATTCGCTTCCTCATGTGTCCCCCTGACCACTACGATGTGGATTATGTGATTAATCCTTGGATGGAGGGAAATATTCACAAGTCATCGAGGGATCGCGCTGTAGAACAGTGGCAAAAACTGCACTATGTCATCAAAGAGCATGCCCTAGTCGATTTAGTTTCTCCTCAATCCGGTTGGCCAGATATGGTATTTACAGCTAATGCCGGATTAGTCTTGGGCAAGAATGTGGTGCTCAGCCGCTTCCTCCACAAAGAGCGCCAGGGTGAAGAACCTTATTTCAAGCAATGGTTTAATGACAATGGCTACACTGTCTATGAACTTCCTCAAGACTTACCGTTTGAAGGAGCTGGCGATGCTCTGCTAGACCGGGAAGGGCGTTGGCTTTGGGCTGGCTATGGCTTCCGCTCAGAACTTGATTCCCATCCATACCTTGCTAAATGGTTAGATATTGAAGTTGTGTCCCTGCGGCTAATGGATCAGCGCTTCTATCACTTGGACACCTGCTTCTGTCCCCTAAGTGGTGGCTATTTACTCTACTATCCCCCAGCATTTGATTCCTATTCCAACCGCTTAATCGAAATGCGGGTAGCACCGGAAAAACGAATTGCCATCGAGGAAGCTGATGCAGTGAACTTTGCCTGCAATGCGGTCAATATTAATCAACTTGTAGTGATGAACAAAGTTAGCGATCGCTTAAAAGATCGGCTCGGTCAAGCTGGGTTTGAGGTGATTGAAACCCCCTTGACGGAATTTCTCAAAGCTGGTGGTGCTGCTAAATGCCTAACCTTACGGGTAACTGAACCAGTCCGCAGTGAAATCCATGGCAATCAACCGGTTGAAAGTCGCATTATTCGTTTGGAAGGTCATTTGCTTGACTCTGGTATCATCAGCCGTGCTTTAGATTTAATTATCGGAGGTGGGGGTAGCTTCCAGGTACTTAACTTCGACCTAGGAACACAGCGGCAAAGCACCTCTAATGCTGAACTGAAAGTCTCTGCACCAGATCATGAGGTGATGGCAGAGATTATGACTAAGCTGATTGATCTAGGAGCTGTCACTCCTGCCCAAGAGGTGTGTGATGCTAACTTGGAACCTGTGACTCAAGCAGGGGTTGCTCCGGATGACTTTTATGTTACTACCATTTATCCCACGGAAGTACGAGTTAATTGTGAATGGGTGAAGGTACAACATCAACGCATGGATGGTGCGATCGCAATAACTGAAACCCCAGACGGTGTGATAGCTCGTTGTAAAGTGCTGCGGGATTTGGAAGTTGGAGAGCAGGTGATCGTGGGAGTAGAAGGAATCCGCACGGTGCGCAAAACTCAATCCCGTGAACAACGCAATCAGCAAGAATTTAGTTTTATGGCATCTGGGGTCTCTAGTGAGCGCCGGGTAGAATTAGTAGTGGAACAAATTGCTTGGGAGCTGCGCCAAATCCGGGACCAAGGCGGCAGAGTGGTAGTGACAGCAGGACCTGTGGTGATTCACACTGGCGGTAGTGAACATTTATCCTGTTTGATTAGACAAGGGTATGTTCAGGCGCTGTTAGGGGGAAATGCGATCGCAGTTCACGACATCGAGCAATCCCTGATGGGAACCTCCTTGGGTGTGGATATGAAACGAGGAGTAGTTGTCCATGGTGGACACCGACACCATCTCAAAGTCATCAATGCTATCCGTCGTTGCGGTAGCATTGCCCAAGCTGTAGAACAGGGTGTATTAACTAAAGGGGTGATGTATGAGTGCGTCCGCAATCACGTACCATTTGTCCTAGCCGGTTCCATCCGAGATGATGGTCCTCTGCCAGATACCCAGATGGATTTGATTAAAGCACAGGAAGAGTATGCCAAGTTATTGGAAGGGACAGATATGATCTTGATGCTGTCTACTATGCTCCATTCTATTGGCGTCGGAAACATGACTCCAGCCGGAGTGAAGATGGTCTGTGTGGATATTAACCCCGCCGTAGTGACAAAATTAAGCGATCGCGGTTCAGTAGAATCTGTTGGTGTTGTTACTGATGTCGGTTTATTCCTTAGCTTGTTAGTGCAACAGTTAGATAAGTTAACCAGTCCTTATCTAGTCAATTAATGTAAGCATTAAGCTATCAGCGATTAGCGCTACGCGCACGCGTGCGCGTTCAGCTATCAGCCTTTAGCCAAAGGCCAACGGCTGATAGCTTATTAAGTGATTAGTTTTACTTTTGAAGGTTTAAGGTTATTTATTTGTTGGCCTTTGGCGTTACCGAAGAGTAGGTCTAAGGTTATTTACTTGAAGGTTATTTTGTTTAATATTTAATGCTATTTGTAAGCATTCAGCTGACAGCTGATGGCTGATACCTGAATGCTTATCCAAATTACTAAATTATTAACTTGCTTTATAATCCATAGTTTCATTGTCACTAGGAACCAAAACCCAGTCTGAGAGTCTTAGTTTCTGATAGGTTGCCCAGCCTTTAGAACCGCCAGGTACTGGATAATCTGGGACAGCATATTGGGGAAAAGCTGTGTACGGACGCCAAGCCTCATAAGGGGAAGTCCGCAAGTGCAACATTTTCGGTTCATTGCTACCAAAGCTCGATAGCCAGCACATTTGTTTTACCATGGGATACTCCGTGATTGTGAATTAAAGCTAGAGAGCCTTGGTTAACTGACCATTTGAACAGTAAGTAGATAAGAAATTACTCTGAATTACTGAGTTACTGAATTCATCGATAATTTAGCAATTCAGTCAGGTTAAATGTATTTATAGCTACCTACGTGATGCACTTAATAATGTTATTGTGTCTCAGTGGCCTTGACTCTAATTGCTTTGTTTATTGTTTCTTCAGTAATTTAGCTGTGGATTCCGGATAATTGGGTTAAGCTAATCGGAATTTAATTGGAAAATTTTCCGTATTAGGCAAAAGTAAGCATTTAGCGGTCAGCGGTCAGCGGTCAGCGGTCAGCCGTAGGCCACGCGTGCGCGTAGCGCTAATCGCTGTTCGCTTACTCACTCCAAGGTGGAGGATCTCCGATTAAATTGTGCTTAACGAAATTCCTGAAATAAACTTCACGAATTGACATCTGTCTATAGAGCTCGCACAGAAGATTCTTTGCTTGGTCAAGGTCGAGATTTTGAATTTGCGTCTCAAATACCTTAAGATTGAATTCCTGTTCTAGGGAAAATTCGATTGGTTGATGTTTTTCCATGATGATTTGACTCCTATAAGTTTTCAGAAAATAGCGATTGGTTAGAACCTTTTATCAAGTTAATTAGGAGTGGGTAACTTTACTCCTTAATTACTTATCACCTTGAGTTGGTATTTTTATGCAAGGATTACTATAAATAGGCTTTATACTAGTTATGATAGGCAAAGTTTAGGAGACTTTACAGTACCCTTGCGGGTACTTTGTATCCCAGCCACACCTATCCTTGTTTTAGGGAGCAGGGAGCAGGGAGCAGGGAGCAGGGAGCAGGGAGCAGGTAAGTCGGAAGTGGGAAAACAATCCTGTGTACCTGAGGTGCCACCCGCAGTATGATCGATCGGAGATATATTCAAGGTAAATTGATGCCAGTTATAGAAGTTAAAACCTATGTAGAGTATCGGGACCATGGTTACTGGATTGCAGGCACACGAATTTCTCTCGACTCCGTTGTGTATACTTTCCGCAACCGATTATCACCAGAAAGTATTGTTCAATCTTTCCCACTTTTGTCCCTTGAACAGGTTTACGGAGCAATCGCTTTCTATTTAGCTAATCGTGATGATATTGACGCTTATCTCGCTGTGGAAGAGGAAGAGTTTGATGCCATGCCTCAACCATTACAAAGCACTGATCCCTCTTTGTATAACAAACTTATTTCACGATTAGTTCCCTAAGTAATCCTGATTTTCCCTAGTGCATTACTCCACAGTAGCCAACCATTCAGTAATTCCATCTGCGATCGCATTAGCCAATTGCCTTTGTTCTTGGGAATTGCTAATCCATTCAAATTCCACTGGATTAATCATAAATCCCAATTCCAATAGCACCGAAGGAGCTTTGTGAGGACGGGTTAGGGCGAGATTATTCCAAAATACTCCGTAGGATGGACGCCGGAGCTTTTGGACTAAATAATTATGCAAAAACACTGATAAATCGTGGGCTTGGGTATGATACCAAAACATTCCGATCCCAGCAGTATTAATAGCATCACCATAATCTGGTAGTGCATTATAATGGATAGAAAGGGCAATGGTTGGTTCTAGTTCGTGAATCATATCCATCCGGTCTCGTAATGACACATCCTTATCAGTTTCCCGTGTCATATATACCGTTGCTCCCCGTTGTACCAATTCCTTTTGCAACAGTTTCGAGACTATTAAATTAACATCCTTTTCTGGATACCCATTCGGTCCGCTAGCTCCTGTTTCGGCTCCCCCATGTCCGGGATCGAGCAGTATCTTAATTCCTGCTAACTGCTGAGTCGATACACCCAGTCTGCTTCTACTGCTCAAGTTAGGTGGATGTCTCAGAGACAGAACTAAAGTAGTGCCTTCATACCTTAAGTCATACCCCCACTGCTGCTCAGATTTGAGTCTAAAATTATACTCCACCCGGTCTGGAGTAACTTGGTACCAGTCTAGGCGCTTAATCACTGGGCCATCATTCAGGAAAATCGTATCCGTTTGAGCCGTTAGATTATGTAGCGTTAAAGTAAAGGTTTTATCGGACTGCTGCATACTCACTGGTACTGGTATCTCTAGGGGAAAGAGAATTTCTGTTGCTCCAGGTACCTGTCGGGAGGTGATACTGCGAATAATCGACTTCGGGGGAGTTGCACCAGGAATCACCTTGGTTTCCTTCTGGCGAATCCACGCACCATAATCAAGACGTAACCAGTCTCCTTCTTTGCCCGTGACTGCTGCTCTAGTTCCCTTTGGTAAAGGCGTTAAGCGAGAATAGCTAGTACTCGGTCCAGTGCGGGCAACCCCAGCTTCTTCTATTACTTCTATTACCTCTAAGCGGTTAGGAGAGAGAATTTCCACTGTACCTGTACTCCGCTGACTGACTGTCTCGCCATTGAGATTTAGTTGAAACACAGGGTTGCCAAAATTACCAGTCTGTGATACTTCAGCGCATCCCTGGTAGTTATTAATGACTGCACGAGGTGTAGGTTGGTTTTGACCAGTCAATACGGCAAAATTAGACGGAAGTTGGACATCTTGGGATTGAGGGAGTAAGGAAATCCGTTGATTGCCCAGGGTGACAGAAACTGTAGCACGAGGGGATGCGATCGCACCAAAACAAATCTGTTCTCCAGGTAACCTAGCAATATCTGCTGCTGGGGTCAGGGAATCTTTGGCAAATCCCAAACCTTGTGGTAACTGTGGTTCAGTAGACAGCCGGGTTACGGTAACTTGAATTTCTTGGTTTAGATAGCGCAAGGTAAACCGATTTTCTCCCAGCTGCAGAGGGAAACTAGGAGCAAAATTCCCACTTTGGCTACGGGGGATAGGTCTACCATTGACCAACACCTCTGAAGTGGGGGCTGCAGTACCAATCAAGAAAATTTTCTCTGCAGTAGTTTTATGCTCACGGGGGGGATAGGCCAGGAAAAGGGGTTGCTCAGCCGAAACAGGTAAAACAGGTAATGTAATCACAGAAGCTAGTATTGCCCAACTCAGGATTTTTTGCATGCTTTCTCGTCAACAGCAGGATAGGTTACCAGTGATTAGCCCAATCTTACCAGGACTATCCCAATCTGATTTAACCTGAGCTCGAGATCAGCAACTATTGTCCCATTGAGTCGTGTCTGGTCAGAGACTGTCTAATCTCTGGTCAGAGTAATTGATTTTCCAGGAATTTTTAACCATAATTTGCGAAATAATCCACCAATTCTTCTTTATACTCCCACTAACCTTGCTCAATTATTCTTTGGGGAGATAACTAGGGTAAACCTGTGTTATTTTGAAGTGCCTATAGGTGCGCTCTTACCATTAAGAATTAAATTCGCCAAGTAAGAGCGCACCTCTGGATATAATCATCTTGATAATATAAGTATTTTTGCTTATTAATTGTTAAATTATTATTAATTGTTAAATTATTATTAATTCTTAAATCTTTGTTAGGTGCCCTTTCCCCATCTAATTATTAAATTCGCCAAGGTTCGCACCTCTGCATGGCTTCTGAGTAAGGTTTGTAGAATTTAGCTTCGTTTGCCCTGGGGCGATTAGAGTCTCTAGTGCATCTCATCCATTGATTTAATGCTAAAACTCTATCGATTAACCAAAACTCTAAAAAGTTTCACTTCTGGCAGTGTAAAATTCTAGTGTAAAATTCTATAGCATCTTATATAGCAATTCTTGCTATAAGGAACTCTGGCTTCCATATACTTTAGTGTTGCCCAGGTAAATCTCGGTTTCTATATTTGGATGGCTCTACCCCTTAGATTTTCCTATACCATCATGGTAGGAATTCCAAGTTATATGGAAAGAATCAATTAGATGTGGGCCGCTTTGCAAGTATTATTCTTTCACTAAATTACCCACTCATGCAATTTGTGAATGGTTTACATTTCCGTAATTTGCGCGGTGATGTCTTTGGCGGCCTGACTGCTGCCATTGTTGCACTACCATTAGCCCTAGCCTTTGGAGTATCCTCCGGTGCTGGGGCAATTCATGGTCTTTACGGCGCTATTTTTGTTGGTCTGTTTGCCGCTCTGTTTGGCGGTACTCCCTCTCAGATTTCTGGTCCCACTGGCCCGATGACCGTAGTGATGACAACGGTGTTTACGGCGCTAGTTGCTAAAAACCCAGAGAATGGTCTAGCCATGGCATTTACTGTTGTCATGCTAGGTGGGATATTTCAAATCTTATTTGGGGTGTTGCGGCTGGGTAAATATATTACCCTGATGCCCTACACAGTTATATCTGGCTTTATGTCAGGGATTGGTGTGATTATTCTGTTGTTACAGATTGGTCCATTTTTCGGGCATCCTAGTTCTGGGAATGTGGTGGAATCTGTCAGCAATTTTCCTAACTTTGTGGCTAATCCCCATTTTGCCGCTACCGGTCTAGCAATCCTGACTCTGGTGATTATGTTTGGATCACCTAGGAAGCTGAGTCGATTAATTCCATCCCCCTTGCTAGCACTGATAGTCTGTACATTGATATCAGTTGTCTTTTTCCCAGACCTGCCAGACAGCGAGCTCAGACGGATTGGAGAAATCCCCACAGGCTTACCCAAGCTACAGTTGCCAGTCTTTGATTTCAGGCAGCTCAAAGAGATGCTTGGCTATGGTCTAATGTTAGCCACCTTGGGCGCTATCGACTCTCTGTTAACGTCCATGGTTGCTGATAATATTACCCGTACCCAGCACGACTCTGACCGAGAATTAATTGGTCAGGGTATCGGTAATACGATTGCTGGCTTGTTTGGTGGGCTACCTGGTGCTGGTGCTACCATGCGGACGGTAATCAATGTTAAGGCTGGTGGTCAAACCCCCCTTTCAGGCATGATTCATGCCCTAGTGCTGCTAGAAGTTGTTTTGGGGGCAGGAAGCCTGACTGAAAAAATTCCCCATGCTGTACTGGCGGGCATCTTGATTAAAGTAGGCATCGATATTATTGACTGGAGCTTCCTAAAACGAGCCCATCAAGTCTCCCTCAAGGCAGCAGCATTAATGTATTTAGTGTTATTCATGACTGTATTTGTTGACCTAATTACAGCCGTTGCCGTTGGGGTGTTCATTGCCAACCTGTTGACTGTCAAAAACCTCACTGACCTCCAAATTAATCAAATCAAGGAAATTACTGCTCCTGATGATGGTGAAAAGAGTTTGAGCTATGAAGAACAACAACTTCTGAAACAGGCTCGTGGTCGAATTTTCCTATTCCGTCTTGGTGGACCAATGAGCTTTGGTGCAGCCAAGGGTATCTCTCAGCGGATGGGGATGGTAGAAAAGTATGATGTCCTGATTTTAGATCTCAGTGATGTTCCCTTGTTGGGAGTGACCGCTTCTTTAGCGATAGAGACTATGGTTAAGGAGGCTCGTGACAAACGTCGTGATGTGTTTATCGTAGGTGCCACTGGTAGGGTTAGGCAAAGGCTGGAAAAGTTGAAAATCCTGGAACTATTACCACCACAAAACCGAGTTAGCGATCGCATCGAGGCATTACAGCGAGCAACTGCTCTGATTACTGGAAAATCACATATCAATATTGCTGTAACCCGGGAAAATCCCATCGGGGTCAATAGCGCTGCCGCTAGTTTAGACCAAACTAAAAAATAAGTGAGTTTGGTTCTTTTTCAGAATGTAGAATTATTAATTCTACATTCTTAATTCTACATTCTTGTTAATCTTATAAAAGATTAGTGGGTAACCCATCTATACTCTCAATGTTCTTGGCTTGCCAATAGTCGTGAATTCCCTTTTCTCCCTTCTTATTCGCCCACTTGATTAGAGTTTCCCTCTCTCCTTTTAAGTCATACAAAGGTACACCATAACCACAGGAGGTTTGGGCAGATTCTAAATTCAATACAATAATCTGTCTTTCCCCTGGTAGGCTATTGAATAGGTAGTAAAATTTTTCCCATTCCTTATCCCTAGGTCGAATTACCTGACCGTGACCATAAAGCCGGAGAATTAATGGCTTTTCAGTGAAGCTACAAAACATGATCGTCATTCTGCCATTTTCCAGCAAATGAGCCGATGTCTCGTTACCGCTACCGGTTAAATCTAGATAAGCTACTGTTTTATTATCAATACACCGAAAGGTATTAATCCCTTTGGGGGATAAGTTAATACGACCTTGATGGGGAGCTGTGGCTGTAAAAAATATCTTTTGCTCCTCAATAAACTCTTTTAAATCTTGATTGATTTCTGAGTAAAACTTAGCCATATATTACACCAGATTACTCTACTAATATTCTACCATAAAAATAACCAATATAATAGTTAAGGCAAAAGGCAAAAGGCAAAAGGCAAAAGGCAAAAGGCAAAAGGCAAAAGGCAAAAGGCAAAAGGCAAAAGGCAAAAGGCAAATAAAATAACCACAAAAACGCGCACGCTACGCAAACAGCTAAATATTAATTATATATAATTAATTATAAATTACATTTTATTACCCCGACTCCCGATTCCCGATTCCCGATTCCCGATTCCCGATTCCCTGTTCCCTTTGATATATTAACCTTGACGCCTTTTGAGTCAAACCAGTGTCTAACGAAATAGACGATATTCAGCCTGAGCAACACAACAGTTCTGACGCTCAACTGTCCCCACAACAAGAGGGGCAACGACTAAAAGAATTAGCACTAGTCTTTTTTAAATTGGGGACAATTGCCTTTGGTGGCCCAGCTGCTCACATTGCCATGATGGATGATGAAGTAGTGAAGCGACGACAGTGGATGAGTCATGAGAAGCTGCTCGATCTACTCGGCGTTACCAATCTTCTTCCAGGTCCTAACTCTACAGAATTAGCGATTCACATCGGTTATGAGCGAGCAGGATGGCGAGGGCTGTTTGTTGCTGGTTCCTGTTTTATCTTGCCAGCAATGGTGATTGTCTGGATCATGGCAGCAATTTATGCCCGTTACCAGAGTGTGCCCCAGGTAGAGTGGCTCCTTTATGGTATCAAACCAGTTATCATCGCCATTGTTTTACAAGCGTTATGGAAGTTGGGGAAAAAAGCAGCAAAAGATATTCCCACCACAGTAGCAGGAGTTGCAGCTACTATCGCTTTTTTCTTAGGTACCCATGAAATTCTATTACTGCTGTTGGTGGGAGCTGCGGTAATGCTAGTCAAAACCCTGTGGCGTAGAGGAAACAATATCACAGGTGCTTTACTTGTCCCTTTCTCTAGTCTTTTAGCACAAACTAGTGTACCATCCGCCGCTTCTATATCTTCTGTTAGTGTGTTCCTATTCTTCCTAAAAATAGGTTCCGTTCTATATGGTAGTGGCTATGTGCTGCTGGCATTTCTACAACAAGATTTAGTAGAGCGCCACCAATGGCTGACTTCCCAACAACTGCTAGATGCGATCGCAATCGGTCAAGTCACTCCCGGTCCTGTGTTTACCACTGCTACCTTCATTGGCTATCTGCTGAATGGAAATGTTGGCGCAATCGCTGCAACTGTTGGAATCTTCTTGCCTGCCTTTGTGTTAGTGGGAATCCTCAATCCTTGGGTCCCCAAGCTACGGCAATCCCCCTGGGCAAGTGGATTCCTTGACGGTGTTAATGCTGCTTCCTTAGGACTGATGACAGGAGTAACCTACATTTTAGCACGTACTGCTTTAGTGGATTGGTTAACCGTTATGGTAGCAATAGCTAGCGCAGTGCTGGTATTTCGTTTTAAGGTAAATTCCCTATGGTTAGTATTAATCGGCGGAATTATAGGATTGATTTCACAATTATTCCAGTTATCGATTGGGTTTTAGGGAATCGAGAATCGGGAATCGGGAATCGGGAATCGGGAATCGGGAATCGGGATAATGAGGTAGATAGAATTTCTACTATTTTCCCTTACCTATTACCTATTACCTATTACCTATTACCTATTACCTATTACCTGTTCCCTGCTCCCTGCTCCCTGCTCCCTGCTCCCTGCTCCCTTAGGCTTCTCCTTTTACCATATTCACTAGAATCCCAATAATTTTATTAATATCGCTAATATAATAGCTATCATTATCTATATAAGCGACATTTTTATCAAGCTTAACAAACCTCCATTCATCCCCTGTTGTTACTGCACCATATACACAGTATAACTCATGACTTGCTTCTTGATTAAAGAGTTGAGCAGCATACATTTCCGCAATACATTGACCTAAGCCAGAAATAATATTTTCATTCTTAGCTTCAACTATTGTAATTACCGGTAACTCTAAATATAACTGCTCTTCTGAACCGCTAATGATATAATCGCAAAATCCAGTTAAGCCTTTTTCCTTATCGACATTAAAATCAATCCCTGAGAATAGACTAATTTTTTGAGAGGATTTTTCTTTAACTTCCAGTAAAATATTGATAATGATGAGTTCTGACCTAGCTTTTTCCGTATTAATGGCTAAGGCTAAAGGGACATTTCTTTTTAAGGTCTGTGCCAGATAATCACTGATTTCAATTTCTTCAGTATTGGAAAATAGTGACTGATCCTCCACAGTCTGGATATTGAAGTCAAGCTTTACTTTCTTGAGAGTAAAGTCACTGTATGCCACTTAAGTCTCCTGTTTTTGAGCCTAATGGTAAGGTTGAGCTGTATCTATTTTATAGGGAAGTCCGAAGAAACGTGACAATCGGGCAAGTAGCGAATTGCACTAGAAAGTCTGCTGGAACTTGCTTGCGTTCGCGCAGCGTGGCCAGAGGCCAATCGCATCAATGGATTGCTGCTGAGTATAAATTTCCACCTTAGCTGTTTATCCGTAAGCAATTATCTAGCTTCACCCTTAGCGGTACAACTTTAATCAATATCTTGATCTTTTTACGGTAGTCTTAGATTTACATAAGTACTATACTAGATTGATATGTCCAACAATCCTCTTGCAGAGGTCTTCGGATTCCCAACTAACAACTTCACAGAACAGGCAAAGCGCTATCGTCGCTACAAACTGTGTCCTTATAACAATAAGGTGCCGAATTGCACCAAAGATAAGGCAAACAATCCTCTAGGTGTATGTAGTATCTATCACAGGGATGAATCGGTCATTACTTGTCCAGTTCGCTTCCGACAGGATTGGCTAATTGCTGAAAATGCCGCTAATTATTTCTTTGGAGAGGAAACTAATTGGACTTCCCTGACAGAAGTTCGCTTGAAAGATGCCAATGGTCAGTCCGCTGGAAATATTGATCTAGTCTTAGTTTCTTATGATGATCGAGGAAAAGTTTTAGATTTTGGCTCTGTAGAAGTGCAAGCTGTTTATATTTCTGGTAACGTTAGAAAACCCTTTGAAAGGTATATTAGTAATCCTGAAGAGTGGAAAACTATAGATTGGGCAAAATTGACAACTTATTATCCTAGTCCAGATTATCTATCATCCTCACGCAAACGCCTGCTCCCTCAGCTTTTGTATAAGGGATCAATTTTTCGTGAGTGGAATAAGAAACAGGTAATCGTTTTACAAAAGAGTTTCTTTGATACTCTGCCACAATTGCCACAGGTTGAATGGGATAAATCGGAAGTTGCCTGGCATCTTTACACCCTAGAACAGGAAAAAAATAAGTTCAACTTGACGTTACACGATGTAGTTTATACAGAATACTGGGCAGCAATTAACGCTATTTCAACACCGAAAGCTGGTAACGTAGAAGATTTCCTTGAAGTGCTTCAACAGAAACTTGATGATAAACTAGATAATCCTCCAGATACTCAAACCATAGTAGATCTTCCTTTACAATAAAGGATAAGCCGTTTATCGTAGCTATGAGGTACAGATTATTTTTTATCTCTTCCCTCTTCCCTCTTTTCTCTTCTCTGCTCCCTGCTCCCTGCTCCCTGCTCCCTGCTCCCTAAAAACCAGAAATTTGTACCTCACAATTCATAGAATTGCTATAAGCCAATGACTCAACTTGAGCTATTTAATACTGCCTGTCTCACCAGTCATAAAAAAGTCATAAATGTAGCTAGTGTGCCGCAACGTAGCCCATTTCGCTATGCTGGTGGTAAAACTTGGCTAATACCTCAAATTCGCCAATGGTTGTATAATAAAGGTGGTACAGATAAGGAACTTTTTGAACCTTTTGCTGGTGGAGCTATAGTCAGTCTTACTGCTGCTTTCGAGAATTTAGTAGGTAGAGTAACTATGGTAGAAAAAGATGAAGGGGTTGCTGCTGTGTGGCAGGTCATTTTAGGTGGTGGTGCTGAATGGCTAGCGGAAACTATTGTCAATTTTAATCTAACTCCAAAGAGTGCTAAGCAAGCTATTGATTCTGCAAATGAATCTCTTGAATCTCTCGCTTTCGCAACAGTAGTTAAAAATCGCGTTAATCGTGGTGGAATTCTGGCTGATGGTGCTAGTTTTATGAAAAAAGGGGAAAATGGCAAAGGAATCACGTCACGCTGGTATCCTGAAACCCTGAAAAAGCGCATACTTTCTATTGATAAAATCAAGACAAAAATTAAATTTATTGCTGGGGATGGGTTTGAGGTTTGTGAGCAAAATTATCACCGCAATGATGCTATTTATTTTATTGATCCACCTTATCTAAAAGCTGGGCGCAGGCTCTATCGATATTCAGCAGTTGATCATGAAGCTCTATTTAAACTTGCTAGCAAATTAGAAGGGGATTTTTTGATGAGCTATGACAATACAGAAGAAACAAGAGATCTAGCAAGTCGCTATGAATTTGCTATACAACCTATTGCCATGAAAAACACTCACCATGCCAAGAAGACAGAATTGTTGATTAGCCGAAATTTCGATTGGTTTTTAGCTTAGTTATTCAGCTATCAGCTATCAGCTATCAGCCATCAGCTATCAGCTATCAGCTAATGCGCTACGCCCACGCTACTTGAATGACCAGGCTACTTGAGGTGCGAACAGCTTTTGAATAAGATAAGCTGACCACTGACCACTGACGGCTGACGGCTGACCGCTGACCAAATCAGCTCACCTTAAAATCAGAAATCGTCTCAATCCACACCCTAGCCCCACAATGTAAAGGATCATCAGGACGATACATCACCCGACAAGGGCCATTGACCTCTACCGTATGACCGTAAATATTTTTAGAACCCCGTTTGACCGTAATCACAGGGTTGCGCTCCCCGCTCTTGAGATTTTGGCGAATTACCCTTTGATTAACGTGAATCACAGCCTTCGTGTACTGCGTGCGCTTTGACCAATTCCGCTTCGGTCCGCGAGTACCAGGGGTGACCACCGGCATACCGTCAAACAGAGGAATCACCCAAGTTCTACCCACCTTATAAGCCCCCTTCACTCTGCCCTTGCTCAGCAGGAAACGGACGCGAGTGGCAGAAACACCTAGTAATTCAGCAGCTTGGGCGGTAGAAATCATCATGGCGGTAAAACCATTGCTTTAACAATACTGTTATATTAACACAAGTTCTCAGTAAATGCAAGGAGTCAAAAAAACTGTTGCATTGACGCTATTTCTAGCTAGAGGGTGGTAAGGGTTGTAAGAGAGTAAAAAGTTAAGGGGGTCAAAAAAACTATTGCATTAACACAATATGACTGCAAAGGGTGGTAAGTATCTTAAAAGTTGTAAGAATCTTAAGGGTGGAAAGAGGGGTCAAAAAAACTATTGCACTGACACACTACATTAGTTAGCAGCACAAAAAAGCGGCGTTGCTAAATTAATTAATCAATCGGAGTAGAGTGGGCATCCTGCCCGCTTGACAATAAGCATGAAACTGGCAAGATGCCAGTTCCACCAAAATGCCCATAAGCATGAAACTGGCAAGATGCCAGTTCCACCAAGATGACCATTTTACAGATGCGACCCGTGCGATCGGCGAAGCCGCGCCAAAGGCGATCGCTTTTTTGAGAACCGGTATGCGATCGCACCAAATACAACTACTCCCTCTTCCTATCTCCCCACACTCCAAACCCCACACCCCACACCCCACACCCCACACCCCACACCCTACTCCCTACTCCCTACTCCCTAATTTTCACAACCAATTTCCCAGCAAAATAAAAGCCGACCAGTAATAGGGGTGCTTAAATTCCTCCCTCTGCAACAGCTCCAGTTGAGCTTGTCGCAGAGCTTCAGCCTTGCTAACCTTGCCCTTCACTAAGCTCTCATAGAAGTGAGTCATTAACTTAGCAGTGCTTAGATCGTCCACAGACCAGAGACTGGCAAGGGTACTGCGTGCGCCAGATCGCACTGCTACTCCAGCCAATCCCAAAGCGGCTCGGGAGTCTCCTGCGGCTGTCTGACAAGCACTGAGGACGAGTAATTCAATGGGATTTTTTTGCTTTTGATCGGCTGAGATTAGACTATTTAACTCATTGAGATTGATCACGTCATCCCAGGTCAGCAGAAATGTTTTTTCAGCTACTGAACTGAATTGACCATGAGTGGCGAGATGAACGATTTCGTAACCAGAGGTATTAACTTCTGTATTGAAGTTGGATTCAGTAAAGGATTCATTGAGTAGAATCGATGAAGGAACTTGAGCCTTGATATTCTCTAATTCCACCTTCACCCCAGGAAGTGGTGCTAAATTGGGACGATGGGGACGAACTTCCGTCACTCCAGCACTCAGAACTGAAAAGTTTTGTCTGGCGTTTGCTTGGGAGTCGATTAGTTGTAAACTGGGTGCTACGGCAATACTATATTTCTCGATCACATACTTTTCCCCGTCATAAAGCACAGACATGGGAAGATTGCGCAGGGCTCCGTCGGGGATAAATACTAGGGTGAGGATGTTACTATTGGCTAGTTCGGCCTGAATCGGGCCGATTAACCAGTTGTGTATTGTTTGTAAGTTTTCCTTTTGAAGACCTCGCCAAGGGCTAGTAATATTTCTCCAAGCCAAAGCCAGTTGGTATTCTATTGCTATTTTGGGTAAGTTAGTGGTGATCTGGCGCAGAGGTTGTCCCGGCAAGGTGACAATTACTTCCAGCCGGTCTGGCAAGATAATGGTATAGAATATCGCGGCTAGAGGGTCTATTTCGTCGATATTAACTGGTTTGGCATCTAAACAGGCATCCCGAAAGAAGTTGTCTAGTTCTGCTAGTTGCAGGGATTCAATCACATCTCGTGCTTTTTTGAGGTTTTCTTGAGATGCATTTGGTTCGAGCAGTAGTCCTACTAATTCTCGGTAGACTGGTTCAACACTCTCTCGGAAATCAAACTGAATATCGCTACTAATCGTGACTAGGTCGCTACGGATAGATTGGAGGGTTATCACGGATTGATAATAGGCCGCGATCGCGTTTTTTTTATCCTGTTTTAGATTTAGAATTCTGCCCAGTTGCCATTGCCATTGATAGGCTAAATCCGGAGCCTGGATTCCTTGAGCAATGACTAAGGCTTTTTCGGTCAAGTCTTGGGCTTCATCAAGACGTTGATTGTATTCGTATAAGGTTCCCAAGTTACCAATGGCTTCAGCTTCCGCTCTTTTATCTCCTAAATTCCTAGCTAGCTTAATAGCATCGGCGAGATAAGTAGCAAGGGAGTGGGGAGATTTAAGTTGGGAGCTTTTACTTTTTGAAAGGGTTTGGGCTAGATTAATTCTAGCACTTATTGCTGTTTGATTTGGAGATAATGTCGTTAAAGTATAGTCTATCGCTGACAATAACCTTTTGGCTTGTGACCACTCTTGGTTAGCTATCAATATACTCAGTTGATTTAATTGTCCCTGAATCTTAAGATCCGGTAAGGGAGATTCCTCCACAATATGTTTATAGTAATTCATTGCCTTTTTTGTTTCCCCTAGTAATCTAGCTGTATCCCCCAAATTTAGTTTAATTTCAGCAATCAAAGTCTGATTTAATAATTTTTCTGCTATGGCTAAACTTTGTTGTAAAATTTCTTGAGAGTCTTGGAATTTTCCTACTCTGCGCAGGATATTACCTAGGTATTGGAGGGCTCTACTTTTGAGTTTGCTATCCGGTTGCTCTTGGAGAGTTTCCTTAATTTGAATTAAGGTTTTAGTCGCTTGATGATATAACCCTAATGATCGTAATGCTTGCACTTGGTAAATCTGACTTTCCGTTAATCTATTCAGATCTCCTAGGTCTTCGTAAATATCACTAGTTTTATCCCAATTTGCTAAGGCTTTTTTGACATCACCTAGGGATAAGTATACTTGTCCTTCCACTGACAGTATTTGGGATTGTAATTCTTGATATTCTTTAGTATTAGGTGAAAGTTGTGATAATTTAGTAGAACTCTGGGATAGGGTTTGTTTAGCTTGTTCCAAGTTTCCCAAACGTTGATAAACTAAAGCTAAATTAACTAAGCTGTTAATCTCACCAATAATGTCTCCAGTATCGCTGTAGTTACTAATAACTTGATCCAACAACGGTATCACCTCTTGAAATTGCCCTGTTTCATAGCGTTGTTGGGCTTGTTGTTCTAGGGAATCGGGAATCGGGAGTCGGGAATCGGGAATCGGGAATCGGGAATCGGGTGTGATGACAACAGAATTTGATAACGCTTTTCCCGATGGTAGGAAGCATATTAATGCGATTGCAATTAGAAATGATAGTTTTTTCATATTTCTACTCCCTGTTCCCTGTTCCCTGTTCCCTGTTCCCTAAACCTGAATGACAATCAAGATTGGGCAATATCTGATCAACAGGAGTACCCCTAAACGGATGAGCAGTAAGAATAATGGTGCCATCCTTTGCTGTTACCCAGCCTTGGGCTTCGATAATCACTTTTTTTTCTGGGACAGGTTGAGGGGGTCTGACATTAGCTTGCTGCTGTAATTTTTGTCTCCTGCTGCTGGCTAAGCCAGGACGAGTTCTCCAGCCCACTGTTCTGTCAGTATTAATCACCGGATCTAATCGAGTCGGTGGTAAACCGCCTTTTCCGGTAATGGTGAAGGAACTCCCGCCAGCAATCCGATTATTCTCAAAGCCACAAAGGTCATTGGCCAGGATGGCTTCTGCATCGACCAGGATTCCTGGCAATTCGTTTAAGCCTGATGTGGGGTCTACCTGGGAGATGTTGATTTTGACTTCACCGTTAAAGGATGAGCCAAGGGTGGAGGTGGCAGTGATATCATTTTCTGGAGTTGGACGGTCTCGAAACTCTAAGCCAAAGATGCCTTTTGCCTTAATGGTCACACTACCTCCTGAGCCAAGTTGAGCATTGGCGGTAATGTCGCTATCTCCCAGACCGAGTAAGATGTCAGTATCAATTTTGATCTTGCCCCCAGTGGTATTCTCAGCGTCAGTTCTAATCTTGCTTTCGTTGAGGAGTTGGATGTCACGGGAATATAGAGTAATATTGCCTTGCGCTCCTGCTGTTTCTGCTGTGATGATTCCATTGTTGTTTAGGAAGATGGAGTTGGCATTAATCTTTACTTCGCCTGCTGAACTCCCCGGTTGATTGCTTTGAGCACTAACTCCTGCTCCATCAGAGATAATTAACTGGCCAGTGGTAATTTTCAACAACTCTCCCGCTTTTCCTGTGCCTTGACTTAGATTAGCCAAGGCGCTGCGATACTGACCATTGGCATCAGTACCAATCAGTTGAACAGATTCAGAGGCATCCACAGTCAAATTTCCGCCGTCCCCTTCACGGGTTGTGCTAGCTGAAACAACTGCTCCATCTTTGACCATTAACTGCTCAGTGGTAATCTTCAACTCTCCCGCTTTTCCTTTCCCCTCAGTTTGAGTAAACAAGCCGCTGGGAACCCGATCATCGGCTGAGCTACCAATCAGTTGAACAGATTCAGAGGCATCCACAGTCAACTTTCCCCCGTCCCCTTCACCAACAGTGGCAGCTGAAACTTGTGCTCCATCAGAGACTATTAACTCCCCAGTGGTAATCTTCACATCTCCCCCGTCCCCTTCACCAGCAGTGCTAGCTGAAACAACTGCTCCATCTTTGACCATTAACTGCTCAGTGGTGATACTCAAATCTCCCCCATTTCCTTTCCCAAAAGCTTCAGCCGACAAGCCGCTGGAAACCGAACCATCGGCATCAGTACCAATCAGTTGAACAGATTCAGAGGCATCCACAGTCAACTTTCCCCCATCCCCTTCACCAACAGTGACAGCTAAAACTTGTGCTCCATCTTTGACAATTAACTGCCCAGTGGTAATACTCACATCTCCCCCGTCCCCTTCACCAGCAGTGCTAGCTGAAACAACTGCTCCATCTTTGACAATTAACTCCCCGGTGGTGATACTCAAATCTCCCCCATTT